>JAICMR010000150.1 GCA_025929155.1 Chthoniobacterales bacterium | reverse complement strand
GACCTTGGCTATTCCGCGGGCTTCGCTTCGGGATTCTCTTCCGCAGCCGGCTGAGCGGCGGGAGCTTCAGCCTCCGCAGGAATCTGAGGTTCGGCAGCCGGAGCGGGCGCTTCCTCGACGGGTGCAGCTTCCGCGGGAGCGAGCGTCTCGGCGGCGGACGCGGCTTTCGTGGCGGCGCGTTTCGCCTGCTTCGTTGGCGCAGGTTCACCGGCTTCGTCGGGACCCGCAGCGGCGCGCGCGCGGTTCTTCTTTAATAAGCTGCGCACGGTGTCGGACGGCTGCGCGCCGCGCGAGATCCAGTGCTCGGCGCGATCGATTTTGATCCGGCTGTTTTCGCCTTCCACCTTCGGATCATAGGTGCCGATGATCTCGATAAACTTGCCGTCGCGCGGGCTGCGGCTGTCGGCCACTACGACTTTATAATAGGGACGATTTTTCGTGCCTTCGCGGCGTAAACGGATGGAAACGGACATGGTTTAAAAAACTGAAAGCTGAAACACTGAGAAGCTGAAATCCAGGAGGCGGGGAGGGAACGAATCGCCGAAATTCGCAAAATCGCAAGTCAGCTCTTCATCCGCTGCATCTGCGCCATCATCTTCTTCATCTTGCCCGCATTCTTCATCATCTTGCGCATCTGATTGAAGCGCTGGAGCAACTGGTTGACGTCGGTCACGGTGCTGCCGCTCCCGGCTGCGATCCGCTGCCGCCGCCGGGCGTTCAGGATGTCAGGGCGGCGGCGTTCCTCGTCGGTCATCGAGAGGACGATCGCTTCGGTGCGCTTGATCTGTTTTTCATCGACGTTCAAGCCGCCTTTGATCTGACTCATCCCCGGGAGCATGCCGAGGATGTTCTCGAGCGGTCCAAGCTTCTTCATCATCTTGAATTGCGCGAGGAAGTCGTTGAAATCGAACGAGGCGGTCCGGAGCTTGTGCTCCATGCGTTTCGCTTCCTCTTCGTCGATCGCTTCGGCCGCTTTCTCGACCAGGCCGACGATGTCACCCATCCCGAGAATCCGGCCCGCGAGCCGATCCGGCACGAACGGTTCGAACTGGTCGAGCTTTTCGCCGACGCCGCCGAATTTGATCGGCCGCTGGGTCACTTCGCGCATCGAAAGCGCCGCGCCGCCGCGCGCATCGCCGTCGAGTTTGGTCAGCACGATGCCGGTGATCCCGAGAGCTTCGTGGAAATGCGTCGCCACGCTCACCGCCTGCTGGCCGGTTGCCGCGTCAGCCACGAGCAGCACTTCCTGCGGATTGAGGAACTCCTTCAGTTGCTTGATTTCCTCGATCAACGCCGTGTCGATTTCCTGGCGGCCCGCGGTGTCGAAAATCTGGACGTTGCCGCCCTGTTCCGCCGCCCAGTCGAGGCTCGCTTTGGCGACGCGCCTCACATCCTTCTCGTCAGGCGCGGGAGTGTAAACCGGGACATCGACCTGTTTGCCTAACGTTGCCAATTGCTCGATCGCAGCCGGCCGGTGCAAATCGCACGCGATCAAGAGCGGGTTGCGGCCCTGCTTCTTCAGCCAGCGCGCCAGCTTCGCCGACGAGGTGGTTTTGCCGGCGCCGTTCAAGCCAACCATCAGAATGCGCGCGGGCTTTTGCAGATTGAGCTCCTCTGCGTCGCCGCCGAGCAGCGCCGTCAGCTCGTCGTGAAAAATCTTCACGATCTGCTGGCCCGGCGTGACGCTGCGGAGCACATCTTCGCCGAGGGCTTTCTCCTTCACCCGCGCGACAAATTTCTTCGCGACCTGGTAATCGACATCCGCCTCGAGGAGCGCGAGCCGCACCTGGCGCATCGCATCCGCGACGTTCGTCTCGCTGATCGAACCGTGGCCGCGCAGGTCCTTAAAGATGTCCTGAAGTTTATCGCCGAGCTGTGAAAACATGGTGGAAGAAAATCTCAAAGTCCGAAGGTCGGAACCCGAAAGAAATTCGAGGCTCGAGATCGAAAACGAGGGGCGGATTCTCTAACACGAAGCCGAGCGTGTTTCCACCGTCATCCGGAGCGGAGCAGAGCGTAGTCAACGGATCCCGCGGATCCGCCGTGAAATTGGGGGCGCGCAGGTTTCAATAAGTCGCTGGATCCCGCTCCGCTGCGCTTGCCTCGGGATGACAGCGGCGCAAGTCCACTTCATGTTGGGCGCGATGGCTTCCGCGCGATGAACAACTCCGTTTTCCTCCACATCGTCGAACGGCTCGAAGGCTTCCTCGGCAAACTGCCCGAGTCGATGCAGAAGCCGATCCTCAGCGAGCTCACGCCGCTGAAGGAGCTTTTCCTGCAACAACGCACGCCGCGATTCGTGCTGACGGGGTCTCATCCGATGCCGCTGCTCGAGTTCGCCACAAGATTGTTTTCCGATGAGCACACCGAGCCTTCGCGCGAAACGCTCACCGGCCTTTTTCGCTGGCAAACTGTTATGCTCGGGCATCACGGCGCGGTAGAATTACTCGACGCGCGCGGAGCCGACGAAGCCGCGCTGGAGCTGATCCGGGAGGAGCTGAAACGCCAGCCGGCTGATCTCTTTTTCTTTGTGGCTGCGGAGAGGGCCGCGAAAGTTGCAACGCGACGTGAGCTCGAGCGACTGGAGAAGTTGCTCTCCTGGAACAACGAATTCGGCGCACCCGCGAAATTGATAGAGCTGCGGGCGAGCGGCGCCGATGCCGCCGAAACCTCGGCCTTGGAGGAGGCGGCGAGAGCTAATTCCCCTGCCATCCGTGTAAGCTTGATCGGCAGTTATTCGCTCGATTCCAGCGTGCGGCGGATGCTGGCGAGCGAGCTGCCTAACGAGGCGCGCGTCGAGATGGTTCGGATGAGCGGTGACCGCGCCGCGAAGCAGGAGATCGCGGAGATGCTCGTGAAATCGACCAGCGCCATCTGCGCCGCGATCGGCGCGCAACCGATCCCGCTGGCCGATTTGCCAATCCTGACCACGCTGCAACTCGTAATGGTCTCCGGCATCATGTATGTGAGCGGCCGCGAACGGAGCATGCGCGCGGCGACTGAATTTGTCGGTGCGCTCGGCGCGAACGTCGGCCTCGGCATGATCCTGCGAGAAGGAACACGTGCCGCGCTGAAGTTTTTCCCCGGCTGGGGGAACGTGGTTTGCGGAATGGTGGCTGGGGCCGGTACCTATGCGATCGGCCGCGCGGCGACGGTTTATTTTATCGAAGGCGCGACGCTCAAGGATGCGCGCCGCACGTTTTTGAAGAGCAGAAAACGGCGGGTTCCCATTCCCGGCGCTAAGACCAAGGCGCTGCCGAAAGACTGATGCCCTGCTGTCCGCACAGCGGTGTAGTGGCGGGCGTGGTGCCCGAAATCGGCGCCACAAACCACTCCCGAGCGGCCAACACGGCCACCTCTACAACCGCACCCCAAGCGGCCGGCACGGCCGCCTCTACAGCCACGCCCGGAGCGCTTGAATAACTTGTGAATAAACCTGATCGCGCGTGGGAAGTTTGTTCACACGATTTTGTGAACAACGAGCCGATTCAACAGGCAAAAACCCCGCCCTTTTCCGCACGTTCATGAAGCTTTCCGAGATCAATCAGACGCTCCGCGATATCCGCGTCACGCCGGTAAAGACGCTCGGGCAAAATTTCCTCCACGATCAAAATCTCGCGACTTGGATCGTGCAGCAGGCGGCCATCTCACCGGGCGATTTCGTGTGCGAGATCGGTCCCGGTTTGGGCGCCATTACTGAGCCTGCTTTGGACGCCGGCGCGCGAATTTTGGCGATCGAGAAAGACGCGCGTCTCGCTGAGTTTTTGCGAGAAAAATTTTCCGGCCGCGCGCTTGAAGTGATTCACGGCGACGCGCTCGAGTTCGATGTGCGCCGGCTCTTTCCATACGGTCCAGTGAAGTTGCTGGGGAATCTTCCCTACTACGCGGCCACGCCGTTGCTCGGGCGTTTTCTTGAAGTGTCGACACCTATCTCATCGGCCCTGTTCATGTTACAGATGGAGGTGGCCGCGCGCCTCTCGGCTGCGCCGGGTTCGAAAGCTTACGGAGTCCTGACCTTGCTCGTGCAGTCGCAAAGTCGGATAGATTTTCTGCGTGCGATTCCGGCGACCGTTTTTGTGCCGGAGCCCGAGGTCGATTCTGCCTTGGTGCGCATCACGCCTCGGGCGCCAGGAGAGTTGCCGGAGCATGATCGCGAAATCTTTCGGAGCCTGGTCCGCTGCGGTTTCTCCCAACGCCGCAAACAGGTCGGCAAGTTGCTGAAAAATTTGGTGGCGGACTGGCCCGCAGCTGCGGCCGAGATTGGCGCGCCTGGGCAAGCGCGCGCCGAAGAATTATCGCTCGATCAATGGATTGCGCTCTCAAACTTCGTCCGGCCTCCGGTCGCGCCGGAGACCGGAAACGATCCTGCGGAACTATTCCCGGTTGTCGATGAAAACGACGAGGTGCTTGACGCGAAACCACGCGCGGAAGTGCATGGGGATAACTTGCGTCATCGGGCCGTGCACCTCTTCATTTTCAACCGCGCCGGAGAGCTGCTGCTGCAAAAGCGTTCACGCCATAAAGATCGGAATCCAGGCGTCTGGGATTCGAGCGCGGCCGGTCACGTCGAGGCCGGCGAGGAATATGATGACACAGCCGTGCGGGAGCTGCGCGAAGAGCTCGGAGTGGAAACGAAGCTGGAGCGGGTGGCGAAGATTCCGGCCTCCGCTCAAACTGGCGAGGAGTTCATCTGGCTTTACCGCGGAGCCTCGGAAGGAAAATTTCGTGTTCCGGCGTCGGAGATCGATGCGGTGCAATTTTTCCCACTCGAGCTGATTGCGGAGTGGCTGGAGGAACGCCCGCGCGATTTCGCGCCGGGTTTCGTCGAGTGCTGGCGCGCGTTCCGCGAGCAAACGGAAACGCGCGCCTGACGATTTGCTTGCCTAACGACCGCGGCGGGCGGCCGATTTCTTCGTCGCGGGGCTTTTCGCCGCTGTTTTTTTCCCGGCCGGTTTTGCGCTGGCTGATTTGGCGGCGGAGCGGCTGGCGGATTTCGCCGGTCTCGCGATCGTGGTGCGCGGCGGGAGGTCGCCCATCACTTCGCGGCGATATTTGCGCGCCGCTTTGCGGGATTGTTCTTTACCGCCGTAAACTGCGTCGCTGAACATCCGCGTGCCAGTCGATGAACCGCGGACGAAGTGAACTTGAAATCCGTGCGTCTGCTTCTTGGCGCGCGGCTTCGTGTCGATGCGCTTGATGTTCTGCTCCGAATCAGGATTGGATCGTTTCCTCATAATGTTTTGGCCTAACGAGTGAGGGTAAGGGCAACCTAACGAAGATGCAAATAAGCGGCGGAACTTTTTCCTTCTCAATCAGCCTCCGGCAGAAATTTCGGTGCCGGCAGATTCCACGCGCCGGCTTTCTCCGCGTAAACCGCGCGCGGCAAGAGTGCGTAACACGGATGCCGATCGGCCCGCAGCCACGTGATCAAATCGACGAGCGCGCCCTCGGCCATCGTGGTGCAGCCGGACGTTGGGCGGGAGACGCCACGCCGGATGTGAAAGAAGATCGCGCTGCCATCGTTAGGCACAGGCGGATCGGAGTTATGCCGAATCTCAACCAGCCAGCGGTAGGCGAAATCGTGGTGGCGCATTTTCTCTTTCGCGAACCAGGGCGGCGGATGCTCGGGATCGTCGATCGTGACGAAGCGGTTGTAATCGGGACTCGTGACGTCGTCGATCCACGCGTCTGCTTTCGTGACCTGGTGAAACGGAAAGTCCGCTCCCAAGGGAAGCGCGGCATCGTAAGTGTAAATCTTTCCGATCCGGAAAACGCCGGCGGGCGCGCGGCCGTCGCGCTCCTGTTTGTGCCGGCCGGGCTGCTCCTGTCCGGCAAGACCGCGACCCCAGGCGAGACCATTTTTTCCGAAAAGAACCGGAACCGCGCCACCGACGCGCTGCCAATCGCCGCCGCCATCGCGCTCGAAACGCTGGAGCTGGCCACGCATGCTGTCCCAGTCCGGCGCGACCGCGACAATGAGCTGTTCACAGTCGTTAGGCACCCCGGCGGCACGGGCGCTGCTCGCAAGCAACACGAGTGACAGCCACAGAACCGAGCGCAGATCGATCGACATGGGTGAACCTAGACGCGCCGTCGGTGCCTTCTCCACAAGAAATCCCGCTGGCGAATAAGATCGCGCCGCCGCTGCTCCTGCTGCTCGCGCTCGTGGCCTACGCGCCCGCGTTACGCGCCGGGTTTGTTTGGGACGATCATGCCCTCGTTCTGCGCGATCCGCTGATTCGGAGCTGGCGGCTGATCTGGGAAGGATTTCAGCACTTCCTTTTTACCGATGCAGGGGCGTCCGATTTCTACCGGCCGCTGCAACGGCTCACTTACCTGATCGATTACGCCGCCTTCGTTTTCGCGCCGGCCGGTTATCATCTCGTCAGCGTGCTCTGGCACGCGGCGGCGGGCGTGGCGCTGTTTTTCTTCGCGGCGGAATTTCTGCGCTTCTGCAAAATCGGGGACGGCCGGCGCGGTTGGCTGGCGTTGCTCGCGGCTCTGATTTGGCTTGTTCATCCGGTGCAAAACGCGGCTGTCGCGTATATCTCCGGGCGTGCCGATCCGCTCGCGGCCGCCTTCGGTTTTCTCGCGCTCTTTCTCGGCTTGCGAATGTTACACGCGCCGCGCGGACGAAGATCG
>JAICMR010000224.1 GCA_025929155.1 Chthoniobacterales bacterium | reverse complement strand
CGAAAAACGTCTGCTCTGCGCCCAGCTTCTCGTCGAGTCGCTCGATCAAGAGTTTATATTCGTGATCGAGCATCGTGTTCAGCCGCTCCCGGCTGACGTAGCGCTGCGACGCCCCGTAAATCGCGTCGCTGAAACGCATGTCATAGGCCGACATCGTCTTCGCGATCGTGCCCGATGCGCCGCCGACGTGAAAGAAGCGGCGCGCGACTTCCTGGCCGGCGCCGATTTCGGCGAAGGTGCCGTATCGTTTGCGGTCAAGATTGATCTGGAACGCCTTTTTGTTCGTCCCCACATCCATTTCGGCGTTCATGCGCTGCAAGATGAAAGACCTTGGCGTTTAGGGCAACCGCTATGGAGGGCGGCCAGTCGATTCGCTGTTTGGCAAAAGATATTTAACAAGAGTTCAGCGGTTCCTTCGACTGTGCGTTCGGCTGCGCTCAGGATGACGTGGCGATTGCGAAGCGCTCCGCCACATCCGAAGCGTAGCGCGCCAGGTCGCGGCGCAGCCTGACGAGCGCGAGATCCTTCGCTTTCGCCTCCAGCATCACGTCAAACTCCAGCCCGTCGAGCTGCCGCATGAACCCGATGAATTCAAATGGCTGACAAAAATCCGCGTGCCCAGTCCAAATCGGTTGCTGCAAGACCGTTTCCATTTTGCGCGTCTTCCGGTTGCGACGCTTGATCTCGCGCAACTCCGTCCGCGGCGAAGAAAAGTGCAGCTTCGGCCGGACGCCAGTCGGCCAGGAGACAAGAAACTTTTGCACCGTCCTCCGCAGTTCGAGCCCCTCCGGGTTGTGGCACCAAAAATGTTGATGATCGAAGATCAGTGGAACACCGGTGGCGTCATGTATCTTTAAGACATCGGCCGGTCCATAGCGCAGGTCATCATTCTCGAGCACGAGTCGGCGGCGAATTTCCGGCGATAGTGTCTGGTAGGTCGCGATCCAGTCGGCGCTGCCGCGTTCAACATCGCCATAAGCTCCGCCGGCATGCACCACGAGCACCGCTTCCGGGCCGAGTTCCATCGCGTCGAGCATCTCTGCCTGCGCCGCGAGATCGGCGATGCTCTTCCGCACCAGCACCGGGTCGGGGCTGTTTAGCACGATGAACTGCGATGGATGAAACGAGAGCCGCAACCCGACCCGTCGCGCGCGCCGGCCGAGGGCGCGCAATTCCGGCGCGCACTCACGCACCTGCCGATGAAATTGCGGCAGGTCGGGATGCGTCACATAGGGCGCGATGTCGGAGGACATCCGATACATGCGGATCGATTGCTTCTCGAGGTAATCGAAAATCCGATGCAGGTAGTCGAGCGACACCCGGAGATGCGGAGATTGTTGCCAGCGACGGCTGTCGTTGCTCTTTAAGCCCTCAACGCCCAGGATTTTTACCGGGAACCCGAGGCGCAGCGCCGAGTCGTTAGGCGTCTCCTGCCCGGCCGCGGCGAACTTACTTTTTTTTGAGCGCAGACGGCTTATGCGCGGCGCGCGCGCCAGTTTTCGAACTTTCGACAAGGTATTCAGGATTCTTTTTCGAAGCCGCGACGACGTGTGATTTGACGGTCGTTTTCCTCGTCAGCTTCTTCTTTACGACGCCAGAAGTTTCACCCCGTGAACTCTTCCACGTTACCTTGTCGCCGGGCGAAAGGTTGGCCATTGCAACTGATTCGCCTGTCACCGGCAGATGGATGCCTTCGGCTTGCTCTGGCGGTTCAAATTTCAGCCGATGCGGCGCCGCTCCGCCTAAATTTGTCGAATGGAAAACGTGGCGACGCTTCCAGGATGACGACGCCGCGAGGCTGCGACCTAGAGCCGGACGCGCTCCGCGCTCTGCGCCGGAATCCAACCGCGGAGATCGTTAGGCAAGGCCGCGTAGCTCCATGCGCCGCGCGTGCTCAGGATTTTGATTTCACTCCCAGGCGGCAGCACAAGCACGGTGCCGGCGCTCTCCGCGGTCGCGAGCCGCGCCTGGATCTTGGGCGCGGTCACGATTGCGAGGTCACGGCCCTTGGTTCCGGTTTCGAAGGCGGAGATCGCGAAGATCGATCCGCCTGCAATTGCGCACAGGAGCAGCAGAACGAAAATCCAGACGACCGGCCGGCGTCGCATGAATTGAAGCGCGGCGAAAGTGAAAGCGGCGATCCAAAACGCGACAGCCGCGAGGATGGCGTATTGATTGATCGTCAGGAAAGCAAGGTGTTCCTCCGGCCAGCTCGCCGCGAGCTCGAGTGCGCGTGATTGGTCGCGCACCAGGCGCAGGTTCGCCTGCGCTTCGGGCTGCGTAGGGTTCAGCGCGAGGGCGCGCTCATAATTTAAGATCGATCGTCCAAAATCGCCCGTCCGGAAATAGGCGTTGCCGAGGTCGTAAAAGACATTCGCGCTCCAATGATGTTCCTGCACGAGCGACTCATAGCCTTTGATCGCCTCGGCGAAGCGGCCCGCGCTGTAGTCGGCATTGGCTTTGGCAAAAGTCGTCTCGGGCTG
>JAICMR010000003.1 GCA_025929155.1 Chthoniobacterales bacterium | reverse complement strand
TTCGACCAGCTTCCTCACCTTCACCTTTTTCTTCACCGTCCGGTCGAGCCAATCTACCCCGGTCACATTTGAGCAGAAGTCCAGGCGCAAGGCGGGGTCGTCGCGCAGAAAACGCGCGACATCGACCGCACGCGCGGGATCGAGAAGCAGCGACGGCTGGTTGGCCGGCCCCGGATTTGCGATAACCGCGATCTGCGAACCGAGAATCATTTCTTCGATCCGCGTCCGGATTTCCTCGATCGACTCCATCGTTAGGCGCGCTCGATCGAGGGCGGATGGAAAAGATCCGGGTTCGCCGGCGGCACGAGATCATGTTCCCCAAATTCCGGCACTGGAAATTCGCTCGGCTGCTCCGCGCGCAGGTGCGCCGCCCGTCCCGCGCCGGTCAGTTTCTGTCCATCGATTTTCCGCTGCAATTCCATGAAGGCATGGAGCAGCGCCTCCGGCCGCGGCGGACAACCGGGGATATAAACATCGACCGGGATGTAGCGATCGATCCCTTTCAGAACGTTGTAGCCCTGCTTAAACGGCCCGCCGGAAATCGCGCAGGCACCCATCGCGATGACGTATTTCGGATCGGGCATCTGGTTGTAGAGCCTGACGATCTGGGGCGCCATTTTCTTGGTGACTGTGCCGGCAACAATCATGAGGTCGGCCTGCCGCGGCGAAGGCCGAAAAACTTCGCCGCCGAAGCGCGCAAGATCGTAGCGCGAAGCGGCGGTCGCGATCATCTCGATCGCGCAACAGGCGAGCCCAAACTGGAGCGGCCAGATCGAATTCTTGCGGCCCCAATTATAAAGCTCCTGCATCGAAGTGACCCAGATTCCCTGCTTTTGCAGCTCGCTCCGCAGCGCGTCATCGGCCTGGTCGCTCATTATTTTACCCAGTCGAGACAACCTTTGCTCCAAGCCCAGACGAGGCCTTCCAAGAGGAGGAGCAGAAAGACGAGCATCGCCACGGACGCGCCAATTGGCAGTCCGGTGAATGCGACTGCGAACGGCACGAGGAAAATCGATTCCACGTCGAAGATCAGGAAGATGATTGCGTAAAGATAAAACTGCGATTGGAACTGCACCTGCGCTTCGCCTAACGATTCCACCCCGCATTCATAAGTCGCGTTCTTCGCCGGACCCGGTTTAGCGCCTTGGTAAAACCGCCGCCAGAGCCACGCGAGAACGAGCGGAGCGATGGGAAAAACCAGCGCCACTCCGCAGAAAATGGCGAGGAAAATGTAGGGCGACGGAGTCATGTTACGACGGACTTCTTGTGCAGAAAAATGTCCAGCAATTCAAGGTAAAGCTACAATCCGTCGCAGCAATCGGTCATCCCGAGCGAACCGCAGCGCAGCCGAGGGATCCGTGGAGCAACGGGAAGCGCAGGACAGTTCGGAAGCTCGATCACTTCGCCGCGCTTCGCTGATGAGTCTTTGGCGGTCGGAAGCACTATGGTCCTGAACGAGACGCGGCTGCGAGGGAAGCTTGCGCGCCTGTGCGACTCGTCGCGCGCTGTGGCAAATCGGACCAAGGTGGGCGCAAGTGGTCTGCCGAATTCGATTGCATAGCGGGAACAACTGGAAACCGGGAGGATCTGACGATGCAATTTTTGTATGACGAAAGTCATGAGATTGATTTTCTTAAAGGCGCGGTGGCCGGCATCGCCGGTGGCTTGCTCGCCTCCTTTTTAATGGAGCAATTCCAGGCGGCTTGGAGCGCGGCCGCGGAAGCGATTCATCCTTCGAAAACACAGGAACGCCCCAAAGCCGATCCCGCGACCGTGAAAGCGGCAAACGCTGTCTCACAAAAAATCTCCGGCCAGGAAATCCCGGCAGCCTACAAACCGGGAGCCGGTGAAGCCGTACACTACGGCATGGGCGCCGGTTCGGCCGCATTTTATGGCGCGCTCGCGGAAGTCGCGCCCGTCATCACGATCGGCGAGGGCTTGGCCTTCGGCACGGCTGTCTTCGTGCTGGCCGATGAAGTCGCCGTGCCAAAGGCCGGTCTCTCAAAACCCGCGCGGGAAATTCCCCTAACAACACACGTTTACGCGCTCGCCTCGCATCTGGTCTACGGCTGGATTACCGAAACCGTGCGGCGCGCCGTGCGCGGAGTTTTGTAACCGGGGAGATTTGCGAGCAGCTCGAGGGAGTCTCGCCCTGCCAAACGCGGTTCCGCCTATAATGGAGAGGCGGCGAGCGCGCCGGTGATCTTGAACAAATGATAGGGCGTCGAGCGCATGCTCTTTCCGCCGTTGAAGCGCGGCATGTTTTGAATCTGCGAGGTAGTCACGTAAAGCGAACCATCCGGCCCCCAGGCGAGGCTGTCGGGCCAGCTCAGGCGCCCGTCCGTGATTACCGGCGCGATCTTTTTCGCCTCCGGATCAAAGAGCACAACCGCGCCGTGCTGGATGTCCGTGAGATACAACTTTCCATTAGGGCTCATCGCCATCCCGTCCGGCGGCGGCGTTTCCAGCACCTTCTCCACCTTCGCGCTCAATTCACTTTTCGTTAGGCGCGGATCTCGCAGGTCGGCCATCTTGACCCGATAAAGTGTGCCCGCCGTGAGCGCGTGGAAGTAGAGAAAACCATTCAGCCGATCGAGCGCGAGGCCGTCGGAGTTGATCTGCGGCGGCTTCCCATTTTCGCCGATCACTTCGCGGCCCATCACGTGCAGCTTGAAATCCTTTTCGGCCTGCGTCGCGTGATCGCCAGCGAGCAGACGCCGCGCTTTGCCCGTCGTCAGGTCAACGACCACGATCGCACCCAGCCCGGAATCGGTGATAAACGCGGTCTGCGTTTTCACGTCCACCCGCACATCGTTCAGGTAGCTTTTCTCCGGCGCGATCTTTTCCCCGAATGGGATCGTCTGCACAACCTTGTTTTTCACGAGGTCGATCTTCACCAGCTTCGGACCGCCTTTTACGATCGACTTCATCTTGGGCGCGGCCGGATCGAGCACCCAGAGGCTGTCGCTCTCATCAACGTAAACGCTTTGCACGCAGACGAAGTGATTGTTAGGCGTGCCGGGCTGGTTCCACTCTTCGTCCGGATACGGTTGCGGTTTGCCGTTCACGATTTCGGCGACAGAAATCGTGTGATTGTCGGACCAATCCGGGAAGTTCACGAAGATCCGTCCGCGCCGCGAAACGGCAACGCCGGTCACCTGTTGATCGGGAAAGCCGGCGACAATTCCAAGAGTCGCGAGGCCGGCGGGAGCCGGCGGATTTTGCGCGGACGTTGGCAGTGAAATAACGACGGCGCAGAGTGAGAAAACCAGAGATCGCGAAAGCATAAAACTGAATCGCGCCGTAACGCCCGGGCGGTTCGCAGAGCACCTTTCGCGAGCAGGCAGCTTCGGTCACATCCTTTGATCCTGCACGTTACCTTCCCTGACTCTCTCCCAACTTGTACAAGTGGAAGTGGAAGAGCAGGATCAAAGAAGTTAGAACGCCTCGAAACTGCTCCGGAAAGTCTCCGGCAATTCGTCCGCTCCAGCAGATCGAGCATACGCGTCTCGTCGAGATGAATCATCAGGTCAGATTGCCTCGTTAGGCAAGCCCCGAAGTGATGGCTCCCGCGTTCCGTTTCGAAGCCGTGCCGACGAAGTTGCAGCGAGTGCGCTGTGACCCGCTCCCGCTCGTTACTTCCCGACTCCGGGTGCGAGCGCATCGCGGAGCCCGGATGTGCGGCTGACCCGCCGCGCGATTGCGGCGCGCAGGATTTCTTCAGACGCCCAAATCTCCGCCTCCTGCCGCGCGCGCGTGATCGCCGTGTAAAGCAACTCGCGAGTCAGGAGCGGCGAATCCTTCTCGGGAAGAATGAGCAGCAGGCGCTCGAATTCCGACCCCTGGCTTTTGTGCACGGTCATCGCGAAAGCGGTCTCGTGGAGCGGCAGACGCGAAGGCAGAAAGCGGCGAACCTGCCCCTGCCCTGTGAGAAAAAAAGCGCGCAGCTCACCACCGCTCTCGGGATCGGGCAGGATCACGCCGCTGTCGCCGTTGAAAAGTCCGAGGTTGTAATTGTTTTGCGTGATCGTCACCGGTTGACCGCGATATGGTCCGCGCTGCGGCGTGATCAGTCCGGCGCCGGCAAGAACTGCTTCTGCGATCGTGTTCAGGTTCTCGATCCCAAAGGGACCGTGCCGCACCGCGCAGAGGATTCGGAACTCCTGGAGCCGCGTGAGTGCCTGTAGCGGATCATCCGTTTCGAGAGAAGGCCGGTAAGCGGCGATCAGGCGGTCGCGCAGCATTACCGGAAGTTTGGCCACCGCTGGCAACGGCTCCCATCTCGTTTCCTCGTCGCTCTTGTCGCGCAGGATCGCGATCGCGGCGTCCGCGTGTCCGGCATTGACCGCGGCGCTGAAGCGGTAAATGCCGCCCGCTTCGGCGAAGCGAAAGTTGCGTTTTAACGCCACGACCGCGCCGTGCAGCGGTTCGTTAGGCAGAGCTTTTTCGGCCGCGGCGCAAATATCGGCAAGCACGCTGCCGGCTTCGACCGAGGCGAGCTGATCGCGATCACCCAGCAGGATGAGGCGAGCCGCCGGCGGCACGGCCGCGACGAGTT
The DNA here is from genome assembly GCA_025929155.1 of Chthoniobacterales bacterium. GTDB lineage: Bacteria > Verrucomicrobiota > Verrucomicrobiia > Chthoniobacterales > UBA10450 > Palsa-1392. The sequence goes on along the minus strand of JAICMR010000003.1, from coordinate 45,307 downwards.
TTGCCATGAGCGCGAGATCGACCATCGAGGCTTCATCCACAATCACTACGTCGGCGCTGAGCGGGTGCTGTTGGTCGTGGCGAAAACGGGCCGAATCGGGCAAGTAACCGAGCAACCGGTGAATCGTGGTCGCCTCAAAATTCTCTTCCGCTTTCCGAAGCGAATCGGTTAAGCGGGCCGCCGCTTTCCCGGTCGGCGCGGCGAGGAGTACGCGCAGTTGATCGCCGCCTGGTTGATCGCGGAGAAGCCGGATGATTGAGAGCACCGTCCAGGTTTTGCCTGTGCCCGGGCCACCTGTGATTACGGCAAAACGTTTTGCGACCGCGCAGCTCGCGGCCACCTTTTGCAGATCGCTTTCGTCTCCCCGCACGGTTGGAGAAGCCGCGGCCGCCCGTCCCAGAATCGCGGCGGCGAGCTGTTGTTCATATTCCCAATAGCGCCGCAGGTAGAGCCGGTCCGAGGCGTCGAGCACGAGCGGCGTGAATTCTCCCGGCCCGCCGACGACTTGGCTCCCGCGCAATTTTTTCCGCAACGTCGCAGCTTTGGGAGCATCATCGCGCTCGGCGATTTCGGTGAGAGAGACACAAACGTGGCCGCCGGCGCGCGCTTGGCTGGCGCACAGCGCGGCGAGGCGCACTTCCGCTGCGCCGGTGCCGTCGAGGCGTTGCAGGAAATCGGCGAAGTGCCGGTCGAGCGCGCTGAAGTTTTCGTCGTCGTTCATGCTCCGAAAATGCTGCTGAATTTCTCCACGAAACCGCGACTCGGTCGCTCGAAGTGCACCCCGTTTCCCGGCTGCGTGGGATCGATTCCGCGCAGAAAAATGTAAAACGCGCCGCCGAAGTGTCGGTCGTAGTCGTAACCGGTTTTGCGCAGTCGCAGATAACGGTGCAGCGCCACGGTGTAGAGGCAGAGCTGGAGTCTGTAAAAACTCCGCTGCATCTCCGCCGCGATCACGTCCGGTCCATAGGCGGCCGTGGTGGGGCCGAGCCAGTTCGATTTCCAGTCGACGAAATAAAAGCGCCCGCCCTGCTCGAACGTGAGATCGATGAAGCCATTCATGAAGCCGTTGAGCGGGTCGAAATGGAGCCGGTCGATGGCCAGTGGCAGGGCATCGCGCGTGAACGCTTCCGCCAGTTTTGTAGTCGTTAGGCGACGGACCGGAAAGGAAAATTCCAGCTCCGCGATCCGGGCCTCGTTAGGCACGTCGCGCAGGGCAAACCGAGCGCTTCCCCCCGCCAGCGGAAGCGCTGCCAGTTGGCGCAGGCAGTCGGTCACGACTTCATCGAAACCCTCAATTCCGTAGGCACGCAGACGGCGCGCGGCGATCTCGGAGGCGCCCGCGAGGTCGGCGAAATCCACCCGCTCGAGGATCTCGTGGAGACAAGTGCCAGCCTGCATGCCGCGCCGGAAGGCATGGATTCCTTTGGCCTCGGCCATTTCTTCGGTCGCGACCACGGGCTCGACCAGCGGCCCCTCATCAAGCAGGTCTGCCTCACGCCCGCTCACGAGCCGGGTAAAGCTGGCGATGCCCCAACTGCGATCGATCGATCCTGTGAATTTTCGGGATGCGGGCACCGTTGTCGTCTCATCGGCTGGCGGATTCCAAGCGACTTCCGTTGCTTCCGGCGCCGGCGAGACATTGAGGTCCCTGCTTTCCCGGATTGCGGCCGGCAGTGCCGCAGGATCTCCCAACAAATAGGCCGGCGCCGATTTGTCTTCGCCCCTGCCCGGCGGCCGCCAGAGCATCGCGCAACGATGCCGGGCCCGAGTCAACGCGACGTAAAACTGCCGGAGTTGCTCCGCCCGCGCTTCTTCTTCGCGACGATCCTGGTGCGCCTTGGGATCATTGAGATCGAGCGTCAGCCGATTGTCGGCGGAGTCGTCGTGAAACGTCCGGCGCGCCCGGCCGGTATGCCAGACGAACGGGCACCAGACGACGTCGAATTCCAGCCCTTTGCTCTTGTGCACGGTGATAATGCGGACCGCTTTTTCGTCGCTCTCGAGCCGCAGTTCATGCTCTTCGCGCTCCGCGAAACTTTTTCCTTCCATCTGCTGACCAAGCCATTTCAAGAGACCGTTCATCCCGAGGCGATTCTCGACACAGGCGGCATGCAGGATTTCCACGAGATGCAGAAAATTCGTCAGGCGCCGCTCGCCGTCGGGGAAACTGAGAAGCTGTCGCCGAACGCCGTGCGTGCTGGACAGATCTCGCAGCATCCGGATGAACCCGCGGTCGCGCCAGAGTTGATGATGTTTCTGAAAACGGAGCAGCTCCGTTTCCCACGCCGTTTCGGCACGGCTAAAGGATTCGAGATCATTTCCGGTGCGGCCAAGCGCGTCAGTCGCGAGCGCGGCGCGCACGAATTTTTCATAGGTCGGCTGGATGACGGCGGCGAGAATGTCCCGCAGCTCGCGTGCTTCATGCGACGCGAAAACATTTGCACTGCTGTAGAGCACGCTCGAGACGCGGCGCTTGCGAAGTGCGTCCTGCACCTGCGCGGCCTGCAGGTTTGTGCTCGTGAGCACGGCCAGATGAGACGGCGCGAGCGGCTCTTTCCCGATCGTCGCGCGGATGGTCAGCAAGCGGACAAAATCCGACGCCACCCTCTGCGACAGGTCGGTTTCATTATCTTCTCTGGACCCGAGCCAAAGATGAAACGGCGGTTCTTGCTGGCCACCCACCAGGAGAAGGTTTTCATCCGCTTTCGGGCTGGGCGCGGCCCGGTCGAATTGGATCTCTTCGAGCAGGAACGGCTTCTCGCGATCGAAAATCGTATTGACGGCTTCGACCAGCCGGCTTTCGGAACGCCAGTTCGTCGTTAGGGTGAATTGTTCTTTCGCCGGCGTGGCGGATGCCGCTTTCATGTAGGTGAAGACATCCGCGCCGCGAAAGGCGTAGATCGCCTGTTTCGGATCCCCGATGAACGCGACCGGCGCGCCGCTTCCTTCGTAGATGCGCGCGAAGATCGAATATTGAACCGGATCGGTATCCTGAAATTCGTCGATCAGCGCGGCCTGGTATTTGTTTCGGATGGATAGCGCCAGCTCCGCGCCGCCGGGACCGGCCAAGGCTGCGTCGAGCCGCGTCAGAAGATCATCGAAAGAAAGAACGTTACGGAGCAGCTTGCGTTCGTGCAGCTGCGTGCGCGCCTCAGACAAAAACGTCGCCTGAAGCGCCACGCAGAACTCGCGTTCAAGATCGAGCAGCCGGTCGCAAAGCTGGAACACGGCCGACTGCGGTTCCGCGGAGCCGGCGCGCACATCCTTTTTGATTCTTCGGCTCGCGAAAGATTCGAGGCAGGCGAGCTGCTCGACTGTGCCGCCTTCATCGCTCAGGCAAGTTCCCAGCGCCTGGAGCAGCGGCAATGTTTTCTCCGGTTTGGCTGAACTGTTTTTCGCCCAACCCGCATTAGTGAACACCGCGCGCAGTTTTTTCTCCTCTTTGGCCCAACTGCTGCGCAGCTCGGAGAGCACTTTGTTCAAGTCGCGCGTGATTTCGCCTAACGAACGCGTCTCTTCCGGCAGCACGCGCAACTGCGGATGACGGATCAATTCTTCGAGCTGCTCCGACAACCTCTCCGGCGTGATCCTGTTTTTGAGCGCGAGCAGCGCCGCAAACCGGGCATCGCTCGCGGAGTCTGGCGCGGCGCTCCCATAAAAATGAACTCGCCAGAAATCCTGCACGATTTCGCGCAGCAGATCCGACTGGTTCGTCACGAGTTCCGCGTCGAACAGCGTCCCGCTTTCAAAGGCCCGTTCCGCCAGGACCCGCTGGCAAAAACCATGGATTGTAAAGATCGGCGCCTCGTCAAAATTGGTCCGCGCCGCTTCCAGTCTCGCCACGGCTGCGGGATCGCCGGCGTGCCTTTGGATCAGGCTTTCCAGCAGTTCGTCGTCCGTCTTCCCAGAACCAAAAGCCGCGATCGCGTCCCGGAGCAAATCTCGAATCCGAGCGCGCAACTGGGCGGTGGCCAGCTCGGTGAAGGTTGTGACCAGGATGCGATCGATCGTCAGCTCCGGCCGCTCGAGCAGCAGGCGCAGCACGAGATGAGAAATTGTGAAAGTTTTGCCCGTGCCGGCGCTGGCTTCGATCAGCATTCGGCCTGCGGCGATTTCCGTGCGCGACAAATTGAAAGGCAATCGTGGTTTCACGATTCCATCCCTTTCAGGAGCGGCGCGAAAACCGCGAGCGCCGCCTGCTCGAATTCCACATCGAGTGGCTCGGCGGCGTTGCGGAAGGCGAAACGGAAATGAAGATCTTTCGATTCCGGTGGTTCGCCCTTGTCGCTCTCCCAGTCTTTTGGCTCATCCCGCCATTTCGCCTGCGCTTTCTCCAGCGGGGAGAGGTTGCCCTTTGGTCTGAGCGTTTGCTCGGCAAAGGCGAGCGAGCTGCGCGGGAAAAAGCGCAGGGGCTCGCGGAGTCCGCGCCAGTAGAGCTGGAGCAAATTCCGCAAATGCGTCTGCGCCGGTTCGGACTCGATCGGAAAAAAAGAATCCACTACCGGGCCCTTCTTTTTGTCGTTCGTGATCAGGAGAGAAGGAGTTGGCTGCTGGGTATTGGCGATCAGGTGATGAATCCACGCGCCGAGCAGATCGGCCGGCTTCCGCGTCGTTAGGCGGTAACGGACAAGACGACCGCGATAAAGCTGGTCGAGCCGGTCGCGAAGCGAGAAGCCCTCGAGCGCGAGCTGAAGGTCGCGTGATTCCTCCGCGGCGCCGACGTCGAGATGTTGCCTGACAACCTTGCTGAATACCTCCGCGGCTTCGCACATCTCCCGCAACCGCGTTTCGCCCGCAGTCCCGGGTGGTAGTTCCCCATTGGCGCGCAGCACCGGGAGAAGCGGCGTGAAGGATTCATTGCGTAAGGCGCGCGCCACCAAATCCTGCTCGAGCTTGTATTTGGCGAGCGAGTTCAGCTCGAACGGCTCCACTTCCTCGAGCAATTCGTCGCGTCGGGGCAGGCGAATGCTGAGGCGTTGTTCGATCAGAAATTTCGCCGGGTTTCCGAAAAATCGAATCAGTTGCGCGGCATCGAGTGCGCGCCATTCGCTCTCCGGTTCATCGAGTGGCTCGCTGATAAATGGTCGTGGCTCGTGGCGTTCTCCGGCGGCCGCTTCACTCGCCGCCAGATTTTCCCTGGAGTAACTGAAGAGCCCATTCTGGCCGAAAAAATATTTTCGGCTGAACGGCTGCAAGGGATGTTGCCTAACGAGCGGCTCCTCCTTCGGAATCAGGAAGCTCGCCCGCGCGTAATCCAGCAGCTCGCTCACGAGCACGCTCGGCGGCATTGCGCTGTTGTCGCGGATCGATTGCCCGACGTAGCTGACGTAGAAAACGTCGCGCGCGGAGAGGAGCGCTTCGAGAAAAAGGTAGCGATCATCGTCGCGCGTCGAGCGGTCGCCGGGCCGAGGGTCTTGCGCCACCAAATTGAAGCCGGGCGCACGCTCGTGGCGCGGATACGCCGTGTCGTTCATCCCGATTAGACAGACGACGCGGAAGGGTACGGTCCGCATCGGCTTGAGCGCGCAAAAAGTCACGCGGCCGACAAGAAACCCGGAGCCGTTTTCGGTGCCGGCGAGCGCCTGTTCGAGATGCGCGAGCAGAACATCGAGCGGCACGGGTTCGGTGAAGCCGGAAAGCCCCACGGTCTCGCCTAACGATTCGATCACCCGCCGCAACTGCCGCAGCTCGGCTTCGCGCTCATCTTCCGGGAGGAAAAAACGCGCCGCGAGCTGTTGCAGCGTTTCCTGCCAGCCGGCGAGCGGACGCGGATGCTTCAGATCGCGGGCCGCGGCGAAAAGGGCTTCGCAAAAATCCACAAACCGCCCCAGCGTTTCGGCGAGGCTGCCTTCGATTTCGTCATAGGCGAGAATCCCTTCGAACAACTTCTCCCCGCGCGCCGGCGCGGCGTAGCCGAGGAGGAGACGATCGAGCCCGGCGCGCCAGCTGTTTTCGGCAAAAGCCGGCAGGCCGAGCTCCGCGCGCTGCTCGGCATCGATCCCCCAGCGGATTCCGGATTTTTCGATCCAGCCGCGAACGGGTTCAAGATCGGATTCCGTCAACTCGAAGCGGCGTTGCAACGCCGGCGATTCAAGAATGCTGAGCACGTTGCCGGCTGGGAAGCGGCTGCCAACCGATTCAAGAATCCGCAGAAAAGTATCGACGATGCCGTTCTCCGCCCGGGCCCCGCGATCGGCTACGCTGAAGGGAATCCGGAGCTCCTCCGGCGCAGTTGCAAAAACCGCCTCAATGAACGGCGCGTAGATACTGATATCCGGCGCCATCACCACGATCTCATGCGGCTTGAGATCGCGCTGCTGCTCGAAGAGCGCGAGTAACTGATCGTGCAGCACTTCCAGCTCGCGCATCGGGCTGTGGCAGGAATGGAATTGGAGCGACGAGTCTCCTGGCGCTACCGGGCGCGGTGGGGCGCCCAGCGGATCGTGCAGTTGGTAAATATCGCGCCGAATCTGCGCGAGCATCGTTTCACCTTCCGGCTCTCGAAAGTGTTCGTCCTCCTCGACCGGATCGAGCTCCGTTATCGTCTCCAGGAATTCGCGGCCGAGTTTTCCTAACGAAGCCAGAAGCGGATTGCCGCGCTCGAATCGCAAATCGAGCTGCCGGTGGCCCGAGGCTTTCCGGCGCGCGCGCAAGTCTTCGCGTTCGGAGCGGATATCGCCCCACCATTCCGGCGTCGCACGCAGGATGAAAACGTGAACTTCGGTCGCCCGCGCGATGTTCTCCAGGAACTCCACGTAAAGCGGCGGCAAAGTCGGCAGACCGAAAAACGCGACCCGCGCCGGCAAAGGCGCCGCGCCGCTCTTCATGAGCGCCGCGAATTCCTGCGCGAGGGCCGGCGGATGCAGACCTGGCGCGGCTTGCGTCAGCTCACGCCAAAGAATCGCCTGCCAATGATTCTCTTTTCCTTTCTCCCACTCCAGAATCAGCCGCGGCCGGAACGCGAGGTATTGATCGAAAGAACTGGCGATTTTTCCGGCGAGCTGAAACCGGCGCAAGTCCGGCCGCGGCTGATCGAGATAACGGCGTAATTCTTCAAACCCGGGGCGGAGCGAGAGCGCGGGGAGAAGCGCCATGATCCGCCAGGTAAGATTTTCGCGTGTGTAAAAATGTGCCGCCGCGCGACCGGGAAGGGCCTGGTTCATCAGACCTCCGACAAACTTCTGCGGAAAGAGAAAATCCACATTCGCGCAGATGCCGTCGCGCTTTGCGAGCTGCTGCGTGAGCCAGCGCTCCAACCCAAGGCTCGGCACCACTACCACTTCCGCCGCGAACGTCTGGGGCAGCGGCCGCCTAACGATTTCGGCAAGACGATCGGCGAGAAGCTCGAGATAGTTGCTCGTGTGGAGGTGGAGGCCGGACTTTTTCGTCATCTGCGGTGCAGCATATCATAGCCGGTCGGACAACCGCCGTCCCAGCCCCTTGCTCAAAGGGAGGAATCTTCTCGAATTTCAGCCCCCCCTTCAGCTATAGCTTCGGGATGCAACCTTCGAGAGGTCTCGGCCGACAGGGCCTTCTCCTGCGCGAAACTCCGCCGCGCCGGCGGGAACAATTTTCGCGGCCGCCGCTCGCCCGCATGCTCCAATTGCACACTCTGCTTCAGGCGCGAAAATTTCCGAATTGTCAGAAGCTCGCGCGCGACCTCGAGGTCTCGAGCAAAACGATCCAGCGCGACATCGAATTCATGCGCTCGCAACTCGGACTCCCGATCGAATACGACCAGCTCCATTTCGGTTTTGTTTACACGCAGCCGGTCACGAGCTTTCCCGCGATCGAGGTGACCGAGGCCGAGATCGTCGCGCTCTTCGTCGCACAAAAGGCGCTGCAGCAATATCGCGGCACACCCTTCGAGGTGCCGTTGCGGACGGCGTTTCAGAAGATCGGGCACGGTTTGCGCGACAAAGTCACGTTCCAATGGAGCGATTTCGACGCAGCCATTTCCTTCCGCAGCGCGGGCCAAAGCGTGAATGATCTGGAGACGTTCGAAATCCTCAGTCGCGCCGTCTTGCGGTCGGAAGAACTTACCTTCGCCTACCGAAAACTCCGAAGTGCCCGCGCGGAAACACGCCGTGTCCGCCCTTATCATCTCGGTTGCGTCGATAACCAATGGTACCTTTTCGCGTTCGATCTCGACCGCGAACAGCTCCGCACTTTCGCTCTTCCCCGGATTCGCCAGCCGCGCCGGACCGGAGCCCGTTTTCGGCGGCCGGCCGATTTCTCGATCACGAAATTTCTCGACTCCAGCTTCGGTGTCTTTCGCGGCGAAGGACGCATCCTGATCCGGCTCCGTTTCCAGCCGTTTGCCGCGCAGCTCGTCCGCGAGCGGGTCTGGCATCAATCGCAAAAGATCCGCGAACTGCGCGGCGGCGGGCTGGAGCTTCAGTTGCGCCTCGGCAGCCTCGAAGAGATCGAGCGCTGGGTCCTGAGCTGGGGCGAGGAAGTCGAAGTCCTCGCGCCCGCTGCGCTGCGCCGGCGGGTGGCCGAGGTCGGCGAGAAAATCCGGGCTGCTCACGCCGAAAAATAATTTTCCCTCACGGACAGCCGATGTCCGACCCGCTGTGGCAGGATCATCGGCATGAATTCAAACTACTGCGAGATCGCCTTCATCCTTGACCGCTCCGGCTCGATGGAAAGCTGCCGGGAAGCAGCCATCGGCGGGTTCAATTCCTTCCTGGAAGAACAACAGCAAACCTCGGGATTCGCCAGGCTGACGCTCGTCCTTTTTGACGATGAATACCTCGTGCCGATCGATTCCCTGCCGGTGGCGGAAGTGCTTCCGCTTACTTCCGACGATTTTGTTCCGCGCGGGAGCACGGCCTTGCTCGATGCGATCGGTCGCACGATCGACGACCTCGGCGTCCGGCTCGCCGCGCTGGCCGAACCGGAGCGCCCGGGGCGCGTCATCATCGCCATCTTCACCGACGGCGCCGAAAATTCCTCCCAAAAACAGACGTGGCGCGAAATCGCCTGTCTCATCAAGCAGCAGACCGAGCAGTATCGGTGGACGTTCCTGTTCCTCGGCGCGAATCAGGATGCAATCGCGACCGCGGCCCAGCTCAACATCGAGGCGTGCCACGCCGCGACCTACGTCGCCGATTCTGCCGGTCTGTCTGCTTCGTCGGCCTCGCTCAGCAAAAAAGTGCAGGCGCTCCGCCGGGTCGCGCAAGGCAACGCCACGGTGCGGGAAACAGAGATCGCGTCTGCCATGATGACCGATCTGCTGGCGGAAGAAGTCGCGAAACTCCGGAGGGCCGATCCGGAGCTATAACCCCGGCGCAGAAGGAGCGGCGATTGCTCGAAACGCGCGCGCCACGCTGGAATCATAGCGTTCATCCCTTCACGACCCAGTTCGCTTCCGGCTTGGAAATCGCAGCGGAGCATCGCACGTTGCAGTTCTCGCGATGGATCCGCAGCCAGACTTGATTGAGATCAAAGAGCTCGAAATTTCCGCGCGCGTGGGGGTGCCGGACCAAGAGCGTGCGACCGCACAGCGTCTCACCGTTTCGGTCCTCCTCCAGCCGCGCCGTTCTTTCGCCGAAATGGGCGACGACTTGGCACAGACAATCGACTACGCAGCAGTCTGCGACGCGCTCCAGCAGTTTGTTCAGGATCGCGAAGTGCGTCTCATCGAAACTCTCGCCGACGCGATGGCGACGCATCTGCTCGCGCAGTTCCCGATCGCGCGAGTCGAGCTCGAGTTGCGAAAGTTCATCCTGCCGCAAACCAAATACGTCGCCGTGCGCGTTCTGCGCGGCGGCGCCAAGAAACCTGGAGAGAGCAGCACCGTCGCCTCGCCACCTAACGACGCTTGAAGCAGGGCGCCCGAGACGCGGCCGTCCATTTGTCGCAGTGTTCAACGGCCATTCGCTTTTCAGCGGGCCGTCCATAACTTCCCCGCGTGCAAAAAAGCAACCTCGTGCGCGATATCGACGGCTGGGAAACCGTTGGGACCGAGATGCATTACGAATCGCCCAATCTGAGCGTCGTAACCGATGAAGTACGCACGCCAACACGGAGCGAACCGCGCAAGTGGTCGGTCGTCCATCGCAAACCTGCGGTCGTGATCGCTCCCGTCACACGCGACGGAAAGTTTGTCCTGATCCGCGAAGAGCGGATCCCGATTCGCGCCGCCATCTGGTCGTTTCCCGCCGGACAAATTGATGAGACGCTGGAGCCAGACGAGGCGGCCGTGCGCGAAGTGGCGCGGCGTGAGCTGCGCGAAGAGACCGGCTGGGAACTCGCCCCCGGCGCGGAACTAATCTCGTTAGGCTACTTCTTTTCCTCTCCGGGATTCACCGACGAGCTCTGCCATTTTTTTCTCGCACGGCCAGTGCAGCAAAGCGCAAATGGCCCGCAGCATGATGAGGCCGAGTCGATTTTGGATTGCCGCGAATTCAGCGGCGATGTCGTCCGGCAGATGATCGCCGATGGCGAAATTCGCGACTCGAACACTCTCAGTCTTTGGGCTCGGCTGGTCGCGCGCGGGGATATTTTTCCCTAACGACAGACAAATTCCTAATGTCGAATAGCGAAATCCGAAACCGACGAGGGAACACGAAAAGTTTCGACGCCTGGAAAGTTCAGACACCTTCGTTTCTTCGGTTTCTTCGCTTTGGAATATTCGACTTTCTTCCGAAATTCGATTTTCGGATTTCGAGTTTTCCGAACTGAATGAAGCTGCGCGACATCTTCTCGTTTCGAGATCCGCCCGAGAGCGAAACTTCAAAGCCGTTTTTGGAACATCTCGAGGACCTGCGCTGGACGATCGTGAAAATGGCGATCACGATTATCGCGGCCATGGCGGTTTGCTTCACGTTCCGGCAACGGCTCGTGGTCGTGCTCCAACAGCCGCTTTATGAGGTCGGGGCGCAGGCCGGAACTCTTCGCGCGCTCGGCATCACCGACTCGATCACAGTTTCGTTTCATCTCGCGTTTTACGCCGGTATCGTGATCTCGTTCCCCCTTCTGCTTTACTTCATCGCGCAATTCGTGCTCCCGGCGCTGACGGCGGTGGAGAAGCGCTTTCTCTTTCCGGCGATCGCCGTCAGCTTCGCGCTTTTCCTGATCGGCGTGGCCTGTTGCTACCTTTGGCTTCTGCCGAAGACGATCCTCTTTTTCTTCCACGACACGCAGTCGTTAGGCTGGACGCCGACATGGACCGTGCAGGAATATTATTCTTTTGTAACCCGCTTCGTTCTCGGCTTCGGGCTGGCTTTTGAGCTGCCGGTCGTCGTCCTCGCGCTCGTTCGCTTTGGAATCGTAACCTACCAATTCATGGCCCGGACCCGGCCTTACGCGATCGTGCTCATCTTCGTTCTCGCCACCATCATCACCCCGACGCCGGATGTCCTGACACTCATCGCGCTGAGCCTGCCAATGTGCCTGCTTTACGAAAGCTGCATCTGGATCGCCTGGTTTATGCAACGCAAAGCCGAGCGCGCGGCGGCCGCCTAACGAGTGGAAAATCCGGCGGCTTTCGAGTGGTTTTTTCGCGTTTTCGCGTTCGTCCTCGGCGCGGCAATCGGTTCGTTTTTGAACGTCTGCATCTATCGGTTGCCGCTCGATCTCTCGGTCAACGAACCGAAGCGTTCCTTCTGTCCAAGTTGCAAAAAGCAAATCCCGTGGAGCCAAAACCTGCCGCTCCTGAGCTGGCTTTGGTTGCGCGGAAAATGCGCGAGCTGCGGCAGCGGCATTGCCTTCCGTTACTTCGCGGTCGAACTCCTGACGGCGCTCTTTTTTCTCGTGATCTGGCTCGTTTTCCCGTGGCCGATCGCGCTCATTTACTGGGTCTTCATCTCGCTCCTGATCGTCGCGACTTTTATCGATTTCGCGCATTTTATCATCCCTGATGAAGTGACGATCGGGGGCACGATTGCGGGCGTTTTGGCGAGCCTGGCCGTGCCGGCGTTGATGGAGCAAGCGTCGCGGCTGCTCGCATTTGCCTGGTCGTTAGGCGCGGCGGCCCTTGGGTATGTTTTGCTCTGGCTTGTGCTCGAAACAGGCAAAAAGGCCTTTGGCAAAAAACGGATCCGGCTCGACGCGCCGACGCCGTTTAGCTGGGTGCGCGAGAATGATGACGCCGAGTTTGTGGTCGGCGACGAGAAGGGACTTTGGAGCGATCACTTCGCGCGCGAAACGGACCGGATGCTCCTGCATTGCGCGGAAGCGCAGGTCGATGAACGAAAGTTCGAAAATGTCGTTTTCGAGCTGCATTACGATCGCCTGGCAATCGGCGAGGAAACGCTCCAGCTCGACCAGATCGACCGAATCGCGGGCGTGGTTCGCGAACTGCAAATCCCACGGGAAGCGATGGGCCGTGGCGACCTGAAGTTTCTCGCGGCGATCGGCGCCTTCCTCGGCTGGAGCGGGGTATTTTTCAGTTTTTTTGCCGGCTCGCTCGTCGGTTCGGTTGTTGGCCTAACGACGATGGCGGCGGGGAAACGGGCTTGGTCGGCGAAGATTCCCTTCGGCCCGTACCTCGCCCTCGGCGCGGTGGTCTGGATGTTTTTCGGCGCGCGGCTGGTCGGGTGGTACGCGGAGTTGCTCGCACCGTAACGCAGGCGTCCAGCGTGATCTGCAGGCTGGAAGCCTGCGCGACCTTTCAGGCAGGTTGTCTGAGTTACGCGAGGCTTGCGCAATAGGTCGCGTGCATCGCATTGCTCACTTCCACAAGCCGCTCCTGGATTTGCGTCAGGTACTCGTGCAACCCAAACTCGAAAATCTCGCCGATCGTGACGAAATCCACATCTGACCGCAGCCGGCCGGAGAGCCGTTCCGCCTCGTTGCTATAGCGCGATTCATCGACGCCGGAAATCCGGTGCAGCGCGTGATCGAGCGAGTCCACACAATAGCGAATCGAGCGGGGAAACTCCTGATGGGTGATGAGAAATTCGGCCACCTTCCATGGTGCAACCTGGCTGACGTAAAGCTTGCAGTAGGCCTCGAGGGCGCTGCACGATTTCAACACCCCCATCCATTGAATCGTATCAACATTGCCGCCGACATTCTCGCCGGTCGGCAGGAGGATGTGATATTTCACGTCGAGGATGCGCGACGTGCTGTCGGCTCGCTCGAGCAGCGTCCCAATGCGAATGAAATCCCAGCCTTCGCCGTGCGTCATGGTCGCGTCGGTCACGCCCTGAAACAGATGCGAGCCGGTGATGACCTGCTTGAAAAACTGGTGTGGACTTGAGAGGAGCAGCCGGCCTGCGCCCTCACTCTGCACGAAGAGATAGAGCCGGTTGATCTCCTCCCACATTTCGCTGGAGATTTGCTCACGCGTGGTGCGGGCATTTTCGCGCGCGAGGGTGAGACAGGAGATGATCGAGTTTGGATTTTGTCTTTGCAGGGTGAGGAACTCGGTGACGGAAGCTTCGTCAGCCGCTTCGTAGAGGGAATCGAAGGTATCGGTCTCCTCAAGCGAGGCGATGACCGGCGCCCAATGCTGCATCGCGTCGGCCTCGCCGCCGAGGTCGAGGAGGAGCTGCAGATTGACGTCGAGGAGACGCGCGTCGTTCTCCGCTCGCTCGATATAGCGACTCATCCAATAAAGAGAGTCCGCGACCCGGCTTAACATGAGTGGTCGATCTCCAAAACGAAGGTCATCCTGAGTGCAGCGCAGCGGAACGAAGGATTCCCTGAATCAACGCGGAAACATAGGAGTCAGCATTACCTAACGAGTAAAGGAATTGGCGAAATCGCCGGGCGAGGCGCGAGGAAGGATTCTTGCGGTGGAGCTTTCTGAAAATTCCACCGCCCCCCTCGACTACGCTGCACTTCGCTCGGGATGACATGCCGGTCTACTCGATTGACTGCGACTGAGTTTGTGACTGTGACAATTGCACCTCCGAGGACTGAGACTGAAGCTCGAGCGGCGTTTCCTCTTCTTCGTCATCGACCACCCAGGTGTCCTTGCTGCCGCCGCCCTGCGAAGAGTTCACTACGAGCGACCCCGCCCGCAATGCTACTCTCGTTAGGCCGCCGGGAATGATTGTCACCTTTTCGCCGGAGAGAATGTAGGGTCGCAAATCGACGTGCCGGCCCACGATCGAACCGTTGCAAAAACTGGGCGACTGGGAGAGCGCCACGACCGGCTGCGCGATGTAGTTACGCGGAGCGGCTTTGATCCGGTCCGCGAAATCCGCCAGCTCAGCCTGGCTCGCCTGCGAGCCGATCAACATGCCATAGCCGCCGCTCTCGTTCGCGGCTTTCACGACCAATTCCGGGAGATGTTCTAGGATGTATTTGCGATCCTTAGGGTCGGAAGCCAGGTAGGTCGCGACATTCCCCAGGATCGGTTCTTCCCCGAGGTAGTAGCTGATCATTTGGGGCACGAAATGATAAACCACCTTGTCGTCGGCCACGCCGGTTCCGATGGAATTTGCGAGACTGACGCAGCCGCGGCGATAGGCGTCGATGAGGCCAGGCACACCCAGCGCGGAATCTTTTCGGAACACCTCCGGATCGAGGAAGTCGTCGTTGATCCGCCGATAAATCACATCGACGCGCTTTAAGCCTTTGGTTGTGCGCATGAAGACGCAGCCCTCCTGCACGAGCAGATCACGACCTTCCACGATCTCGATCCCCATCGAACGCGCGAGGAACGAGTGTTCGTAATAAGCCGAGTTGTATATTCCGGGCGTCAGCAACACGACGGTCGGTTCCTCGTCCCGCTCGGGCGCGATGTAACGCAGCACGTTGAGCAATTCCTGCGCGTAATTTTCCACCGGACGCACCCGATATTCGGCGAAGAGTGGCGGAAAGATCCGCTTCATCGTCTGCCGATTTTCCAGGACATAGGAAACGCCTGATGGGCAGCGCGCGTTATCCTCGAGCACGAGATAATTGCCTTTTTCGTCCCGGATCAGATCGGTGCCGCAGATGTGCACGTAAATATTCCGCGGCACATCGAAGTGCATGAACTCCGGCCGGAAATCGGTCGCTTCCCAGATGATTCCCTTTGGGACCACGCCGTCGCGCAGAATGTTTTGGCCGTGATAAATGTCGTGCAGGAAAAGATTCAGCGCGGTGATCCGTTGCACGAGCCCGCGCTCGATCAGCTCCCATTCGCTGGCCGGGATGATCCGCGGGATCAGGTCGAACGGGAAAATCCGCTCCGTTCCCTGCGCGTCATCATAGACCGTGAAGGTGACGCCCTGCTGCAGAAGCGACGTCGCGGCGAGATTCCGCTTCCGCTCAAAATCGCCCTTCTCCATCTCGCGAAATCGCGCCAGAAGCCGCTCGTAATGCGTTCGCGGCACCCCGGTCGCAGCGAACATTTCATCGAAGAACCCCTCGACCTTGTATCCAGAAAAAAGGCCGGCCATTTGCACGGCCAATCTGTCAGCGCGAAAGAGGGTCGCAATGAAAAACGGGAATGCGCGCACCGCATTGGAACGCGACTGCGCCTGCGCCGCGCTGCCGGACGAAAGCCACGGTGCCGCCTGCACCCGGGTCGCAAGCCGCTTCCCGGAACTCTGGCTGCGACTTTACGCAGCCAAAAAGCTCCGGAGCGATCCGGTCTTCCCGGCCGCCTTCGAGTTGCTCCGCGCTTCGCGCGAGCCGCTGCTCGATGTTGGCTGCGGCGTCGGCTTGCTCGGTTTCTACCTGCGCGAGCGAGGTTTTCAGCCGCCGATTGCGGGGATCGATCGCGACGGGCGGAAAATCGCGCGAGCTCAGGCCGTCGCGGAGCGTCACTACCCCGCGCTCGAATTCGTCGAGCAGGATGCCGCGGACAATCTCGAGCGCAGCGGCAGCCTCGCGCTCTTCGACGTGTTGCATTATCTCCGGCCTGACGAGCAGGAACGTTTGCTGGCGCGCCTCGTTCCCCGGATTGCGCCGGGAGGAATGCTCCTGATCCGCGACTGTCCGCGGGACGAGAATGCGCGCTTCTGGCTCACTTATCTGGCCGAACGTTTCGCGCAGGCGACGACCTGGAACGTGCGGACATCACTCCACTTCCCCACTCGCGCGGCGGTCGCGGCGCATTTTTTGCATAACGAATTCGAACAGAAGATCGCGCCGCTCTGGGGCGACACGCCGTTCAACAACCACCTCTTCATCTTCCGCCGGCGCGCAATTGCTCCAGTCGCGGGATGACGCAGCGGTAGCCTTCCTCCGCCAGGATCTCGAGCGTTTGCGCGAGACAACGCGGGTGAAATTCCGGATCGCTTTCCGTGCGATGACCTTCGTGCAGCAGAATAATCGCGCCCGGTTTCAGTCCCTGCCGAATTCGCGCAGAGACCGCAACGGGATCGCCGCTCACAGTATCGAGCCCGCGCACGCTCCAGCCGATGAGCTGCATTTTGCGACGCGCGAGGAGCGGGTGAACGAAGAAATTTTTCAAACCCGCAGGAGCGCGAAAAAATCGCGAAGGCACCGGATGCCGATCAATCTCCCGCCCGATTTTTTCCGGTGAAAAAGCCCAGAAGCTTCCGCTCGGATGCGACCAGGTGTGGTTCTCCACTTCACAACTGGCCTGGCGGATTCGCGCGACTTCGTTGGGCAATTCTTCCGCGCGCTTCCCGATTGTGAAGAAAGTTGCGGTCGCGCCGAAGCGAGCGAGCAACGCCAGCATTCGCGGCGTGTGCATGGCGTCCGGCCCGTCATCGATCGTGAGCCAGACTTCGCGCTCTTTGGTCTCGAAACGGGTCACGACCGGACCCCACCACTGGCAGTTCGGGACCAATGTGGAGAAGAGAATCAGCAGATGCGAGAGGAACAGAATACCGAGTGCGAGCCAGGGCCGAAAAGCAACCTGACCGACAAAGAAAAGCCCGGCGCAAACGGCGAAAGCGAGAATCGCGCGCCGGGTCCACCTACCGTTCATGGGAAAGCCGCAGGATGATTTCCGCCATCCAATTCAGCAAGAGGAGCGCAAGCCAGAACCCGCCTAACGAGCGCAGCCAGAGCTGCTCGTCGCGCAGAAAACGGAGCGCGAAAAGCGAGACAGTCAGCAGGATGAAAAAACTCTGGAGCGGATTGTTGCTCGGACCAGAAAAAAGCCGGAACCGCCGCAAGATCGCGGCCAGCAACCAGACGAAAAGGTAAAGGATCAGCCACCCGATCCAGACCAGCAGCGGAGTGAGAAGGAACGCGATGATCTTCCAGCCAATTGGCCTGGCGAGCGCAGCCTGTTCATGCCAGAGGAAGATGCACGGGAACAAAAAGACGAGCCATCCCAGACCGTAGGCTTCCACCGCACTCCACTCCGTTCGTCGCGTTTTTTTCCCCGCCCCGCGGGCGAGCAGTCGCGGCAACGCGAACCAAAAGCCGACCTCACTCATGAAGCCTAAAAATCGGAACGAGCGAAAACCATTGCGACCAATTCGACGCAATCACCTGCTCGAGCGTGCGGCACCAGTTAGCGAGCGCGTGTTCGACTGCGGCCTCGCGCGAAGCGTCGCTTCGGCGGCAATAAAAGGGTTCGCCCGCAATAATTTTGTAATGATGAAAGGAAGCACGAAGAATGAAAACCGGATAGATCGGCGCCTGGGCCGCGCAGGCCAGAATGAACGGCCCGTCCGGCAGCCTAACGAGTTCGCCGAAGAGCCGCGTCTCGCGCTGCGAACTGCCGGCAATTGCGCGGTCGCCTAGAACCGAAACGATTTCGCCTGCGCGCAGCGCGTTCAGCAACTCAAACGGGAGCGACATTTCCGATCGGTTGTAATCCACTTTGACCGCGCCTGCGGTCGCGCGAGCGAGCGATTCGTCCACGTGACGCGCAGTATTCTCGTCAGCTTCCGGCGCTCGCACCATTCGGATTGCGCGCTGGTAGCGATCGGCAAAAAGCGCCGCGCCCAGATCGTAACTGCCCATGTGCGCCGTGAGCAAAATCGCTCCCCTTGCCGCGCCCAGCGCATCGAGATTCTCAGCACCCTCGACGGTGTAGCGAAACTCCGTCTTCGCCAGCTTGTGATCGGCTGCATCCGAGATCGTCCACGCAAAATGAAAGAGGGTGAGCCAGGCGCGGCCGTAATTGGTTAGGCGACTCGAGTCCGGAAAAATGACCTCGAGATTTCCCAGAACCGCGCGCCGCGCCGGGGAGGCGAAGAAGTAAAAAAAGCAGGTCCACAAAGTGATCATGACCGTGCGCAGATAAAACGGCACGTTCGTCTGGCCGAAATCGAGATATTTTCTCCAGAACACGCCCCGCACGGCAAAGTGACGGAGCCAGGCGCGCGGGTTCATGGGCAGCGCGAGCTTTCCGTCGAGGCTGGGCGCAGCGCAAGCGCGGAAGTCACTCCCGAGCAGTCGAGGGATTCGGTGCACGAACGTGAAGTTCGTGTTGGGACGCTCGGTCGGAAACTTTGGGGATCCCGTGGACTCCGCTGCGCTTCGCCCGGGATGACCCATTTGCGGAAATGCGCGCGGGCGTAGCCGATGCGATTCTCTTTCAATGCTCCTGACAAATGGTCGCCTGGTTTTTCCGGACGAGATTAGAGATGGGCTTTCGCTGCGGGTGACAGATGGAAAAATCGTTGAACTGCGCACGCGGATCGAGCCGCGGCCTAACGAGGAGATCGTGAGCCTGGATGGCGACTTTCTCGCGCCGGGTTTCATCGACCTGCATGTGCACGGTGCGGTCGGACGCGATGCGATGGAGGGAACGGCCGAAGCTTTTCGAGCGATCTGCGAGTACCACGCGAGCGGCGGGACGACATCGCTTTGCCTAACGACGGTGACCGCGTCGCTCAACGAAGTTGTGCGCGTGGTGCGGGCGATCGGCGACTCCGTTGGGAAAATTCCGCAGCTCCGAGGCGCGCATGTCGAAGGTCCGTTCCTCTCTCCCGAGAAGGCCGGCGCGCAGGCGGAGGAGTTCATCGTCGCGCCGCGGGAGCAACTCGTTAGGCAACTGCTGACGGCCGGGAAGGCAATCCTGCGGGTCACGCTCGCGCCGGAAATTCCGGGCGCACTCGAAGCAATCTCTTGCCTAACGACAAGCGGTATCGCGGTCAGCGGCGGTCATAGCGCGGCGTGGGATGATGAGGCGCGGCCCGGATTCCAACGGGGAATGCGGCAGGTGACGCACGTTTTCAACTGTATGTCGTCGATGCGCCGGCGCGGCGGCGTGCGTACGGCTGGCTTGCTCGAGTTCGCGCTGAGCGAACCGGAGATCTTCTGCGAGTTGATCGCAGACGGCCAGCATGTTTCCCCGACCTTGATGCGGATGCTTTACCAGGCGAAAGGCGCGGCGGGAATCTGCCTCGTGACGGACGCAACCGCTGGGGCGGGTTTGGCTGACGGCAGCAGGTTTTTGCTCGGGAAAAAGGAGTGCGCCGTCCGCGACGGAGCCTGTTGGGTCGAAGATGGCTCGGCGCTGGCGGGGGGCGCGGCATGCATGATTGATCTCGTCAGGCAGATGGTTGGGGAAGTTGGCGTTCCATTCCATGAAGCCGTTCGGATGGCGACGGAAACGCCGGCGCGCGCGATGGGCTGGAGAACGAAAGGCGTCCTCGCGGAAGGGATGGACGCCGACCTGGTGGTGCTTACGCCGGATTTGAAAGTGCAGCGCACGCTTCTTTCATCCCGAGCGGAACAGACGGGAGCTGGGGGAATTTGGTGAACCTGCCCGGAAACTTCGTTAGCGGGTTCTCAGCAAACGCCGGTAGCACGCTTTCAGGAAGCCCGACGGAATCCTTCGAGTTCGTTCGCTCCGCTTCACTTTCGCTCAGGATGGCGATGGTTTTGGCCGCTGCTTTTCTATTCCCTCTCTGCGTTCTCCGCGGTTGAAAAGAGCATCAGCTACATCTGCGAACGAAACGGAAACGCGACCCATTCCGTAGTGCGTTCCCAGAGCGAACGATTCCGAAAATCCTGCAGCGTGTATTCCTTCGAGTTTGCGAGATCTTTCTGGAAGATCGCTTCCATCTTTTTTCCAAAGCCGGCGTCGTAGACCGCGAGATCCAGCTCTTCATTTATCTCGGCCGAGCGCGCGTCGAAGTTGGACGAGCCAATGATCGTGAACTCTCCGTCAATCAGCATCGCTTTCGTATGAATCATCGTTGGTTGGTATTCGAAAATCCTCACGCCACCCTCGAGCATCCTGCCATAGGCGGCGCGACCGGCACTTTTCGTTAGGGGCTGATCGTCGTTCTCGCCCGGCAGGATGAGCTTTACATCGACGCCGCGGCGCACCGCTTTCACGAGGAGCTCGACCTGGTCAGGCGTCGGCGTGCAATAGGCATTTGTAATCCAGATCCGTTTTGTGGCGGCCGCGAACGAGACCGCCTGCGCGATCGGCAGCGGCGCCATCGAGAAGGAATGGGACGCGATGGTCTGTCCGTGAATTTCCCCCACCGGCGGATGCGCGGGAAATTGATCCGCACCGCTCAGCGTCTCGCCAAAGGTCTTGATCCAATGCGCTTCGAACGCACTCTGCAATTCCCCCACGAGCGGGCCTTCAACCCGCAGCATCAGGTCGCGCCAGTGCTTCGGATCCTGCGCGCGACCGGACCATTCCGCAGCGAAACCGACCGCGCCAGTGAAGCCAATTTTGCCATCGATCACGATCACGCGGCGATGCGTGCGACGATTGGTACGATCGATCCGCCACGACCTGAGCGGATGATAATAGCTGAATTTGCACCCGGCGTTTTTCAGCATCCGGACGTCCGAATTATCGAGCTTCAGCCCGGAGCCGACGCCGTCGAGGAGGACGCGAACCTGCACGCCGGCGCGGGCGCGTTCGCAGAGCGCGTCGCGAAAAGCGCGCCCGACTTCATCGGAATAAAAGATGTAAGCCTCAAAGTTGACCGTCTTTTGCGCGGTGCGGATCGCGGCCAGCATCGCGGGAAAATAAGCGTCGCCGTTCTCGAGCAGATCGAGCTTGTTCCCCGCGAGCGGCGTGGGGTCAGCGAGTGCAAGCGCAGAGCCGAAGAACTCGGGATCGCTGACGGAGAAGGTGTGGTCGAGATGATATTCGAGAACATGTCGGCGAATGAAAAAGACGCAGAAGACTGCGATGATCCCAAGAATCGCGAGACCGACCGCGAGCCATTCGACCAGCTCGAGCTGCCACCATTTCGCGCCTGATTTTTTCTTCCGTGTTCGCGGCATTTGCTGAGCTTGGCGATAAAGCAGGAAAACCGTCAACCGTCGCGTTGCCGCAGCTGGCACCGCGGAGCAGAGGGCGCTGGCTCGTGGCGTTTGGCGGTTACCCGAGGCCGTTCGGGCCAGTTCGGCGCGAGCCGTGCCAAACGACAGGCAGCGGCCTGTGCTGCCCGGAGTGGCGAGAGAGCCCGTCTGATTTGCGACGGGGTTCGCGCAGCGGTTTATTGTGAGTCTCTCGTTCCTGTCTTATGCCGCCTCGCCCTTCCTCGCGCACATCCACACTCCCGGAAAACGTCGTGCCGATGACTTTGCCTAACGATAAGGGGGATACGCCGAATTTTTCCGATCCGGCGAACTTCATCAACCGCGAGCTGAGCTGGCTGGAGTTCAACCGGCGCGTGCTCGAGGAAGCGCAGGATCCGACCCAGCCGTTGCTCGAGCGGGTTAAGTTTCTCGGGATTGTAAGTTCGAATCTCGACGAGTTTTTCGAAATCCGAGTGGCCGGCATTAAACAGCAAATCGCCAGTGAAACGAGCGATATCGGGCCGGACGGGATGAGCCCGACCGAAACCTTTAACGCGATTGAGCGGATCGTGCACGAGATGGTCACCGCCCAATACGCGCTCTGGAACGAAGAGCTGGCGCCGCACCTGAGACAGCACCAAATCCGAATTCGGCAGAGCGGCGATCTGAACGCGAAACGCGCAGCCTGGGCGCGGCGTTATTTTCAACAGGAAGTTTTTCCGATGCTTACGCCGCTCGCGGTCGATGCGAGCCATCCCTTCCCGCAGCTCGCAAACAAAAGTCACAATCTTCTCGTTAGGGCGCGGACCAAAAACGGTGGCAACCCATTGCATGCGATCGTGCAGGTGCCGCGAGCGGTTTCGCGGCTCATCCTCATGCCGCGCGGCGAAAAAGGTGGAGATGAGAATTGGAATTATTTGTATCTCGCGTCCCTCATCAAGAATCACATCGCCGATCTCTTTCCCGGCCTGACAATTGATGGCGCGCACGCTTTTCGAGTGACGCGGAACAGCGATCTCTACATCGATGAAGAAGAGGCCGACAACCTGCTCCGGAGCATCGAACAGGAGCTGCGGCGCTCGAGCCGAGGCAACGCCGTGCGGCTCGAAGTGGAAGCCGATTGCCCTAACGACTTCTCGGATTTGCTCCTCGATTTTTTCCAGCTCGGACCAGCCGATCTTTACAAGGTTGACGGCCCGCTTTCGATGACACACCTCGCGCCGCTGGTCGCAAACGATGCTTTTGCGAAGCTGAAGGACCGGGTCTTCCAGCCGGCTCGCGATCCTGCGCTTCCGGCGCATGCGGACATTTTTGAGGCGATGCGCAAGCAGGACATTCTGCTCCATCACCCCTACGAAAGTTACGATCCGGTGGTGGAGCTGATCGAAAACGCGGCGACCGATCCCCAGGTGCTCGCGCTCAAGATTACCCTTTACCGGACGAGCGGCGACTCCTCGATTGTCGAGGCATTGATCAACGCCGCCGACGCCGGAAAACAGGTGACCGCGCTGGTGGAATTGCGCGCCCGTTTCGACGAGGCGAACAACATCCAATGGGCGCGCCGGCTCGAGGAAGCGGGCGCGCATGTGGTTTACGGTGTGGTCGGTTTGAAGACGCATTGCAAGGCGCTTCTGATCGTGAGGCGCGACACGGATCGGCTCCGGCAATACGTCCACCTCGGCACCGGAAATTATCATCCCAAAACCGCGCGCATTTACACCGATTTCAGCCTCTTCACGACTGCGCAGGAACTGACCGAGGAAGTGGCGATCGTCTTCAACACGCTCACCGGCCTGGCCGGTTATCCTGGTTTGAAAAAGCTGCTGGTCGCGCCCTTCGATCTGCATCAGCGGCTGATCGAAATGATCGAAGCAGAGCGCAATTTCGCTGCCGCCGGAAAACCGGGCCGGATCATCGCGAAGTTGAATTCGCTCGTCGATCAGGAGGTGATCGAGAAGCTCTACGAGGCCTCCTGCGCCGGCGTGCAGATCGATCTCGTCGTTAGGGGAATCTGCTCGCTCCGGCCGGGGATTCCGCGCTTGAGCGAGAACATTCGCGTCATCAGCATTGTCGGCCGCTTTCTCGAGCACAGCCGCATTTATTACTTCGGGAACGACGGCGATCCGCTGCTCTATCTGGCGAGCGCGGACTGGATGCCGCGCAATTTTTATCGCCGGGTCGAGATCGCTTTCCCAGTCGAAGCACCCAACCTCCGCGCGGAGCTGATCAATGAGGTGCTCCCGCGATTTTTGCACGATCACGGGAAGGCGCGTGAGTTGCAGGCGGATGGGACTTACATCCGTCTGAAGCCGGCGAAAGGCGAGGCGCCCGCCCAGGCCCAATTGCAGTTCCGCGAGCATTCGCGCCGACAGGCGAAAAAGCTCGCGGAGAAACAGCGGCGCGGCAAAATGCGGCTCTCGCCTGTTAAAAGTCCACCCACACCGCGCGCATGAATAAGAAAATCCTGGTCATCGATATCGGCGGCTCGAACGTGAAGCTGATGATCTCGGCGGAGGAAAAACGTCGCAAATTTCCTTCCGGACCGACCTTCGCGCCTGACGAAGCGATCGCGCAGATCAACGAAGCGACCGCCGGCTGGGAATACGACGCGGTCTCGATCGGTTTTCCCTCCGCCGTCCGCGACGGCAGGATTTTGAAAGAGCCGAAGAACCTCGGCAAAGGCTGGCTCGCATTTAAGCTTGCGGAATCGTTAGGCAAGCCGACTAAAGTGATAAATGACGCTGCGCTTCAAGCGCTCGGCAGCTACGGCGGGAGCGGTCGCATGCTCTTTCTCGGGCTCGGCACCGGCCTGGGCTCCGCGCTCGTCTGGCCGGGCTCCGTCCTCTCGCTCGAGCTCGGTTTTCTTCCCTACATCGACGGCGGGATTCTCGAGGATCAGCTCGGCGACGCCGGGAAAGACCGGCTCGGGAAAAAGGCCTGGCGCAAGGAAACGGCGCGGGCGATCGCGCAACTCAAGATCGCCTTCATCGCCGATCACATCGTGCTTGGTGGCGGCAATTCCAGGCTGATCGAGGAACTGCCGGACTACGTCGAGCTGGGGCACAACCGCAACGTTTATCCGGGAGGTGTCCGGCTCTGGGAAACCGAACGGGACGGGGAAACACCGAAGTGGCGGATCCTTTGATTGGACTCCGCGGATGTTCGCAGATGAGCAGTATTCCGAGCACGTTCCTCTGTAGAGGGGTTCGTTAGGACAATGCAGCAATACCTCGACCTCCTCCGGCTCGTGCTCGAGGAGGGCAAAGCGAAAGGCGACCGCACCGGCACCGGCACGCTCTCGGTGTTCGGCGCGCAGGCGCGGTTCGATCTGCACGAGACTTTCCCGCTCCTCACGACGAAAAAGCTCCATCTCAAGTCGATCATTCACGAGCTTCTCTGGTTCCTGCGTGGAGAGACGAACGTGCGTTCGCTCCAGGAAAAGGGCGTTACGATCTGGAACGAATGGGCCGACGCGGAGGGCGAGCTGGGGCGCGTTTATGGCGCGCAATGGCGCGACTGGCACGGGCCTAACGAGGAGCACATCGATCAAATCGACAACGTCATCGAGCAGATCAAACGCAACCCGGAGAGCCGCCGGCTCATCGTGACGGCGTGGAACCCAGCGGAAGTTGATGCCATGGCGCTGCCGCCGTGCCACGCGCTTTTCCAGTTTCACGTGCAGGATGGCGCGCTCAGTTGCCAGCTCTATCAGCGGAGCGCTGATCTTTTTCTCGGCGTGCCATTCAACATCGCGAGCTATGCCCTTCTCACGAAAATGGTTGCGCAAGTCTGCGGCCTAACGAGTGGAGAATTCATCCACACCTTTGGCGACCTGCATCTCTATCGAAACCATCTCGAGCAGGCGCGCGAGCAACTCGGGAGGGGCCCGCGACCGCTCCCGCGAATGGAGTTAAACCCGGCGGTGCGCGACATTCACGGCTTCCGCTACGAAGATTTCACTCTCATTGGCTACGATCCTCATCCGCCGATCAAAGCGCCGATCGCGGTTTGATGTATTAACAGCAAAAATCGCAGAGTGCGCCGAGTGGAGGAGATGGTTTGTCTCTGCGTTCTTTGCGCTTAATCCTTTCCCCGGTCTCCTCCGCGGTTAAAAGTAGCGACGATGGATTTCTCCGAACTGAAACGTCTCTACGATCAGCCGCTCTTTGACCTCATCTCCCAAAGCCGGGAAACGCATCTGCGCCATTGGCGCGGCGAACAGGTGCAGCGTTGCAGCCTTCTCTCGATCAAGACCGGCGGGTGCAGTGAAGATTGCGCCTACTGCGCGCAGAGTGCGCATTATTCCACCGGGGTGGAGCGAGAAGACCTGATGCCGGTGGATGAAATCATGCGCGCGGCGCAACGCGCGCGGGCGCAGGGCGCGACTCGCTTTTGCATGGGAGCGGCGTGGCGCGGGGTGCGCGACGGGACGCCGAAATTCGAGCAGGTGCTCGAGACGATTCGTGAGGTCAGCCAGCTTGGTATGGAGGTTTGCGTCACCCTCGGCCAGATTGGAATGAGGGAAGCGCGCAAGCTGAAAGAAGCGGGCGTGACCGCTTACAATCACAACATCGACACTTCGCCGGAGTTTTATTCCGAGATCGTGACCACTCACACCTTTAGGGATCGCCTGAACACGATTGCCGCCGTGCAGGAGAGTGGAATTTCGGTCTGCTGCGGCGGCATTGTTGGCCTGGGTGAAACGCCCCACGACCGGCTGCGCATGATTGAGGTCCTGTGCAATCTCGTTCCAGCGCCCGAGAGCGTGCCGATCAACTGCCTGATGGCGATGCCAGGCACACCGCTGGCCGATCAGCCGCCAATCGACATTTTCGATCTCGTTAGGTTGGTCGCGGTCACGCGCCTGGCGATGCCGAAGGCGCGGGTGCGGTTGGCGGCCGGACGGACCCGGCTTTCGCGAGAAGGGCAGGCGCTCTGCTTCTTCGCCGGCGCTAATTCGATCTTCTACGGCGAGAAATTGCTCACCGCGCAGAATCCGGCGACAGATGCGGATGTGGCGCTGCTGCGCGCCATCGGACTTTCGATCGAGCCTAACGATCGGCCAGTTGCAGTGCCGACGTAAGCGGAACGCAAGGTTTCCGTCGAACGGCGTCTTACGCCATTTGGCTCGGAAACCATCGACTTCCGCCGAGGGACCTTTCGCCGCGGGACGCGGTGCAAGTTAGCTCTCGGAGAAGGATTATGCCGCGGCCCGCAAAGCGAGCAGGCTCCTGTAAAGCTCTTCGTATTGCTGAGCCGCGCGCGCCCACGAGAAATCGCGCGCCACCGCCCGCCGCATCAGGCGCTCCCATTCGGGTCGATTGTCGAAGAGTTCGCGCGCGCGTCGGATCGCGTCCCAAAACGCTTCGCTGGTGTAGTCGTAAAACAGAAAGCCATAGCCGCTGTCGCTCGCAGCATCGTAGTCGATGATGATCTGTTCGATTCCGGGCAACCCTCGCGCGACCGGCAACACGCCGTAGCGCAAGCTGTGCATCGCGCTGAACCCGCCAGGCTCGACCCGGGAAGGGATCAGCGCAATGTCGCTTCCGCCTTCGATCAAATGGGCGAGCTCTTCGTTGTAATCGTGCTGGTAAGCGAGCTTGGCAGGAAATTTGTGCGCGGCGACGCCGAGAGCGGTCTCATAAGCGGGGTCGCCCCGGCCGAGGATGATGAGGCGCACGTCGTCGGAAAGAAGGCGATCGAGAACGGGGAGCAGAAGGTCGAAACCCTTCTCGCCGACCAGGCGCGTCACCATCCCAAAAACCGGACCGCGCGGCGCCGGCGCGAGTTCCAGATCGGAAAGGAGCGCGGCGCGCGAAGCGGCTTTGACCTCGAGCGATCCGACGCCGAAGCGGACCGGAAGAAATTGATCGCTTGTCGGGTTCCAGCGCTGCGTATCGGCGCCCGGAAGAATGCCGGCGAGGCGAGCGGCGTGTTCACGCAAAACCATGTCCAGACCTTCTCCGAGCGGCGCTGTTTGAATACTGTGCGCGTAGGGTTCACCAGCCACGACAATGCGATCCGCAAAAAGGATCCCGCCTTTGAGGAGATTCAGGCGACCGAAGAACTCGACCCCGGTGGGCCGAAAATAACTCTCCGGCAGATTTGTCAGGCTGAAGTCGACGGCCGGAAAATTTCCCTGCTCAGCGAGGTGATGAATCGAGAGGACGTTTGTGAAAGGCAGGCCTTGCTCTCGCGCGAGCACCGGTACGAGTGCCGCCGGCCAGTCGTGCGCGTGCAGGAGATCGGGGGAGGGCACCATGCGCCGCGCCAGTTCGACGGCTACTTTGCTGAAGAAGATGAAGCGCGCGGCGTTGTCGGCGTAAGGTTCACCCTTTTCTCCATAAACACCCGCTCGATCGAAGAAGGGATCGCAGCGAATGAAGAAGACCTGGAGGCCGCCCGGCGATTTCGCTTCCAGGATGTGGGCGGTGTGGCGTTCGCTGCCGAGCGCGATCTCGATATCGACTGGCAAGGTGCGAGTGGCGACATCGGTTTGCTCGCGCACTTCCCGGTAATACGGCATGGCGAGGGCAACTTCGTGGCCCCGCTTCTTCAGCTCGCGGGGCAATGCGGCAAGCACATCAGCGAGCGCGCCGGAGCGCGCGAGCGGCCAGCCTTCGCTGCTGATCATGAATATCTTCATCTGGTTTATCTTAATCGCAGGCGGAAGGCGGATGCAGGGATTTTTCGGGCGGGACGATTTCGCCTCAGAGAAACAGGAAGAAGACGGAATCCCGGCGCCGGTCTAACTTTCGTCCTGCACTTTGACTTACACTCGCACTTCCTCACTGGCGCCCGGTGCAAGTGAAAGTGCAGGATCGATGTGGCCGCTGCGCGCAGTCAAATATTCTGTTTCACCCACGCGAGCGCCTCACTCCGATCGGCGAACTCACCTTCTAGTTGGCGCGTCTCCACCGCTTCGAGGATTTCACCGAAAACCGGTCCTGGTTTCAGACCGAGCGCAATCAGATCGCGACCGGTCACAAGCGGCGGCGGGATGATTGGTTCGTTCGCGAATTCCTCCGCTTTCGCCTTCAGAAACTCGTAGTTGTCGAGCATCCCGTGACTGCCAAGGCAATCGACCCGGTGCAGCTCGAGCTCATCGCTGAAGTTCGAGCGAGCCATGAAACGTTTGAGACGCGAGACCCGCATGTTGGGAACGTCCTTAAAAACCATATGCTGCCGCACGGCCTCTACCGTGGCGTCGATCTTCGCGCGCGAAAACCGGAGCCGTTCCATGACGACTTCGGCCATCTCGGCGCCGACTTTGTCGTGGCCGTTGAAGCGAATCCGCCCGTTCTCATCCACCTGTGCAGTCGGCGGCTTCCCGATATCGTGCAAGAGAACGCTGAAGACGAGCGAGAGCGAAGCGTCGTCAGGCAAGAGTGAAAGCATGAGCCGAGTATGCCGAAAGACATCGCCTTCGGGATGAAATTGCGGCGGTTGCTCGCAGCCTTTCGTCGCTGCCAATTCCGGCAGGATCTCTTGCAATAACCCGCTGCGATCGAGCAAATCCCACCCCCGCAACCGCTGGGGAGAGAGAAAGATGCGAACCAGTTCTTCGCGAATGCGCTCGGCGCTGATCTCGTTGATCCGATCTGCCGCGAGTTTTATCGCTTCCCAAGTGCGCGGCTCAATTTCGAAATCGAGAACAGTCGCGAATCGGACCGCGCGCAGGAGCCGCAGGCGATCTTCGGCAAAGCGCTCCGCCGGCTCACCGATCGCACGGATGATCCGCTTGGCGAGATCGGCACGGCCGCCGACGAAATCGATCACCCGTTCGTTAGGCGGGTCGTAAAACATGCCGTTGATTGTGAAATCACGTCGGCGCGCATCTTCCTCCGGCGAGGAGAAATGAACCTCCGTCGGACGGCGTCCATCTAGGTAAGCGCCGTCGGAACGAAAGGTCGCAACCTCGAATTGGAAACCTTCATCGAGCACGACCACAACCCCGAAATGGGCGCCGACCGCATAGGTCCGGGCGAAGAGCTCACGCACCTCCTCAGGACGCGCATCAGTCGCGATGTCAATGTCCTTCGGCTCCTGCCCGCGCAGAAGATCACGAACGCAGCCGCCGGCGAAATAGGCGACGAAGCCGGCGTTCGTCAGCCGCTCGACGAGCCGGGCTGCGACTTCTTGCATGCAGGGAAGTTAAGCACAGAGCAGAAGGTGGCGCTCGCTCGTCTTCCAGCGATCGATTAAAAACCTAATCGATCCGAAGTCTCGGTCGAGGATGCGGGAACTCACAAGAAATACGTAACTTTCTCGACGACGGCATCTCATCTTCCGGCAAGTTCGTGCAACGAGGACGCCGCCCGCAGCTGACCCAGCCGGAAAAGGCGCGCGAGCGAACGGAGCGCTGATTTCGTTAGGGCGGATTCTTCCCAAAGACTCAGCATCCAAATGTCGGGACACCTTACAATTTCTTAAGGATGCAAGTTGCGTTATTCCAATCGCGAAACTTTTTTTATATTTATAAATATCTTAATTCCACTAACTTATACTTCAGACATCAAGCTAGAATCTCTGTTTTGCACCTCTGGGTCCGGATTCTGCTAAAACCTGTTCAATCCTAAATAATATGAATCCTATAAAACTTGCCTTCCTCACTTTCGCGCTCTGTGCCGGTCTGACATCAGCGGCGAACGCTCTTCCTGTCGTAGTTAATCTCACGGCTCCTCCAGTAGGGGACATTGCCAAAAATGGCACCGGAATCGGCGGCGGTAATGCTAACAATTCCGCAAACAACTTCTTCCGTCTGGAAACGTTCCTCGCGGCGCATCCGGGCAACGGGACCGCGATCGATGACATGGCCGTGCATCTCGACGGCGACGGGATGAACGTGGACGTAACTGGATATTCTTACGCGGTCGTTCATTACGGCGTCGGTCGTGGTGGTATCCAGGCTTCCGGCGGCGGGGTCGAAATCTTCTCCATCACCGGCGACGGCTTCTTCAGTTTCCCGAGTAACGGGACTGGCCCGAACGGGTTTGGAGGGTTTTCCTCTGTCGATCTTTTTAAAGGGGCGCCGAACCAAGTTCCCGACGGGGGGACAACAGTGATGCTGTTCGGAAGCGCGTTATCGGTGCTCGGAGTTGCTCGTCGTTACCTAAAGCGATAGCCTGCTTTCAAATAACTTCTGCAGCAAATGGCCGCTCATTTCGAGCGGCCATTTTCTTTTCCGCAACGCCGCCTCCGGCTGGTCTCATCTTCGTGCGCAAGTCACGTCGCATTTCCTCACCACCGGCGGCATCGTTTCGTTGGCATTGCCGTCAGGTGATGATAGCCGCCCGAGCGATTGATGTTTGTATGCGCCGCGCCGTGCTCGTCTGGACGACGTTCAGAAAGTTTGAACAGGCCCAGTTACTGCGCCCGGAGCGCGACCATCGGATTCACCCGCGTCGCACGCAGCGCCGGAACAAGACACGAGACTCCGGCGACCGCCGCCAGCAATGCCGCCACCGATGTGTAGATGAGCGGGTCGTGCGCGTTCACGTTGAAGAGGAAGTTCTGAAGCGCAGTCGGCCCGATCACCCCGAGCAGGAGCGCGGCGCTCCCGCCGCCGAGGACCAGGCCGATTACGACCTGCCAGGCGCCTTGCGCCATGACCATGCGCAGGATCCGGCGCGCGTCCGCGCCGAGCGCCATTCGGATTCCGATCTCCTGCGTGCGTTGGCTCACGGAGAAACTCATGACGCCATACAGTCCGACCGCCGAGAGCACTACCGCGACCACGCCGAAGATCGTGAACAGGTTTGCGATGAGGCGATTTCCCGACAGGATCTCGTCGTGCAAGCGCGCGGGCGTTCCACCGAAATAGATGGGCAGATCATGATCGAGTTGCGCGACCGCCTGAGTGAGCGCAGGAGCGAGCGTGTCAGCGCTTTGACCTTGGTGTGGCCTGACAACAAGCGTGGCAAATTGGGGCGCCGCTTCCGTGCCTAACAATGGTGTGTAGAAGCCGCTGTTGTCGGTCTGCTGGTTGAACGGCCCCTGCATAAGCGTGTCCGGCACCACACCGACGATCGTGCGCCACGGTTGCGGTTGCGCCGGGTTGAAGCGCCGAATCCGCCGTCCCAGGGCGCTTTCGTTTCCATAGTATTTGCGCGCGAAGCTTGCGTTCACGATCGCGACCGGCTGTTTGCTGTCGAGGTCGTCGATCGTGAAGTCGCGGCCTTCCAGGACTTTTAGGCCGAGCGTCGTGAAGTAGTTGTCCGAGACGGATTCACTATTTCCAAATGGGCGGTCACGTTCGGTCACATAGCTTTTCCCATCGACTTCGTACTGGCCGAAGTTAGCAAAGGTCATGCGGAAGCGATCGGTCATGGCGGCGCCAGCAAAAGCCGGGTTGCTCCGCAACTGGTGCAACGCGCGCACGAAAAATTGCCGGCGCGCTTCCGACGTCGGGTAGCTGCCCTCAAACAATCCCATCCGTGCGCTGTAAACGCCACTTTCGTCGTAACCGTAGTCGAGTGTGTTCTGGTTTCGGATCGACTTGATCTGGAGCGTCGCTGCGATCAGGAGCGCCGCCGTCAACGCAATCTGCCCAACGACCAGAACTCGCGTGATGATTTGCACGAGCCGTCCGCTATTGCCGCGGCCACCTTCTTTCATCATCTCAGTCGGGTTGGCGCGCGCGCTCAACCAAGCCGGGACGAAGCCCGAAAGCAACGTAGCCAGGAGCGTAATCCCCACGGTGAAAAGCAGAACCGGCGCATCGATTTTGAAGACCACCCAGTACGGCAACGGAAAGGCGAGCGAGGAAGTGGCGCGGATGATTTGCGCGACGGCGAGATAAGCCAGGCCAATGCCAGCGATCGCGCCGAGCACTGCGATGAGCAGACTTTCGGTGAGCATTTGCCGGACAAGCCGCCAGCGTCCCGCGCCAAGCGCGCCGCGGATCGCGAGTTCCTTTGCGCGGAGCGCCGCGCGTCCAAACTGCATATTCATGACATTTACGCAGGCGATCACGAGCACGAGCAGCACGGCGGCGAGCATTGCGTAAACCGTCTGGCGCAGTTGGGGGCCGGTGAAGCTATTGATGAGCGGCTGGACGCTCGCCGAGGTGAGCTGGCCGTTGCTCTTGGGATTGTCCTGCGCCATCCGCTTCGCGAGCGCAGTATATTCCGCGTTGACCTGGTCGAGACTCACTCCGGGCCGAAGCCGACCAATGATCTGTGCCCCGATATCCTCGGGGGTGCCACGGGGTTTCGGAGGAAACTCATTGTAGAGCGGCACCCAGAGCTGCTCGGACTGAGGAAATTTGAATCCCTTCGGCATTACGCCGATCACCGTGGCCGCGCGGCCATTGATGTGGATCGCCTGGCCCACAATTTTCGGATCGGCGCCGAAATCGCGTTGCCAGATCTCATAACCCAGAAGCGCCGTCTTTTCTGACCCGGGCTTGTTATCCGCCGCCGTGAAATCACGGCCGAGGATCGGCGCGACGTCGATGATTTTGAAGAAATCGTCCGTGACGTAGCCGCCGGTGTAGCGCTGCGGCGTGCCCTTGTAGGTCACGTTGATGGTCGAACCGTTGAGATAAGCGGCCATCATCGAGAATGATTTTTGGGCCGCCCGCAGGTCGAGATAATCCTGGCTCGAGGGAATGTTGCCGGCGCCGTTGTTGTTCTGTTGCGCCGTGGCTTGCGGATCGACCAGACCGACTGCCATGAGCTGCTCCGGGTGCGGGAAGGAAAACCCGCGGAGCACAAGCGCGTTCACGATCGTGAACTGCGTGGTGACCCCGCAAATTCCCAGCGCGAGCACCGTCACCGCGAGGAGACAGAAGACTTTTTCTTTGCGCAAAACCCGCAGACCGATCCGGACATCTTGGAAAAAGGATTCGAAAAACATGGCGTTACGAAGCGATGCGGGGAACGAGCGGTTTGGATTCAAGAGAGTAACGCCGCCGGCAGAATTTTTTGTCTAGGGATTGAAGAGGGCTGCCGTCGCCAGCGCTAGCCAACCCCTCTTTTCGTAAGAAGGACACAGGGAGGCGGGATTCGGGGCCAAGGCCGGCAAAGGGGCGGAAGTGGGCATGGACATTGCTATAATCTCCATAACCACTGGATTCTTTAGCAGTCTCTCCTATGAAGCTTGTTTACGCCGCCTTTGCTCTCTTGTTTTCCTTCACCGCCACCGTCCGCGCCGGCAGTGTCACTGCCACTTGGGACCCAAACACCGAAGACGACATCGCCGGTTACCACCTCTCTTATGGCACAGCCACCGGCAACTATTCCGAAGTCATTGATGTCACCAACGGCACGACTGCCACGTTGGATAACCTGAACGATGGAACCCAGTATTTTTTCATAGTCACTGCCTACAACACCGCCGGCCAGGAAAGTCTTCCCTCCGACGAACAGACCTACACCGTGCCGGACGCGACCCCGACGCCAACTGCCACCCCGACACCCACTCCTACTCCGACCGAGACTCCAACCCCTACGCCCACTGCGACGCCCACCCCGACGATTACCCCGACTGCGACGCCGACTCCGACCGTAACCCCGACTCCTACAGCAACACCAACCGCGACCCCTTCCCCAACGATTAGCCCGAGCCCAACGCCAACACCGACCGCCACGCCATCGCCGACTGTAACCCCGACGCCGACGGCTACACCCACTCCGACCATCACGCCGACTCCTACGGCGACGCCGACGCCTACTGCAACGCCAACACCGACCGCGACGCCCTCGGCAACTCCTACGGCAACACCGACTCCAACCGCGACACCGACCCCAACTCCCAAGCCGACACCGACCCCCAAGCCGAAACCGACGCCCAAGCCGAAACCGACGCCCAAGCCGAAACCGACGCCCAAGCCGCCCGGTCCCCCGCCGAAACAGACCCTGTTGAACGTCTCGACTCGCGTTCAAGTGGAGAGCGGCGATAGCGTCCTCATCGGTGGATTCATCGTCACGGGCGACCTTCCGAAGCGCGTCGCGATGCGCGGTCTCGGAGCTTCCCTGGCCGCTGCCGGGATTAGTGGCGCCCTCTCCGATCCGGAGTTAGAGCTTTACGATTCTGCCGGAGATCTCGTCGAGCAGAACGACAACTGGACTTCCAATCCGCCAGCCGATGTGCCGGATGGCTTGGCCCCGACCGACTCCTTGGAATCGCTGATTGTCACCACTCTGGCGCCGGGGAGCTACACCGCGGTGCTGCGCGGATCGAATGGGTCCACCGGTGTCAGCCTGTTCGAGCTCTATGATCTCGACGCCCAAAACTCCCGGATCGTCAATATTTCCACCCGCGGCGTAGTGAAAGCAGCCGACGGTGCAATGATCGCCGGCTTTATCATTGGCGGCGATGACCCCACGAAGGTCATCGTCCGCGCCATTGGTCCATCTCTGAGCAAAAGCGGCATCGAAGGGGCCCTGCTTGATCCAAATCTGGAGTTACGCGACTCGGACGGTTCGCTCATCTTCTCTAATGATAGCTGGCGTTCCGACCAGGAACAGCAGCTAATTGATTCCACTGTTGCGCCGACGGACAACCGCGAAGCGGCGATCGTGGCCACCCTTCCGCCGGGAAGTTACACCGCCACTGTGCGTGGCAAGGGCGACACGACGGGCGTTTCTCTCGTGGAGGTTTACAACCTCGAGGAGCCGTAAGCCGGATCGATCGACGAAGTGCGGGAAAACTTTCGACGATCCACAGCTTCGGCATAGCGACTGCTATAATTATTATAATGAGTATGATTATGAGTGGTATCTCCCGCTTCGGACTCCTCGCCTCTTCTCTTGCCTCCGCGATGATCCTGGCCGCCGCTCCTGCCTACGCGGGAGTCGCCGTCACCTTGCAGTGGAATCCGAATACCGAACCGGATATCGCCGGGTATCGCGTTCATTACGGACCGGTCTCCGACCCGTACTCAGAGATCCTCGACGTTAAGTCGAACACGGCGAGCATTTCCGACCTTGCGACAGGCATGACCTATCTCTTTGCGGTCAGTGCCTACAACACGACCGGCGCAGAGAGCGACTACTCGAGGCCGATCGTCCATTACGCGACGGCCACCTCCTACGGAGACCAAGAGGTCCCACTCGATAACATCTCCAGTCGGGCCTTCGTGGACACCGGAGAGAACGTGATGATCGGCGGGTTCATTGTGCGAGGCATCACCCCCAAGACGCTGGTCCTGCGGGCGATCGGCCCTTCGCTCAGCGCCGCCGGCATCAGTGAGGCTCTGCAGGATCCGATTCTGGACATCCGCGATTCTACCGGTGCGCTGATTGCGACGAACGACAGTTGGAGTCAAGCGGACGCGGCGGCGCTCGTCGCGCTCGGGCTCTCGCCGACTGACGATCGCGAAGCAGCGCTCGTGGTAACGCTGCCGGCAGGTTCCTACAGCGCGGTGGTCCACGGGAAAGGATCGAGTAGGGGAATCGCGTTGTTTGAGCTCTATAATCTCGAACACGCTCTCGGGAGTGTGGCGAACATCTCCACCCGGAGTCGCGTCGGAACCGGCGAGGAGGTGATGATCGGAGGTTTTATAATCGGTGGCACCGCGACCAAAGTCATTGTGCGTGCCGTCGGACCTTCTCTGGCAGACGCAGGCGTGGCCGACGCGCTATTGGATCCCGCGCTCGACTTGTATGACAGCGAGGGAAACATAATTGCGTCTAACGATAATTGGCGCTCCAACCAAGAGTCCGCCATCATTGCCACCTCTGTGCCGCCGCCGGACGATCGCGAGGCTGCCATCGTGCGCACGTTGGGACCAGGCAGCTACTCCGCCATCGTCCGCGGCCAGAATAACACGACGGGCGTCGCTCTCTTCGAGCTCTACGCCCTCGACCAGTAAGCCTGGCAACCGCTTACTGAGGTGGGTTTCTCCTTTTCATCATCGGGATCTAATCAGGCAGCTCTAACTGTCGCCCATCTCACCGCCGAATTGTGGTGTCTCAGGCCATGTTCTCGATCTTGGTCCCAAAATCGTGATCGGCGCGGGGGCCGTTTGACGTCTGCCTCGGTTCCCTGCGTAGGCGATGGAGCTACGGCTTCGTCGCCCGATGAACGATGCCTTTGCTGCGCAGAATTTCGGCAGCCTCGCTGAAGTAATCGCGCACGTTCCCCTGGGCCCGGATCCAATCGAGATAACGGTCAATACCGGTCGGGAGATCGACCTGCGGCTCGTAGCCTGCGGCGCGCGCCCGATCGGTTCCGCTCGTTAGGTGCCGCATCTCTCCCGGGCGAAATTCGCCGTTCGTCTCGGGAGGAATGTGAATATTCAGTGCCTCTGAAATTTGCGCGGCCACCTGGCAGATAGGAACACCGCGGCCGCTGCCGATATTTACCGGCAGACCGTCCAGCGCATCGCTCTCGGCCGCAAGCCAATTCGCCCGCGCGATGTCATCGACAAATGAGAAGTCGCGGGTCTGCTCCCCATCTTCATAAAGGACGGGCGGCAGGTTGTTGAGCAGGCGCGTGCAGAAAATCGCAATCACTCCGGTGTAAGGATTAAAGATCGATTGGCGCGGACCGTAGGTGCACGAATAGCGAAGCGCGACCGTAGGGATGCCGATCTGTTTACCCCACAAGAGCACGAGTTTTTCCTGATCAACTTTCGTCAGCCCATAGACGGTTTCGCCGCCGATTGGCGCGCTCTCCGGAGTGAGGGCGCTTTTCGTTAGGGCGCCGCAGATTGGACAATGAACCTCCCAGTCGCCACGCTGCAATTGTTCGACCGGACGGACCGCCGGAAAGACAAGACCGTGGAGCGGGCAAGTTGCCGCGCCTTCGCTGTAGACCGCCTGTGAACTCGCGACGATGACCTTTTTAATCGGGATGTTTTCCTCGCGGATGATCTCAAGCATCTGGGCGGTGCCGAAGGAATTTACATGCACATATTTCGCGATCTCTGGCATGTAACCGCCGTAGGCGGCCTGGTGAAACACAACATCGATGTCCTGGAGCGCGGCGCTCATGGTCGCGCGATCGCGCAGATCCCCTTCGATGAAATCACTGTCGCCAGTCACCCAGGCCGGGCGACCATGCCGATGCGTTTGCGGCTCGAGATTATCGAGTACGCGCACTTTCCAACCGTTACGCCGGAGCAGGTCGGCGAGCGTGGAACCAATGAGTCCGGCGCCGCCGGTGACAAGAGCGCGTTTCATGAAACGAAGAGTCGATCACGCCGGCGCATTTGCTCTAACAACCTTCGGGTCGCCGGGGCAACCCGCGATTCGTTAGGCTGGAGCAACTCTTCGCAAAGCCGTCGCAGTGTCGCACCGTCATCGACGTCATAAAAGGTTGGGAGCAGGTGCAGGTCGAGCTTCGCCTCACGCGCGCGTTCCTGCGTCTGTTCTGAGACGCGCCCGGTGCTCCAGTCGATTCGCTTGAAGAGGTTGCGATGCACTTGTTTCATCCCAATCAGGTAATAGCCGCCATCATCGGAGGGCCCGAGCACGACGCGGTCCTGAGGCTGAAGAAGAAGATTCGCCGCTTCGGCAAAGACCGTACCCGGCACAGTTGGGCTGTCCGAATCGAGCAGGCAGACGGCCGTGAAACCGACCGAGAACAGGTCGTCCATGGCGCCAATCAATCGTTCGCCGAAATTTCCCTCGCGTTGAACAATGAGTTGGAAATTCTGGGGCAAAATATTTCGGTACGCAGCTTCTTCACCAGGCGGAGTGTAACAGCCCACGCCCTGTGCTTGTTCACCCGCTTCGGCGATTGCCGCCGCTGTGTCGCGGAGAAAACAGATATTCAGCTCAGCCGCTTCTTCCGGGGTAAGTGGTGGCGTGAGCCGGGTCTTGACCCGCCCGGCGCGCGGCACTTTTGTCATGATCGCGAGCGCGCAACGCCCCGTGGCGGTCGGGTCAGGTTCGTTAGGGCGAAGAACGCGGTACGCCGCGCTCATGCTTTCTCGCAGAGCGCGTACTGATACCGATTGTCCTGCCAGCATCTCAGTTCCCGCCACGGCTGTGTCCCGACGAGGTGGCGAAACTCATCGGCGAGCAAGGTGACCGCCTTGC
The DNA here is from genome assembly GCA_025929155.1 of Chthoniobacterales bacterium. Taxonomy (GTDB): domain Bacteria; phylum Verrucomicrobiota; class Verrucomicrobiia; order Chthoniobacterales; family UBA10450; genus Palsa-1392. The sequence continues at coordinate 7,223 of JAICMR010000003.1, read as the reverse complement.
GTGGCTCACGGTAGCCATTCCGGGAATGAGTCACCCGCGCGAGCGTCCACATCGCGAAGAGCGGGACGGAAGCCCGGAAAGCCCGCCGCGGCTCGGCCACAAAACAGCGGCCGCCAGGTTTGAGCACCCGGTGCATTTCCGCGATCGCTTCTTCCCGCTCAGGGAGAACGGTGAAGAGCCTCGATGCGATGAGCACATCAAAATGCGCATCCGCACACGGAATCTGCAGGACGTTGCCGCGGTCAAATCGACAGTTTCCCAACCCGATGCGGCCGGCCCGCCGGCGTGCCCAAGCCAGTTGTTGCGCGGAGCGATCAACTCCTACCACCGAGAGCTGCGGAAAGCGCCGGGCGAAACGGCACGAGTAAAAGCCGGGGCCGCAGCCCAGCTCTACTAACTGCGTGCCGGCCGCCGGCGCGCCATCCGGCCAGAGCGCGGAGCAGATCCGCTCGGTGTCATCGCGGAAAAGATTCTCCCGGCAAAAAACGTAAATCCACGCAACCTGTTCGAAGAGACTCTCAGACTGATCGCGGACGCGATAGTCCAGCTCGTTCTCAAGTGGCGGGCTTGGCTCGGTAACCGCAGGCGGCGAGAGAACGAGATGGCTTGGCATGTGCGCAGTTGCTTCGCACTCGACTTCCCTGGCGGATGTCAGCCACTCGCGCGCGATGCTTTTCATGCACAGTAGAGAGGACCTTGAAGGCGGCTTCTTTCCCGAGCCGGGCGATGCAGGCGTGACGGGTCGCAGCGAAGTTGTTCACGGCACCGATTATTATTCTTTGAGGAACCCAAAGTAATCCTTCTTCTTCTACTTCTGAATAACTTCGCGGACGCGCCGCCATTACCTCGAATGGCCGTCTGCTGCTGCCTGTTGATAACATTGACGAACAGCACCTACAAATGGCCCGAGCCCGAACGACTCGTAGATTGTTCGGAGTTGTTAGAACTTGTTCGTCTCTTTTTGATCAATCGGCTAACACCAATGCGATGCGCGCTCTCTTTCGCTTTCCTGTTCTTTGCGGCGCAGTTTGTCTGTTGAGCCAGGCCTCTGCGGAAACTCCCTCGCTGTGGCCATTGCAGGAGCAATTGGCAAAGCAGCGGATGGTCGATCTGACGCATTCCTTTGCGCCCGGTATCCCGCACTGGCCGGGTTTCCCAAATGAGGAAATCCGGACAATCTACGATTTCGAGAAGAAGCCCGGATTGATGGGCACGGGTTTTTTCGCGCAGGTCTTCACCCACGTTGGACAATGGGGCACGCATGTTGATGCGCCGGCGCATTTTGCCAAAGGCGGTCGGACCGTCGATCGGATCCCGCTCCGAGAAATGATTCTGCCGCTGGTGGTGTTCGACGTGCACAAGGAAGTCGCGAAGAACTCGGATTACACGCTGAGCGTGGAGCGGATTAAAAAATGGGAAGCAGATCACGGCGCGATTCCGAAAGGAGCTTTCGTGGCTTTGCGCACCGACTGGTCGAAACGCTGGCCGGACGCGGCTGCGATGGAAAACAGGGATGCGAAAGGGATCGCGCATTATCCGGGCTGGAGTCTGCCGGCGTTGCGTTTTCTCTACGAAGAACGCGGTGCGACCGCGAATGGTCACGAAACGACTGACACCGATCCCGGGTTGGCGACGACCAAAGATGACTACACGCTCGAGACCTATGTGCTGACGCACGATCACTACCAGATCGAGTTGCTTACGAATCTGGATCAGGTGCCGGAATCTGGCGCGGTCATTTTCGCGACTTTCCCGAAGCCTGAAGGCGGCTCGGGATTTCCCGCGCGAGTTTTCGCAGCCGTGCCGAAGTGAGTGGTCATACGGGAGCGCAGCGGAACGAAGTCGATGAATTCCGCCCGGAGATGACGAAGCCACCCCAGGCACCTCCGGCGGCTCGAGACAACTGCACAGGATCCTTCGACTCCGCTGCACTTCCTCAGGATGACCGGCCAGAAAAGGCGTGAAAGTTTTCCCGCGCAGAGAGAGCCCTTTCGTGGCATATTCGCGCCGTGATCAAGCGAATTCTGGTGAGATGTCCGGTTACAAAAAAACTCAACGTGACTGGGCTCACGGTCGATGAAGAACTCTTCGAGGACGCGAAGCTCAAACCCAAGGACGTGCCGTGCCAGCATTGCGGCGGCACGCATTCCTGGACGAAAAAGCAGGCCATCCTCGCTCGTTAGGGGAAGGCTTCGGCAGGGCATGAGACTGGGCTGGTCTTCTCATGAGTAATCCGATCCTGGTCGCGCAGAGCGTTCACGCGCTTTACCTCCTACCGAAAATGGCCAACCGGCACGGTCTCATCGCCGGCGCGACCGGTACCGGGAAAACCGTCACACTCCAGACGCTGGCCGAGGGTTTCAGTGCGCGGGGTATTCCGGTTTTCATGGCGGACGTGAAAGGCGATCTCGCGGGAATGAGTCAGCCGGGAGCGACCAATCCCAAAGTCCTCGCGCGGGCAAAGGAGCTCGCCCTGGCTGATTTCGAGGGCGCGGCCTCGCCGGTTGTTTTCTGGGATGTTTTCGGGGAACAAGGTCATCCGGTCCGCGCGACGGTTTCTGAGATGGGTCCGCTCCTCCTCGGGCGGTTGCTCGATCTAAATGACACCCAGGCCGGCGTTCTTAACATGGTTTTCCGGATCGCGGATGAGAGCGGGATGTTGCTCCTCGATCTCAAGGATCAACGCGCGATGCTGCAGTACGTCGGCGACAATGCCGCCGAATTTAAGACCCAATACGGCAACGTCTCGGCGGCAAGTGTCGGGGCGATTCAGCGCAACCTGCTCGCGCTGGAAACGCAGGGCGCCGACAAGTTTTTTGGGGAGCCGGCACTCGACCTCGACGATCTCATCCAGACCGACTCCCGTGGCCGCGGCATCGTGAACATTCTCGCAGCCGAGAAGCTCATGCAGCAATCGCCGAAGGTTTACGCGACCTTCTTGCTCTGGCTGCTCTCGGAACTATTCGAGCGGTTGCCCGAGATCGGCGATCCCGATAAGCCGAAGCTGGTCTTCTTTTTTGACGAAGCCCACCTGCTCTTCGCCGATATCGAGCCCGCCGTGCAGCAAAAAGTCGAGCAGATGGTGCGGCTGATTCGTTCGAAGGGCGTGGGCGTTTATTTCGTCAGCCAGAACCCGCTCGATATTCCCGACATCATTCTCGGCCAGCTTGGAAATCGGGTGCAGCACGCGCTCCGCGCCTTTACGCCGCGCGACCAGAAAGCGGTTCAGGCCGCGGCTCAGACGTTTCGACAGAATCCGAAGCTGAACGTCGAGACGGCGTTGACCGAGCTGGCAGTCGGTGAAGCACTCGTCTCGATGCTGGATGAAAATGGCACGCCACAGATCGTCGAGCGCGCCAAAGTGGTGCCGCCGCGGAGCCAGCTGGGTGCCATTACGCCGGAGCAGCGCCAGCAGATTATCCAATCGTCGGTTCTCTTTGGGCACTACGAAAAGGCGATCGATCGCGAATCGGCTTTCGAGAAACTGCAGGCGCGCGCCGGGGAAAAAGTCGCGGCAGCCGGTGCGCCGCCGGCTGTTCCGGGCGCGTCCGTTCCGGAGGCGGCGAAGCCATCATTCTTCGGCGAGATTCTCGGCACAGCGGAAGGTGCCTTCCAGCCTCGGATCGGCCCGCGCGGCGGACGCACCGACAGTCTAGCCACATCGATGGTGAAAAGCGCGGTGCGCGCCGCCGGCAGCCAGGTCGGACGGCAGCTTGTCCGCGGCGTCCTAGGGGGACTCCTGGGCGGGAGCAGCCGGCGTCGTTAAGCGAACGATCTGTGATGACTCTTGTCGGCTACTCGGGGCCGAGTCGCTCCTCATTTTGAGCGAAGCGGAGCGGAGTCGAAGAATTCTGGGGTAGTAATCTGAAAGGCGATCCCGCGGGATCCCTCCGCTTCTCTCGCGATGACAGCTCCCTTCTTGTGGCTTCTGGCTTACCTCAGGTGCTCATCTCTCCGTCGGTTTAACCCCTACTCCTTCTTTTGCGCCTTCGTCTTTGCACCTTTGGTTGGTTTCATTTCCACGCTTTTCGCTGTCATCGTGTATGTGATGGTCACTTTATCGCCGACCTTAAGATCAGTCGGCACCTTGCTACTGGCGTCCCGGTTGATTTCCCAGCGGTCTTTGCCTTTCTGCACCGCGATCATGCTGTCATTCATTTCCAGCACGGGCCCCGTGACCTGATAGGACTTGGCGCTGTCCGCCAGCGCCAGACTGCTTAGGGTTAAACTCAAGGCGGAGATGAGACTTAATAATGAGATCTTTTTCATGGCCGCGATTAGAGGCGGAAAATTGGAGGACTGACAAGTGTTTTCCCGTTGCCGGCTGAGATGACCTTGTTAAGCTGCGCCGTGGCAATGGAGTTTGCCTTTCTGCGAAAGCAGGAGAACCGCGCGGGCTGATGACTCCTACTGATGTTTCCGTTTTGCGGAACCACAGTCGGAGTCTTTTTATGCTCACTTATTTCTGGATCATGTTTGGCGGCGCGCTCGGCAGCGGCGCCCGCTTCTGGGCTTCCGGTTTGATCGCGGAACGCCATGGCGCGTTCTTTCCGTTCGGCACCTTGTTCGTCAATGTCACCGGATCGTTCGTGATTGGGTTTCTCGCGGCCCTGACGATGCCGGGCGGCCCCTTTCTCGTGAGTCCGCGGGTGCGCGAGTTTCTGCTTATCGGCTTGTGCGGCGGTTACACGACGTTTTCTTCGTTCAGCCTGCAGACGCTGGATCTCGCGGTGGAAGGCGACTGGCTGCGCGCGGGCTTGAATTGCGTGCTCTCGGTCGTCTGCTGTCTGGTCGCCGTCTGGCTCGGGCGGGCCAGCGCGCTCCTTTTGCTCGCTCGTTAGGCAACTCTTTATGCAACTTCCCGAAGACGCACTCCTCCTCCGGATTTACCTCGGTGAAAGCGATCGCTGGAAACACCAGCCGCTCTACGAGGCGATCGTCAGGAAAGCGCGCGAGCTGCACCTCGCAGGCGCGACGGTCCTGCGCGGTCCGATGGGTTTCGGCGCCGCCAGTCGCATTCACACTGCGAAAATCCTCCGACTCTCGATTGATCTTCCGCTCGTCATCGAGATCGTGGATGTGGAGGAAAAAGTTCGAACGCTCCTGCCGTTGCTCGATGAAATGATGGGCGGCGGTCTCGTTACGATGGAGAAGGTGAAAGTGCTGCACTATCGCGATGGGACACGCAAAGCGTAGGCCGCGGCCTAACGAGCCAATTGCGGGCCGCGGTTCCCGCTGGCTGAATCGCAGCATTCTCGGCATCGGCCTGGCGAGTCTCTTCTCCGATGTCGGACATGAAATGGCAACGGCGGCAATGCCCGCATTGCTGGCGTCGTTAGGCGCGAGCTCGGCGCTGCTCGGACTGATCGAAGGCGTGGCAGATGGCGTTTCCAGTTTTGCCAAGCTTTTCTCCGGGCTTTACAGCGACCGGTTGCGGCGCCGCAAACCGCTCGCCGTCGCCGGTTATTTCCTGACCGCCTCCGGGATGGCGAGCTTCGCCTTCGCGACGAGTTGGTGGCACGTGCTCCTCGGGCGGGCGGGCGGCTGGCTGGGTCGCGGTGCGCGGTCGCCGGTGCGCAACGTTCTTTTAACGGAAGCGACGTCGCCGGAAACCTATGGTCGCGCTTTCGGGCTGGAACGGGCGATGGACAGCGCCGGCGCAGTGATCGGACCGGCGATTTCGGTCGCGCTCGTCGCCGCAATCGGGCTGCGGCCAATGTTCTTGTGGACACTCGTCCCTGGCGTGATCGCGGGATTGCTAATTGCGTGCCTCGTGCGCGAGCGGTCGCATGAGCCCTCTGGTGCGGGAACGCTTTGGTCGAATGTGCGAGCCTTGCCGAGCGAGTTCCGACGTTATCTCTTCGGCGTCGGCATCGCCGGAATCGGCGACTTCTCGAAAACGCTCCTGATTCTCTGGGCGACGCAGGCGTGGATTCCCCGCTTCGGGCCGACGCGGGCCGCGACCCTGGCGATGACGTTCTACATCGGTTACAACGTCGTTTACACAATCTCCTGTTACGTGAGCGGACTGCTGGCGGATCGTTTCCCGAAACGCTGGGTGCTCGCGATGGGTTACTCCGTCGCCGTTGTGCCTGCGACCGTGCTGCTTCTGCCCGGGGTATCGTTAGGTAAGTTCGCGATCGTGTTTGCTTTTGCCGGGCTTTACATGGGCGTTTGGGAAACGCTCGAGAACTCGACCGCGGCGACCTTGCTTTCCGCGCCGGTCCGGGGAGTCGGTTTTGGAGTGCTCGCGACCGTGAACGGAATCGGTGATTTCATTTCGAGCGCAGCGGTCGGCGCGCTTTGGGTTCTCTCGCCGATCGCAGCGATGATTCTGGTAATCGTGAGTTCGTTAGGCGGGGCGGCGATCATTGCCAGCACCCGCCCGCGAACTTGACGACGCGTCGCCAGTTCCAGCGGTCCGGGGCGCTGCTGCAAAAGCAATGATAAGTGACAGGTGTGTAACGATATTGCACACAAAATTCACCCTCCGCCAGAGGCCTTCCTAGGGAAAACACCTCTGGCACATGCGTTGCTAAAATGGCTGTCAACAACTCACCAAACTTATGATGCTACAAAAAACACTCCACATGAGCTTGCCGTTGGAAGAGTGCAAAGCTCGCCTTTCCAACGTCCAATCTTACCGTCGCCACCTCGTGATGGTGAGCAAAGCGACCGTCACGTCGTCCAAAACCATCGACCTGAATTTTCGCGGCCCGCTCGGGTTTGAAGGGGAGACCGTTGTGGCTGCGGTTGAAACCGATTCACCCGATCAAGCAGCGTTTGAATCGTGGGGCGGCAATATCGACCTGATGGGTCTCGTCGAGTTCCACGAGGTGCGCCCGGACTGCACGGAAGTGACCATTGCCGTTCACTATGAAATCAAAAACCAGCTCTACGCCTGGCTCGATCGGAAGTTTGGCTTCATGGATGCCTTCCTGACCTCCGAGCTGCGCAGCTTGCGCTCGCATTTCGAAGGAGTGGCGGCGCCGGTCGCGGCGCGAGAGCAGACCTTTACTTTGCTCGAGCCGTTGCACGCCTAACGAACGTTAAGTTTCTCCATTGAAAGCGCGGATCGGCTGAGTGGTCGGTCCGCGCTTTTTATTTCACGCGAACAGCGCGAGTTTTGTCGAGCCGGAGGACGTCGCCGGATTGCAAAACGATGTCGGACTGGAGGTCCCGAATTTTTTCACCCCCGATCTGCACGCTGCCCTGCTCGACCA
>JAICMR010000031.1 GCA_025929155.1 Chthoniobacterales bacterium | reverse complement strand
GGCGGCGGAGAGCGACCTCCCTGCAATCGTCGAAATCTATAACTCGGCGATCGCTACCCGAGTCGCGACTGCTCAACTCGAGCCGGTGACGGTTGGGGAACGGCTGCCGTGGTTCCGTGACCACAGCGCCGAAGCCCATCCAATCTGGGTTTTGGAACTGGATGAGCAGGTTGCTGGTTGGCTCAGCTTTTCAGCTTTTATTCCGCGCTGCGCTTATCACGCCACCTCGGAGCTGAGTGTCTATGTGCACGAAAGTTTCTGGCGCCGCGGCGTGGGCGCGCACCTGCTCGGTGCCGCGATTGAAGGCGCGCCGTCGTTAGGCGTGAAGACTCTGCTCGGGCTCATCTTTGGACACAACGAAGCGAGTCTGCGGCTCTTTGAAAAGTTCGGATTTGAGCGTTGGGGATGCCTCCCACGGGTCGCTAATCTCGACGGCGTCGAACGCGATTTAGTGATTGTCGGCCGACACCTGGCCTAACGCCCAAGGAAAATACTGAACGAAGAGCTGGCGGGATGAGCGCGTCCCGGATGCAACGCATCCTTCGGGCCGGCCGCTGGGATCAGCCTCCGGCCGAGGTCACCGAAATTAATCTTCGTCGCCGACGACGAGATGGATGATGCCAGCGGGATCGGAGATCCAGAAGCCGTCGAAATCTTCCCGCAGTTGCTCGACTTCGTCCCGGCGCGGAACCCCGTGATTTTTCAGATGCGCGGCCGCACCATCGGTATCGTTGGTTTCGAGCTCGAGCCAGATGTCGGGGTGACTGATGTTCGGCACTTTGTCGATCCAAAGCCGGACTGGGCCGAACTGAAAAATGCACCCTTCGGGTTCTTCCTCGATCAATGGGAGCGCGAGCGTGTCGCGGTAGAACGCAATCGTCTGCTCGTAGGTGTGATACGGACACTTGATCGCGATGTTCGCGCCGCCGGAGAAATGCGGGCTGTTGACGTTGGCGACCATTGTTAGGCGAAAGGGCGCGCGGAAAAAGCTAACCGCCGCCGGAACCGTTGCCGCCCGGCTCGGTCATCGAGACGGGATCGAGTGCGGCGTTGAGTTCCCCTTCCGTTAGCACCTTTTTCTCGAGGCAAATTTGCCGGACTGTCTTCCCGGTTTTCCCGCTTTCCTTCGCGATCTCAGCCGCGCGGTCATAGCCGATTTTTGGCGCCAGACTCGTGACCATGGCCATCGAAAGCTCGACCAGCTCGGCGCAGCGCTCCCGGTTTGCGGTAATGCCGCTAACGCATTTCTCAGCAAAAATGGTCACGACGTTGCTGAGGAGCCGGATGCTGCAAAGAAGGTTGTGCGCCATTACCGGCATCATGACGTTGAGCTCGAAATTCCCGTTCGCTCCCGCCCAGGTGATGGTGGCATCGGCGCCGATGACTTGCGCGCAGACCATCATCATCGATTCACTCATGACCGGATTCACCTTGCCGGGCATGATCGAGCTGCCGGGTTGCGTCGCCGGGAGCGAGATCTCGCCGATGCCGCAGCGCGGACCGCTGCTGAGCCAGCGAATGTCATTGGCGATTTTGAAAAGACCGACAGCGATTGCCTTCAACTGGCCGCTCGCCTCTACGACGGCGTCTTTGCCGCCTTGGGCTTCGAAATGATTCGCCGCTTCCCGAAACGGAATACCGGTGCGCTGCTCGAGATGGCGCATCACCTTGGCGGGGAAATCCTGGTGGCGATTTAAGCCCGTGCCGACGGCGGTGCCTCCAAGCGCGAGTTCCTGAAGCGCCTCGATCGATTGTTGGGCGCGTCGGATCGCGTGCCGCACCTGTTGCGCATAGCCGCCGAATTCCTGGCCGAGCCGAATCGGCGTCGCGTCCATCAAATGGGTGCGACCGATCTTGATTACGTCGTGGAATTCCCCGGCCTTCGCTTCCAGCGCGCCAGCCAGGGTTTCGAGCGCCGGAATCAGAGAGGTCTTGAGTTGTTCCGCGGCGCTGATGTGGATCGCGGAGGGGATCACATCGTTGCTCGACTGGCCCATGTTGACGTGATCGTTAGGGTGGACCGGCTCTTTCGCGCCGATCTCTTTGCCTTCGAGCTGGGAACAGCGATTCGAGATGACCTCGTTCGCATTCATGTTCGTGCTCGTGCCCGAACCGGTCTGGAAAATATCGATCGGGAAATGCTCGTGGAGTTTGCCTTCAGTCACTTCTTCCGCGGCTTGGACGATGAGCGCGCTCCGTTCCGCGTCGAGCAGACCAAGATCGTGATTAGCCTGGGCCGCGGCCCACTTCAAGAGTCCAAGCGCGCGAATGAAGGGCCGCGAAAAATGCCAGCCGCTCACGGGAAAATTCAGGACCGCCCGCTGCGTCGATGCGCCGTAAAGAGCGGACTCCGGGACGGACATCTCGCCCATCGAATCCCGCTCGATCCGGGTGTGGCCGAGGCTCATTGGGCGCCGTTGGCTGAGGCTGCGGAAACGAGTTGCGGAGCGCGTGAGTGGCCGTTGCGGGTATTGGCTTTATGAAAAACGGTGATGAACATCGGCGGAATATTCTGCAGGCAATACTCCGATTCCGCGCGATCAAAGAAGGTTGCGTGCTGGCGCAGCTCGTTCGTCACCTGGTAAATAATGAAGGCCCCGCCGCCCTTCAACGCGTCGTAGGTGTCCTGAAGCAGCGCGCGCTTTTTCTTGATGTTCAGAATGCTGAACGGGATGCCGGAAAGGATGTAATCGCATTTGTCGATTCCGCGTTTCGCCAGTTCTTCGGAGAGACTGGCGGCGTCGCGGTTGATGACCGTTACGCGAGGATCGTCCGAGAACTGCCGTTCCAGATCCCGCGAGAAGGCCGGGTCGAGTTCAAAGAGAAAGAGCCGCGAGTTCGCATCCATCCGGCGCACGAGACCGCGAGAATGCACGCCCTCGCCCGGGCCGTACTCGGCGATGATCCGCGGTTGCGAGAAATCCATCTTGTTCGCGACCCGCTCCACGAGCGCTTTGGAACTGGGGATGATGGAGGCGATTTGAAACGGCTTTTGCAAAAACCGTTTGAAAAACAGTGCGCTCATAAAGTTGCGAATAGTGAACCTAGCCTGAGGAGTTGTCCAGCGACGATCTCCCGTGGTCGCGGCAGAAGGAGTGGCACCATGCGGGCGACGTGGGGCAAAACAAGTCTTGACACCAATTCTGATATTTATAATTGTCGTTCGGTCCTAAAAAGTCTTGCCTATCCAACTCCACCCTGCTGATTTCTCTGGGATGCACAATCTACTGACGGTCAAAGAAACCGCCAAATACCTCCGGATCCCGTTGCCCACAGTCTATTATCTTGTGCAGCGCGGCCAGTTACCCGCTATCCAGATCGGCGGCCGTTGGCGGGTGAAAAAGGATTCTTTGGACAAAGACGTCCTGAAAGAGGATCGCGCGGGTCAGCCGACCGTCTTGGTCGTGGATGACGACGTGAGCCTGCAGAATCTCTTCAAGGTTTTCCTCAAGAAAATCGGTTTCAGCCGGGTGGTTGTCGGCACCGTGAAAGAGGCGCTCGCCGTGCTCGAGAAGCAGCACTTCGATCTGCTTTTTCTTGATTTGAAGTTGCCGGACGGTCCGGCCGATGACGTTTACGATGCGGCGAAAGAAATTGATCCGAATCTGCCGATCGTAATCATCACCGGCTATCCGGACAGCGCGATGCTTAATCGCATCCTGACGCGCGGGCCGGTCACGGTCCTGAAAAAGCCGCTGAAGATCGAGCAGTTAAAGCAGACGGTGCGGATTCTCGGGCACAAGGAAGCGAACAAAATCGCGGCCTGATTTCCCTTCAGTCGTGGACGAGCGCGTCGGCGATCGTTCCTCTTCGCGCTTGACTAGCCGGACGGCATTGGTCTCTTGTGCTTCCCCTCGTTTCGCGCGGTTAGCTCAGTGGTAGAGCACCTCCCTGACACGGAGGGGGTCACTGGTTCGAACCCAGTATCGCGCACCACGATTTCCGTCGACACGCTCGTTTTGTCCGCAAGACCTGAGGATCCTCCCCTCGCGACGATTTCGGCGGCCAGATCGACCATGGGATGAGGAACGGTATGTGCTCGCACCGATCGCTCCGGTTTCCCTGAAAACCGCAACGGGCGACTTGATTTGCCCGGATTTGTGGCGAAAGGGAAATCCCCCAAAAGAAGAAAATAAGAAGAATTTGAATACACCTAATAACCAAAGTCATCTCATCCGACCGCATGGCGGTGAGCTCATTAACCTCGTTGTCGGCCGCGAACAGGCCGCCCAAACCAAAAGTGCCTCGAAGGATTTCCCCTCATGGGATCTGACCGCCCGTCAGATCTGCGACGTCGAGCTGCTTCTCAACGGCGGCTTTTCGCCCCTCACCGGCTTCATGAACAAAGCCGACTACGAAGGCGTCTGCAGCGGCATGAAACTCCAGAGCGGCGTGCTCTGGCCGATGCCAATCACCCTCGACGTTACGGAAGCTTTCGCCAAAACCCTCACGCCGGGGAGCAGCAAAGTCGCTCTCCGCGACGCTGAAGGCGTGATGGTGGCAGTCCTTCATGTGGAAGATGTCTGGCAACCGGACAAAAAAGCCGAAGCGCAATCGGTTTTCGCCACCACGAGCGAAGCGCACCCTGGCGTCGCTTACCTGATGAAGCGGGCCAATCCCTGGTACGTTGGCGGCCGCCTCGAAGGTCTTCAGATTCCCACCCATTACGACTTCAAAGCGCTTCGGCTCACTCCGGCCGAACTGCGCGCGTCGTTTGCGGCCGCGGGCTGGCGCCGGATCGTCGCGTTCCAGACGCGCAACCCGATGCATCGCGCTCATGTCGAGCTGACATTTCGCGCCGCCCGGCAGGCGGAAGCAAGCCTTCTGATTCACCCATCGGTCGGCATGACTAAACCCGGCGATGTGGATTATTTCACCCGCGTCCGTTGTTATCAGTTGCTCGTCGGCAAGTATCCGACAGGCACGGCAAAGCTCTCGCTCCTCCCTCTCGCGATGCGAATGGGTGGCCCGCGCGAAGCGCTCTGGCATGCGCTCATCCGCAAGAACTACGGCTGCACCCACTTCATTGTCGGTCGCGACCACGCTGGTCCCGGCAAGGATACCGATGGCAAGCCGTTTTACGGCCCTTATGAAGCGCAGGAACTCTTCAAGAAACACGAAGCCGAGATGGGGGTCACGATGGTGCCGTTCCAGATGATGGTTTACCTCGAGGATAAGGATAAATACATTCCCGACAACGAAGTCCCGGAGGGCGCCCGGATTCTCACGATCTCCGGCACCGAACTCCGGGGTCGCCTAAACGAAGGTCGCGATCTCCCGACCTGGTTCACTTATCCGGAAGTTGCGACGGAGCTGCGGAAAAGCTTCCCGCCGCGCGCTCGCCAAGGTGTCACGGTTTTCTTCAGCGGCCTTTCGGGCGCCGGAAAATCGACCATCGCCAATGTCCTCATGACCAAATTCTTGGAGGTCGGCGGGCGACCGGTCACGATGCTCGATGGGGACCTGGTCCGGAAACATCTTTCGAGCGAGCTCGGCTTCTCGAAGGAACATCGCGACATCAACATTCGTCGCATCGGTTACGTCGCTTCGGAGATCACCAAAAATGGCGGCATCGCCATCTGCGCGCCGATCGCGCCTTACGATGCAACCCGGAAGGAAATCCGCGGCATGATCGAGCCGGTCGGCGGCTTCATCCTCGTGCATCTTTCCACCTCCGTCGATGTCTGCGAAGGGCGCGACCGCAAAGGTCTCTACGCCAAAGCGCGCGCCGGGATTTTGAAAGAATTCACCGGCATCAGCGATCCCTACGAGGAACCGACGGACGCGGAGTTGCACATCAACACCGCCGAGATGACCGCTGAAGAAGCAGCCCAAACCATCATTCTGCACATGGAACGGGAAGGCTTCATCGGCATCAACCGCGGTTCGGCCGCGGCCTGATAAAGCGCAATTTCTTAGCCTCTTCAAGCACGCCGCTCGCGGAAACGCGGGCGGCGTTTTTGTTAACGTCGAGACCGAAGAGAGTTTCAGAGCATCGACCAGAGTAGTCAGTGCAAATCACAGTCGCTATCCCAAGCGAAGCCGAGGGATTCCGTGAGCGGCCGTGAAGTCTCGCGGCGGTCGAAACATGCCGCCGAATCAACGGGCAACTCACCAGGTAGTCCGACATTAACGGCGACAGAAAAGACCCTTGTTCCACCTGCCCCGATAGTCGCATCGTAACCTAATGTTTAATCCGAAGAGCCTTCACTATTTTGCCCTCGCCTTTTGTAGGCTCGCGGCTGCGACTACGACGCTCTCCGCTGTCGAGCCGCGGCCGTTGGTCATCGAGCATCCTGGAAAAGCTGACCCGGAAGCCGATTGCCGGGCTGCTTTGCAGGCCGGCGACGGCCGGTTTCTCAAGGTGCCCGGGTCGTTCCCCGCCCCGATGGGAGGTGGCGTGGATTACCCGGGCGTGCCTCGTTATGCAGAACACCTGATCAAGGAAAGGGGCGCCCGGTCCGTCCAGGCAATCAGCGATGGAATAGTAAGTAAGGAACTCCTGGCCAGACGCTACGCAGATAGATACAACCGGTTCCTTCTCAAACAGATCCCGGGCTCCGATCAACCGCCGCCTGGCTACGGAATTCCCAAGCCCGATGATGTCGTCGGCAAGGGACCGATTTTAACGACGGGAAACATCGCCCAGGGGCGCGATCTCAAGAGCTACGATGACGGAGGGAGTTGCGCGTTCAGTCGCTACCTTGACTCACCCGCCATGAAGGATAGGTGTAACTTCCCGCGAGTCCGCGCCTTCGTCTGGGAACATTGGCATCAGAAACAGAGGGGCTATATCCGGATCGGCCTGGCGGGGGTTGATACCAGCAGCGCCGCTCACCTTTTCATCGAGCGCGATGCAAAAGGGATCTGGCACATCGCGCTGCGTTGGGTTTTCAGCGGAGGAGTGACTCATCCGGCCGGCGTCGTCGACGCCACCTCAATCCTTTCGGTCGTGCGGGTGAAACACGAGAAATTCGACCTGCCGGGCGGCTCCTACGCCCTGAGCTTCCGAGCTGCGGACGGCTCGAAAGTGTGGCGACTGTAGCAACCCCGGAGTAAGTTCGTGCTACACCCGCGACCGCCGGCGGCCGTTGTTGCGGGAATATTTCACCGGCTTCCGCTTCGGTTCTATCTTCGTTAGGCCGGTGCCGCTCTTTACTTCCATGATCTGATCCCGCAACAAGGCCGCGCGCTCGAACTCGAGGTTGGCTGACGCCGTTTGCATCTCGTCTTCCAGTTCGCGAAGCAGCTCGGTCAGGTCAAAATCGCCGCCCGCTTCATTCACGACCGAGGCAGCGATCTCACGTCCGCGCAGGATCGTGTGCAGACTTTCCTGCACCGCGCGTCGAACGGTCTGCGGAGTAATACCGTGCTTCTCGTTGTATTCCATCTGCTTGCTGCGGCGGTAATCGGAGATGGAGATCAGCGCCTGCATGCTTTGAGTCACAGTATCGGCGAAAAGCACGACCTCCCCATTCACATGGCGCGCAGCGCGACCAGCCGTTTGAATGAGTGAAGTCTGACTCCGCAGGAACCCTTCCTTATCAGCATCCAGGATACAAACCAGAGACACTTCGGGTAGGTCCAGGCCCTCGCGGAGCAGGTTAATCCCGACCAGAATATCAAATTCCGCCGCGCGCAATCCGCGGAGAATTTCCACCCGTTCAATCGTATCGATATCGCTATGTAAATAGCGAACCTTCAGACCGACATCGCGCAGGTAATCAGATAGGTCTTCGGCGGTTCTTTTAGTCAGAGTCGTTACCAGAACGCGCTCCTGTTTTTCCACTCGTTCGCGACAGAGCTCAATCGTGTCGTCGATCTGGTTCTTTAACTCTTTCAGCGTGATCTTGGGATCGAGCAGCCCGGTTGGCCGAATGATCTGTTCGACAATGAGCGGCGCGCCCGGCGTCCGCACGTCGAAATCATCTGGGGATTGATCGGTTCGGCTAAGCTGGAGCGGTGCTCTCCCCGGAAGGACAAAAGGCACCTCTTCCTCCTGGCCAATTCGGTCGCGTTTATGCGGGAAGTAGCCGGCGTTCCCGACCACGCTATTCTTAATCTCGAACTCCGCCGGCGTCGCGCTGACATAGAGCAACTGGTTGGCGTTGTCCATGAACTCAGGGAAGTTCAAAGGCCGGTTATCGAGCGCGCTTGGCAGCCGGAAGCCATATTCCACCAGGACAGTCTTGCGTGACTTATCGCCTTCGTACATGCCGCCAATCTGCGGAATCGTGGCGTGGGACTCATCAATCACCAGCAGGTAGTCCTTCGGGAAAAAATCAAGGAGTGTAAACGGCTTCGAGCCGGGCGGCCGGCCGGATAAGTGCCGTGAGTAGTTCTCGATCCCGTTGCAGAATCCCATCTCCTGTAACATCTCGAGATCGTATTCCGTCCGCATCTTTAGCCGCTGGGCTTCGAGTAACTTGCCGACCGACTCCAATTGCACGATACGCTGATCGAGCTCGGTCCGGATGGAAGCGAGTGCGCGATTTAACTTATCCGCCGGGGTAACGAACTGTTTCGCCGGGAAGAAGGTTATCATACCTAACGACTCCTGCGCGTGGCCGGTCAGTGGATCGAACCGCGTGATCGCGTCGATTTCGTCGCCAAAGAACTCAAGCCGGACTGCTTCCTCGTCGGCGGTCGCGGGATAAACTTCGACCACGTCGCCGCGGACCCGGAATTTCCCTCGGACAAAGTTTAGATCGTTCCGTTCGTAAAGCATGTCCACGAGCCGTGCGAGCACGGCTTCTCGCGTGATCTGCTGGCCGCGCTTAACAGTCAGCAACATCCGCAGATAATCCTCCGGTGAAGTGACGCCGTAGATACAAGAGACACTCGCAACCACGATCACATCGCGGCGGGAGAGCAGGGCGCTTGTCGCCGAGAGCCGAAGTCTTTCAATCTCTTCGTTAATCGATGAATCTTTCTCGATGTAAGTGTCGGAGCGCGGAATGTAGGCCTCAGGCTGGTAGTAATCGAAGTAACTGACGAAGTACTCCACCGCATTGCGAGGGAAGAACTGCTTGAACTCCGAGTAGAGCTGCGCCGCGAGCGTCTTATTATGCGAAATGATCAGCGTGGGTCGTTCGATTTCCTTGATCACGTTCGCGACCGTGAAGGTTTTGCCGGAACCGGTCACGCCCAGCAGCGTCTGGTGACGATTGCCGGCCTCAACCGACTTTAAAAGCTTGGCAATCGCCTGGCTTTGGTCGCCGCGCGGCTGATAATTCGATTCGAGTTCGAAAGCCATCGGATCCAATATGGGCCATGCCGCCCGTGCTCACAACGCGGCGCGTAACCTGCTCAAAGATTATTGATGAAACTCCTGGCTTCTCTCGCGCTTCTCCTCGGGCTTGCGACCGCGCAGGCCGACACCTTTTACGTGCCGAACACGGGCGAGAACAGCGTCTCGCGCTACGACGCCAACGGGAACGCGACCAACTTGACGTCCGAAAACCTGCCCGCCCCGCTCGGAATCGCGCTGGATCGCGCTGGCAATGTTTACATCGGAACGAGCGCCAACCGGATCGAAAAGTTCTCTTCGGCCGGCGACGACCTCGGGACTTTCGCGAGTATCGGATTGAACTTCCCGATGGCGCTCGCCTTTGACTCTGCGGGGAATCTTTACGCGGCGAATTTCGGTGGCAGCACCGTGGTGATGTTCACGCCCGATGGGGTTGGAAGGGTCTTTGCAAACATAACGCGACCAACCGGACTTGCCTTCGATGCCGAGGGAAACCTTTACGTCTCGAGCCTCTCGAACACGATCATGCGCTACGATCCGGACGGAACATTTCTAGGCATCTTTGCCTTCGCCGGGCTGAACAATCCGGAAGGCCTTGTCTTCGATTCGTTAGGCAATCTTTACGTCGCGAACAGCGGCACGGATTCGGTCGAGAAATATTCGGCGGAGGGTGTTCATCTCGGGACAGTGGCGCAAAATATCGGCAGCCCGCTCGGGTTGGCCTTCGACAGTAGCGGCAATCTTTACGTGGTCGCCTCGCGAGATGGCACGATCGTAAAGATCACCGAAACCGGCAGCAGCGTCTTCGCGCAGACCGGCTTCATGCCCGGTTTCATCGCGGTACAAACGCCGCCGACCCTGCTCAATATCTCGACCCGTCTCAATGTCGGCACGGGCGAGAATGTGCTCGACAGCGGATTCATCATCCGCGGCGAGGGAACGAAAACGATCCTGATTCGCGGGCTTGGTCCATCGTTAGGCCAAGCCGGTGTCGCGAACCCGCTGGCCGATCCGATGCTGGAATTGCACGACCAGACCGGCGCCATCCTGGCCACAAATGATAATTGGAAAGCGACGCAGGAAGCGGCGATCGAGGCGACCGGGATCCCACCCAGCAACGACGCTGAGGCCGCCTTGATCGTCACCGTGAACGCTGGTACCTACACCGTGATCGAAAGCGGGACCAAGAACTCCACCGGCGTAGGACTGATGGAAATTTACGACCTGACCACGACCCTTGGGGTGGATCTGGCGAACCTGAGTACACGCGGCTTCGTCGGCACGGAAGGAGATGTGATGATCGCGGGATTGATCATCGGCTCGACCACCGGCGGCGAGAGCGACCTGATAGTGCGAGCGCTCGGCCCGTCGTTAGGCGCGGCGGGTGTGAGCAATCCGCTGGCCGATCCGATTCTCACCCTGTACGACAGCAACGGCATGATCATCGCGACGAATGACGACTGGCAAACCACCCAGGCCGCCGCGATTCAGGCGACCGGCGTGCCCCCGACTGATCCGGTCGAAGCCGCGATCGTCGCGACACTCGCGCCGGGGCTTTACAGCGCCATCGAGAGCGGGAAAAATGGTGGCACCGGCCTCGGCTTAATCGAGATTTACAATCTGAACTAGCATCGCGCCTCCGCGCGCGCTTGTGCCAGACCTGGCAAGGAGTAGGTTTCGCCTTCTGAGAAAGCTGCTCTGTATCCTGCTGATCAGTTCGTTCGGGCCTGGCCTAACGAGTAAAGGTGGCCCCGTCCCGGGTGTTCCCTCGCAGCCACCACCAGATCGCAGCCACTGGCCCACCGCCTTGCGACATGTGCCGCTCGAGCGGCTCTCTTCCGGCGCGATCGCGCTGCTGAATCGCGATGGCGACCTGGTCCAACTGGCGGCCGCCAACATCGCCCGGCAAGCCTTCGTGCCGGTCCCGGTTGCGCTCGATTTGCGGGTTGCGCCAAACCTTCGGCTCGGGGCCGACCCGGACGCGTTGCCGCCCACGCTGCGGGCGCAGGCAGAACCGCATATCGCGCGCTCGCCGGTTGATCCGGATTTTCTCGCGGCCACTTTCCAGGAAGGCCGTTTTGCGGATGGCGGCGCGGTCGATTGCGGTTACTCGATTACGCACGACGGCGGTTTGAGCTGGACCCGCGCCTTGATTCCAAACCTGACGATTGCTTCCGGCGGACCCTATCCGCGCGCGACCGATCCGGTCGCAGCGATCGATCTCGATGGCCGCGTTTTCCTCAACACGGAAGCGGCGACCAACGGCGATTTCAGTGAAGGAGCTATACTCGTTAGTCGCTCGCTCGATGCTGGCGCGACCTTTGGCGCCCCTGCGATTGTCTTCCGTCCAGCCGACGATGCTAATTTTCCCGACAAACCGTGGATGGCCGTGAACACTTTTACCGGCACGCCGTACGCCGGCCGGTTGCTGCTGACCTGGACGCTGTTTGGAACAACCGACGCTTCGCCAATCTATCGCAGCTATAGCGACGATCATGGCGTAACCTGGAGCGCCGCCGCGCCGATTCACGCCGTCAGCACTTCCGCGCAAGGCTCGCAGCCGATGTTCCTGCCCGACGGACGGGTGGCGATTGTTTACTGGAACTTTGCCGGAAGCGGTTTCAGCGGCGGGGATACGACCGCGACCCCGGAAGAGATCGACATGGTATTGTCGTCGGACGGCGGTGCGACCTTCGGAGCCCCCGTGCCGGTGACAACCGTGACCCGATACGACCAGCCAAGCATCCGCAATGGCGTCTTTTTGCCATCGGCGGCCACCGATCGGACCACGGGAGATATCTACGTCGTTTATCAAGGGTTGGATTCGTTAGGTTTGCCGCGAATTTTCTTTACGGAATCGAAGGATGCCGGCGCAACCTGGTCGCCGTCGTTCGCAATCACCGACAATCCGGGCACGGGAGTTTTCAACGCAGCGATCGCGGCTTCGCCGGATGGCGTGCGCTTGACGGTTTCCTTCTACGATGAGCGTGACAGCGGCGGAGACAGCGTTCTTTGCAATCTCTACCTGGCACAATCGCTCAACGGAGGCGTAAGCTGGCAGCCTAATGTGCGCCTAACGAGTGTAACTACGGATGCGTCGCTCGCGCCGCTCACTTCGGATGGCTACATGCTCGGCGATTATCTCGGGATCGCGGGAACGATGAACGTGGACGTGCCGGCCGTCCCGGTTTGGGTCGATACGCGGATGGGGAATCCCGATCCTTTCATCACCCGGGTCGGGATTGGACTCGAGGTAGATTTCACGAGTTTCCAGGCCTCGCGACTGTCGTTAGGTCAGATTGATGATCCGCAGCTGGGCGGTCCGGCCGGCGACGCAGATGGTGATGGCGAGGATAACCTGTCGGAGTTTCTCTCGCAGACCGAGCCGAACGATCCGACCTCGGTCGTGCACACAGCGAGGCAACTGAATATCTCGACCCGCGAGAACGTTGGTACGGGCGAGGACGTTCTGATCGGCGGCTTCATCGTGACCGGTCCGACCTCAAAAACCGTGCTGCTCCGCGCGCTCGGACCTTCGCTCGCGTCAGCGGGCTTGACCGGCGTTCTCCAGGATCCGGTTCTGGAACTGCACGACGCCAGCGACTCGGTCATCGCGCGGAACGACAACTGGAAAGAGAGCCAGGAGAGCGCGATCGAGGCTACCGGCATTCCTCCCGGCGACGACCGCGAGGCGGCCATCGTGATTACGCTGGACCCCGGCCAATATACCGCCGTGCTGCATGGAGCTGGCAGCGGCACCGGACTCGGGCTGGTCGAAGTTTACGATCTCGATACCACGCCGGCTTCGCGTTTGGGGAATGTCAGCACGCGCGGCAGAGTCGGCACCGGCGCCGATGTCTTGATCGGCGGTTTAATCGTTTCTCCCGAGGAATCGGGCCTTGCCAATGTCGTCGTTCGCGCGATCGGGCCGTCGTTAGGCGCAGCGGGCGTGAGTGGTCCGCTGCCGGATCCGACCTTGGAGCTGCACGACGCGAACGGCGCGCTCCTCGCGCAAGATAATAACTGGCGCGACGCGCAGGAGGGAATCATCGCCTCGACCGGTCTGGCGCCAAAGGACGACCGGGAGTCGGCGATTTTCGCGGAGCTCGCCGCAGGCGAATACACAGCGATCGTGCGCGGGATCGACCAGACGAGCGGCGTCGCGCTGGTCGAGGTGTTTAACATTCCTTAGGCGATGATCGACCAGGCCTTTGTGCTCGGCGCCGGCTTGGGCACGCGGCTCAGGCCGCTCACCGACCAGTTGCCGAAACCGCTCGTTCCGATTTTCGGAAAACCACTCATCACCTTTGCGCTCGATCATCTGGCGGCCGCCGGCGTCGGTTCCTTTGTCATTAACACGCATCATCTGCCGGAGCAGTTCGAGCGGGTTTTCCCTGGGGCAAGTTATCGCAAACTGCCGGTGCGCTTGATCCACGAGCCGTTTCTGCTGGAGACCGGCGGCGGGATCAAGAACGCCGAGCGGTCGTTAGGCGAGGCGCCCTTTCTGGTTTACAGCGGCGATCTTCTGACCGACCTCGCCCTCGCCCCGCTGCTCGAGGAGCATTTCCGGAGCGGGAACGATGTCACACTCGCTTTGCGCGAAACCGGATTGGCGAGGCAGGTGGCGCTTCGCGACGGGAAGGTGATCGATATCGGCCAGCGGTTCGGTCATCCTGGTAATCTCGATTACGCCAATATCTCCGTTTGGAATCCGGTCGGATTTGCTCGCTTTTCGTTAGGCGAAAAAATCTCCTTTATCCCGGTGCTGACAAGATGGATCAGTGAAGGCGGCCGGATCGGAGGCGTGGTGGCAAACGACGGAGCGTGGTTCAACCTCGGCTCGCCCGAGCAATATCTGGCGGCCCATCGCGCGATTGTCGAACGCGCCTGGCGACCCGATTATCTTCAGCCGAAGGACTGGCCAGTCGCGGTGGCGGCGGACGCCGTGGTGGATCCGACCGCCCAGATTATTGGGTGCTCGTCGGTCGGCGCCGGTTGTCGGATTGGGGCCGACGCAGTGGTGGAAGACTCTGTCCTGTGGCCCGGCGCAGAAATTGCCTCTCGCGCCCGGCTGAAAAGCTGTATCGTCCGCGCTCATCGCGCCGTGGCCGGGGCGCATCTCGACGACGTCATCTGATGATTCTTTCCGACTCGCTGCTGCAACAGACGCGGATTCGTTTTCCCGATCTCGGGCAGACGGAAGTGAAGATTTCCGCGATCGAGAAAGGCGGTTCAGATCGCAAGTTCTATCGGGTTCAATTCTCCGAAGAGCAAACCCTGGTGCTGGTGAAATACTCGAAGGAGCATTCGGAGAATCAGCGCTATGTCGAGATCGCGGAGTTCCTCGCCGTGCACGAAATTCACGCACCGAAAATTTACTACCACGATCCGACGGAAGGGCTGATCTGGCTGGAAGATCTCGGCCAGCGCGACCTCTGGAGTTACCGCTCGGCGAGCTGGGGAATCCGGCGTCCACTTTATGAGTCCGCGCTGGCAGAGGTCGCCAAGCTGCATCGGATTCCGGCGCAGGAGTCGGTGGAAATTCGGCGGGATGCGCCGGCCCAATTCGATGCGGAGCTTTATCGATGGGAGCAGCATTACTTCTTCGAGCAATGCCTCGGGCGGCACTTCGGGGTGGCCGGGGAAAATCTGCGGAAGCTGATGCAATTACCGGCACTCGAAGAGATCGGTGAGCGGCTGGCAGGTTTCCCGCGCGTCCTTGTCCATCGGGATTTCCAATCGCAAAATGTGATCCTGCGCGATGCGCAAGCCTACATGATCGATTTCCAGGGGATGCGACCCGGGCTGGCGGAATACGATCTGGCTTCGCTGCTCTACGATCCCTATGTCTGCCTAACGAGTAAAGAACGAGCTGAACTGGCGTCATTCTATCGATCGGCCGCGGGGACGAAAGATCCGGCGTTTTTTGAGAAGCTGCGGCTCTGCGCGATGCAACGACTGATGCAGGCGCTCGGCGCCTATGGCTACCTTGGCTGGGTGCGCGGGAACAAAACGTTTCTCGAGCATATTCCGGCGGCGCTGGGTTCGTTAGGCGAAGTCCTGACGGAGGTTGGTGGTCTGGAGCCGCTCCGAAACGAGGTCGAGCGACTGGCCGCCGGGGGTTGGAAAACATAATCTGTCGGCTTCCCGCAAATTGCCGCGAGCAGACTGCCGCTGCGACGGGCCGACGGCTCTCCTCCCCGGAGGCTGGCGACCGCGGTCTCTGCGAGTTGAAAACTCAGCGCACGAAAGGATTCGACCGCCGCTCGGCGCCGATCGTTGTGGCCGGGCCGTGTCCGGGCAGGACGGTAACTTCGTCCCCTAACGAGTAGAGCTTCTCCCGGATTCCGGCGAAGAGCAGTTCGCCGTCGCCACCGGGTAAATCCCAGCGCCCGACGCCGCCGGCGAAGAGAACATCGCCGCCGATCAGCAGGTTGTTCTCATGTGAGAAAAAGCAAAGGCTCCCGGGACAATGCCCGGGCACCTCAAAGATTTCGAAGTTCATCCCGAGAAAGTCGCGCGACGGCGTCGCTTCGATCAGGAAATCGGGCTCGACCGGCTCCACCTCTAATTCAAAGCCGAAGCCGCGGAAGAAGTCGCGATCGGAAATCATCGGCGCACTCTCGGCATGAACCCCGATCGGGCAGCCGAACCGCTTTTTGATCTTCGCGGCATCGAGCACGTGATCGATGTGACCGTGGGTGAGGAGAAGGAGTTGCAAATCGATGTTTTCCTGGACGAGCCAGTCGCAGGCGCCGTCGGGAGCATCGAAGAGAATCCATCCCTCCGGTCCCGGGAGCGCATAGCAGTTCGTCTCGAAGATTCCGCCCGTGAAAGTCTTGTAAAGGATCACAGCGGGAACTTGCACTTACCCTTTCCGCCGCGCTTGGATAATTCTTCTTTCCATCCCGACGACGGCGGGTTTTAGGCCCTCTCCTAATGACTTCAAATCTCACGCCGCGACGGGAACGAAAATTGCGCCAGCAGCACCGTCCGCGCACGCAAACGGCCGCGAATCTAAATTTGAATCTTCGCGCGCGGCGATTGTCTCATCCATCAAATCCAATTCGCTCTAGTCGGCCGGTCATCTTGCTTTCAAAACAGTTTCTGCGAGCGTTTTCGTCCTTCTTTATGAAAAATTTCCTTCGCTCGTCCACGGCGCTCGTGCCGGTGTTGTTGGTCGTCGCCTTCGCCGCCGAGCCAGTTTTCGCGAAGACGGACAATGAGCAAATAGCCATTTCGGTCGGGCGGCTGCTCGAGGAAGGGCATTACACCCATCATCCGCTAAACGACGAAATGTCGAAAAAGTGGCTGACCGGTTATCTCGAGATGCTGGATTTTAGCCACCTCTTTTTCACCCAGAAAGACGTCGATGCCTTCACCGCGAAATACGCGACCGCGCTCGACGACGACGTGCTGCTCGGCAACCTGAAGCCGGCCCACGAGATCTTCGCGGTCTTCCAGAAACGCGTCGAAGATCGCGTCGCCAAAATCAAGGAGCTGGTAAAACAGCCGATGGATTTCAAGACGAACGACACCGTGCTCCTGAGCCGGCAAAAAGCGCCGTGGCCGAAGGACGAAGCCGAAGCTGACGAGCTCTGGCGGAAGCGGATCGAGAACGAATTGCTTCAGGAAAAGCTGAGCGAACACCCAATCGAGCCGGGACCCAAATTGGTCGAGCGCCGATACGACCGGATGCTGCGCACGATCCACGAAGAAGACAGCGATGAGCAGGTAAAGTTGTTTCTCGACGCGCTCGCGCAGTCCTACGATCCGCACTCGGAATACCTGAGCCAGTCCGATCTGAAAAATTTCAGCATCAACATGGGCCTCTCCCTCGTCGGGATTGGCGCCCTGTTGAAGAGCGAAGACGGCTACGCGAAAATCGAGAGCCTGATCGCCGGCGGACCCGCCCAGACGAGCGGTAAGATCAAGGTCGGTGATCGCATCACCGCGGTTGCGCAGGGTTCGAAAGAGTTCAACGACGTGCGCGATCTGCGCCTGGACAAAGTCGTCGAACAAATCCGCGGGAAAAAGGGTACCAAAGTCCGCCTGCTGATCATCCCGGCGAATGCGACCGATCCCTCCCAGCGGAAGACCGTCGAGCTGGTGCGCGATGAAATTAAGCTCAAAGACCAGGAAGCTCGCGCCGACATCATCATCAAGAAAGATCGCAACGGCGATCCGGTTAAACTCGGCTGGATTACGCTGCCGTCGTTCTACGCTGACATGGAAGGACACAGCAAGAGCACGACCCGCGATGTGCTCGCGCTCCTGAAGCGGCTCAAAAAAGAAAAAATTGCGGGGCTCGTGATCGACCTGCGCAAGGACGGCGGCGGTTCGCTCGAAGAGGCGATTTCGCTGACCGGACTCTTTTTCAAATCCGGCCCGGTCGTGCAGACGAAGGGCTCAAACGATCGTGTCGTCATCTCGACGGATCCTGATCCAGGCATCGCGTATGACGGCCCGCTCGTTGTGCTGACCAGCCGGCAAAGCGCTTCGGCCAGTGAGATTTTCGCTGCGGCGCTCCAGGATTACGGGCGCGCGGTAATCGTGGGCGACACCAGCACGTTCGGAAAAGGAACGGTCCAGACAATTCTTGAGATCGGCCGGTTCACTTCGCTCCTGGGATCGCATTCTTCGGAAGACGGCGCGCTCAAGCTGACGATCCAGAAATTCTACCGCGTCGCGGGTGGCTCGACGCAACTTCACGGTGTCACTTCAGATATTGTGCTGCCGACTTTGACCGACCTGCCGGAGTACGGCGAAAGCGCCCTCAAGAATGCGCTCCCCTACGACACGGTGCCGGCCGCCAAATATACGAAGTGGTCTGATTCGCATCAGCTTTTCCTCGATGAATTAAAAGCCCGATCCGCGGCGCGCGTCGCGGCCGACCCGGAATTCCACTACGTGATGGAAGACATGGAACGGCTGCGCAAGAAAATCGATGATAACCGGATCACGCTGAATGAAGAGGTGCGCAAAAAAGAGTTGAGCGATGAAAAAGCGCGGAAGGAAGAGCGATCGAAAGAACGCCTCGCTCGCAGCACGGAAGAACCAAGCATCTACCGCCTGACGCTCGAGACGGTCGATAATCCGAAGCTCCAACTCATCATGTATCCGGGCAAACTTGCGGAGGCGAAGAAAACTGGCGACGTCACGAAAGTGGCGCCCGAAGCCGCTCCGGATGCCGACGATGCGGCCGACGATTCCGATTTGGATACGTCTGACGACACGAAGCCAGCTGCGATCGACCCCGAGCGTGACGAGACGTTGAACATCCTGACCGACCTCGTGCAGCTAACGCAGGGTCCGAAGACGGCGAGCGCGCGGCCGTAGCCCTCAGCGTAGTCGTGGGATACCGTTGACTTCCCGCGCTGAATTCATTGCAGAAGTTCCCGGCAGTTCGACCGGATTCCTTCGACTTCGCTCGGAATGAGCGCGTGTCTCAGCTCGAAGGTTCGGCGCGGTACGCTTTTCCGCGAAACGCAATCTCCGTCGCGCGCGCGATGAAAACCCCGCCTCGTTAGGCGCGCGGCAACAGCGGTTCCACCTCGGCCCGACTTCCCTGCATCGCGATCATGTAAACGTCTCCGCCTTCCGCCCAAGTGGCGGTCATCCAGCCGTGTTGATTCGAAAAGATCGGCTTGTCGCCCGGCTTCAAATTGGGGAGCGCGGCGCGATCAACGACGAACAAGTGAGCGAGTCGTTTTTCCTCGGTATAGAAACAAATGAGCGTCACGTCGTGCCCGCGAAATGAAAGCACGCGGCAACCGACCGGATCGAGCGCCGCCAGTTGCGCGGGGATTTGCATCGGCTTTTCATGCTTTTGCCCAAGCCAGTTTTTAATCTGATCGAGATTACTGCTTTCCATCGCGAGGGCAGGCGCGATCTCGATGAAGCTCGCCATCTCGCTCGCGTATTGATGCGGCAGATTCCCGCTCTGCGACTTCTGCCAAAAATCGGTGATCTGCGCCAGGAGAAGCAAGGTGGCGACGGCCATCGCGCCGGCGAAAGCCCAGCGCCAGCCATTGCGTCGTTGCGGCGTTTCCTCCCCGGCCTGGGCGAGAATGCGTGTCTTGAGGCCGAACGGCGGCGGGATCGCTTTCAGCTGCGCGGCGATCGCCCGATCGAAGGCCTGCTCTTCTTCCCACCAATTCGCGAGCGCAGGATCCGCAGCCGTCAGGCGCAACGCTTCCGCAATCTGGGCATCGGAGCGGTCATCCACATTCGGCTGATACGCTCCGAGAATGATGCGGGCCTCGGTCTCGTTCATGATGCCTTTTGCTCTCCGCTTTTCGTTAGGCCGGGATCGTCGGCGAGGGCTTTTCGGAGAGCGCCTTTCCCGCGCGAGATGCGCGACATGACGGTGCCGATCGGAAGCTCGAGCGTCTCCGCGATCTCTTTGTAGGAAAGTTGCTGGAGGTAAAATAGCGTGAGCGGCGCGCGATAAATCTCTTCGAGTCCGAAAAGCGCGTCCTGCACGATCTGGCTGTCGAGCTGATCCACCACCGTCGCAGGGACGACCTGCGCGCCGAGCGCCTCCGGATTATTATCCGCCTCGACGAAGCGATCCTGCTGCCGCTTGCGCCCGAGAAATTCCCGGTAGAGCGAAGTGAAAAGCCACGTCTTCACTTTAGACGCCTCACGCAGTTGGTGGCCCTTTTTCGCCCAGAGCAGGAAGGTCTGTTGCGTCAGGTCGGCCGCGTCGGATTCCCGGCGGCTGAGTGAAAGTGCGAAGCGATAGAGTGGCATGTAGAAATCGTCGACGAGTTGTTCGAAGTCGAGAGTCGCCACGCTGCGAATCTACGGACGAGCAGCGAAGCTCGCCAAGAAAATCGCTGGGAGAGCGTGATCCCGCCTTGCTGAAGTCGGAGCGACCTGACGCTGGGATTATTCCCGGGCGTCAGTCCAACGACCTCGGCTGATGTTAGTCAACCCACTTGCCGCCGGCTGAAGAAAGCGCCGGCAGCTCGCCGGTGGAGTAATCGGTCTTGCCGACCGCGCCCCACATGCTCGTACCCGTCGCGTCGCGCCAGAGTTTGCTCATGCTCTCGCCGGTGTGGCAGCCCCAGCTTTTCACGTAGGCGCCACGCGCGAAATCGCGTGGGCTGATATTCTTCAGCTCCGTCTCGTGCAGCCAGGATTTCGACGCGCTGTCCACAATATTGCTGTAGTCGAAGAGGAAACAGGCCTTGTTCGAATGCCCGAAATATTCGAAGCCGGACACCTTCACTCGATCGCGCGGCTGACCGTTGTTGAGATAATTGATCACGTCTCCGCCGCGCGTGAAGAAAACGAGGTGGAGATGAAACTTGTCGCGCACGCTCTCAATGTTCGCGACCAGATCCTGTTTTTCCTGCACCCCGCGATCGATATAGCCCGGCTTGTAAACCAGCCAGGTGATCATCGCGTCGGGGCCGAGGTTGGCGCGAAGTTCTTCGGTGCGGACGCGAGCGGCGTGAACGAAATTCGCCCACCAATGATCGTGCGGCTGGGATTTGTATTGTTCCCAGCGATGCAGGGACGGCCCGCCGACGAGGATGATGTATTCGCGCTGCGCCTGCGCCTGCGCGGCGGCCGCGGCGAAGAAAGTGACGAAGAAAAAAAGAGCGAGGCGCTGTTTCATTGAATTGGAAAGGGGGAGCAGAATCTATGCGCGGAACGGAAGTTGGCGCAAGGGTTGGTGGGCCGAATCACGGAGTCACCGTCTGGAGAGAGCACGCGCCTCATGTGCCGGTTTCGGCGCCCAGCCAAAACGAACTTTTACAACCTACATTGACCGCTGAGGAGGTTCGCATTGATGACTGCGCTCCAACTGACACTCTCACCGATGCAATCCATTAGTGGTGGTCCGAGCCAGTCTGTGGGAATTTTTCCCATGCCTGCCAGGCGCGTTTCCAGTTTTCCTGCCCGGCCCATGCCTGCGCTTCGAGGAAGAAAAAGTAGCGCGGCGCGCCCGGTTGCGCGGTAAAATGCCGGACAGTTGCAAGCGCGTCGTTTGGTTTCCCGGCGGCCAGTTGCTCCTGGTAAAGAGCAAAACCGGCGGCGTAATTGCGCGGGTTTGCCTGGATTTGCTGTTCTAGTTGCGCGATCGACTCCGCGGTCGCCGCCGTCGGCAGCGCGGGCGTCGCGGCGTTTTGCCTAACGAGGTCCCAAGCCTGCTGATATTCCCCTTTGGCAGCGTGCCAGCGCGCGATTCCGCGCCAGGCGAATCGCATCCACTCCGGCTGCGCGCGCACGGCTCCGACCAGGCCATCGAGCGGCTCGCGCTCCGACCAGAGATTGAAGAGCTGTGCTTTTTCGCTGGCATTGAGTTGAGATAGATTTGGGTCGCGCTTCAGCAGACTCTGGATCGCCGCAGGGAATCGTTCGCCGGGAATATTTTCCAGGTAGGTGATCGTTAGGCGCGGGTCGGCCTCAGCAAGATCGCCGAGCCGCTGCAGGACGCGCGTATCGTATTCCTCCGCGAGCGGAAACATTTGACGATAAAGCCCGCCAGGGTCCGAGGGCCGGCGCCGGATCGCTTCCTTCCAGGCGGTGAGCGTGAGATTGGGGGCGACGCCGAGCCAGGTTTTGCCTTCCTCAAACGGCAACTGATAACCACTCGGCTCCAGGAAGCGCGCCCGGCGAAAATCCGCCAACGATTCCGTGATCGGCTGGCGGAGCCCGAGCCGGGCGACGCCGCGGGTGAAGTAAAGTTGCCAATCGAGCGGCGCGGAACGCAAGCCGCGGTCGGCCAGTGCCAGCGCCTCGCGAAAACGGTGGCCGCGATTGGCGATCGTGGCGGACCGCTTCGCCTTTTCCACGCTGAGATATCCGGGAAAGTCGAGCTGCCCGCGCCAGGAAAGAAACCAGGCGAACCCGATGACGACCAGGATCGCGCCGAGAAAGCGAAAGACGATCGGCGGCCACCGCCGCGATTCGCCGGCTTGAGGACGGCGTCGCGCGAGGCCGAGCAGAAAAGTTCCGGCCAGGAATGTCCCGAAGCGATGCGCGGAAACATCGACCAGGCCATGGAGCGCGAAGAGACAGACGCCGATGAGCGCGGCGTACCGCAGCCGCTGATTCGTCCCTTCGTTCAACGGGAAAATCCGCCTAACGAAAAGGCCGAAAGCCACAAGCACGAGCATCACGCCCGCCCAGCTCATCTCACTCCAGAGCCAGAGCCAATCGCTCTCCGGATGAAGCGAGCGCGTCCCCCCCTTCGACACGTCACGAAACAACGCGAAAACGCTTTCGAAATTTCCCAGTCCGAGTCCGCACCAGGGCGAGGCGCGGATCATCTTCCAGGTATCGCGGAAAATGAGCCAGCGAAAATCCGAGGTGACGGATTCATCGCTGCTCCCCAGCCGCAGATGAAAGCGCGCGATCGTTTCCCCGCCAAAGAGGAGCAGCGCCGCGAGAAGCACGAGCAATACCGAGACCGCCACGGCCACACCCGCGCAGGTCCACTTGCGCAACGCGATCCGCACCAGCCAGGCACAGACGCCGAGGACGAGAATCAAAATTCCGGCGCGCGAGAAATTGAAAATCAGCGCAACAACGAGCACGGCAAATCCCGCGAGCCAGAAGATCCAGCGCCAGCGGCGGCGCCGAAAGTCTTCCTGCATGCAGGCGAGGACGACGAGCGTCGAGATGCCGAAGAGATCGCCGGTCTGGTTGCGGTTCGGGTAGGGTCCGAAGTTGCGCACGTTATGCCAGAACGGCAGCGACGTGCCGCGGAGGTGAAGCACGATCGCGAGCGCGGCGAGCCCGATCATTCCAGCCGCAAAAACGCGGCCGGCCAGACGGATGTCGCGCAGATCGGCGTCGAAGGTCGTGACGTAATAAAGCCAGGCAAATCCCGCGAGCAGCGTGGCGCAGCAACTCAGCGTCAGCCACGGTTGCGGACTCAGTGTAGAGGGCAAAACGAGGCCGAAGTCGTTCGTCAATGCGGTCCGCCAGTCCGGGGTGTGAAACCAATCGGCCGGCAAAAAAGCGACCGCGGCCAGTCCGAGGAAAAGCAGCGCGCAACTGTTCAGCGCAGGCCCGAGCGAAAAGCGCGGCGGCCGAATAAGCAGCAGCATTCCAAATCCGGCGAGCAGGATGCCCTCGCTCCACTTCGTTGTCGCGCCCCCGAGGAAGGAAGCCAGGACGACAAAAAGCGGCAGTCCGAAAGCAGTCCAACCAGCCGCTGCGCTGCTATCGGAACGACGTCGAACCGTTCGATTGGTGCGCGGCGATTGCATGAAGCGGAGAAAAGTGATGGTATGGGAGAAGCTCTATGCGGTTAAGCGCGCAGCCTGGCCAAGGCGAAGGAATTCTCGACGGGTTGCGAGGCGCGCCGAGCCAGATTTTGATCCCCAGTCGTTAAACATGCTCACCCACCGCACGCAAGGTTTGTACCGGGTTTTTCTGCTTTGCCAGCTCGTCCTGGTGGCGGCGCTCTTTTGGTTCGGCGTCTGGATTATGGTGACGTTTTACACGCCGGGCGCGCAGCTCACGCAGGGGAGCTACACCACTTATTGCACGATGCTTTTTGTCGGGCTCCTGGCGGAATCGCTCAGCCGTGAAGGCTCAAAAAATTATTTCCTGCAGTCGGAGTTGCTCCGCCAGCACCGGCTCGCGCTTCGGCAGACGGTTGCGAGCGTCGGCGCGCTCGTGCTTTACCTGATCGCGGCCAAAGATGCCTTTATTTCACGCGTCTTTTTCTTCAACTTCGTCCCGTGGCTCTACATCGCGCTGCTCTTCTCGCATCATTTCCTTCCGCAGCTTTTGGCGCGTGGAATCTTTGGGCTGCGCGAGGAGAAAACACTCCTCATCGGCTCAACCGCGAAAGCGAAACAGTTACGCGGCTGGCTGCGCCGGAAAGCCGATGTCGGGTTGCGCACCGTCGGGATTATTTGTGAGGAGCCGTGCGAAAGCACCGACGATAAAATCCCGGTGCTCGGCGGCGCGGCGCAATTACGTGAAGCGATCCAGGAGCACGGTGTCACGCAAGTGATCATGCTGGAGTTTCCGCAGTTCAATGAGTTGAACCGCGAAGTCATCACGACCTGCGACCAGCTCGGCGTCCGGCTCCTGATCGTGAGCGATCTCGAGGAGAAACTCCGTCACCCGGTCGTCCATTTCGAGGACGACGGTTTCCGCTTCATCGGTTTGCGCGAAGAGCCGCTCGAGAATCCGCTGAACCGCGCGTTCAAGCGGCTGCTCGATATCTGCTTTGCGCTCCCGATCATGCTCTTCGTGTTTCCTCCGCTCGCGATCGTCGTCTGGGTTGCGCACCGGCTGCAATCGCCCGGCCCGCTCTTTCATCGGCAGATCCGCGCCGGGATCCAGAACCGTCGTTTCTCGATCCTGAAATTTCGGACGATGCATCCGGAGAATCAGGATCTCGCGCGGCAGGCGACGACGGAGGATGAACGCGTTTATTCGTTAGGCAAATGGTTCCGCAAGCTCAGCATCGACGAGGTCCCGCAATTCTGGAACGTGCTCCGGGGCGAGATGAGCACGGTCGGGCCGCGTCCGCATTTGATCGAGCATAACGAGCAATTCTCGCGGCTGATGTCCTCCTACCACGTGCGGGCTTTTGTGAAACCGGGCATTACCGGTCTGGCGCAGGTGCGCGGGTTCCGGGGAGAAGCGCAGACGAGCAAAGACATTGAAAACCGGGTCGCGTGCGACTTGGAATACCTCGAAAATTGGAATCTGATGCTCGAGTGCGGGATCATTGCGCGAACGTTCGCGCAGCTCGTCGCACCTCCGGCCTCTGCTTATTGAGCAACGCCCGGTCGGGGGGATTTTTGGCAACCGCTCTGGCTTTTCGGCAGCGCGCCCGTCCCGGGTGCGGGTCGCCGCGTCTCGCAACCACGAACTTTGATTTCCGGGAGCGCCAATTCCCCGCAAATCCAAGGCTTCGGAGGAAAGCGCGTGCGGCGAGACGCGCGCGCCACCTGGACACGAAGATGCCTAACGACGGAGCCGCTCCTCGAGCTGCTGCATTTGCCCGAGCAATTCTTCGGGCACGTTCGGCGCGAGCGATGCGAAAAATTCCTTCTCGCCCGCCAGCTCTTTTTCCCATTCCGCCGGATCGACTGCGAGCAACTTGTCGAGCTGCTCCGGCGAAACCCCTTCCAGGTCTTCCAGGTCGAGATCTTCCGGACGCGGAATACACCCGACCGCGGTCTTCTGCGCGCCGCTTCTGCCTTCACAGCGATCGATGATCCACTTCAACACCCGCATGTTATCGCCAAAGCCGGGCCAGAGATAATGGCCCTCGGCGTCTTTCCGGAACCAGTTCACGTGAAAAATGAGCGGCGGATTTGTTAGCCGTTTCCCGATCTTGAGCCAGTGCCGGAAGTAGTCGCCGATGTTGTAGCCGCAGAACGGCAGCATCGCCATCGGATCGCGCCGCACTTTGCCGACCGCGCCGGTCGCTGCGGCGGTTGTCTCGGAAGCCATCACCGCGCCGATGTAGACGCCGTGTTGCCAATCGAACGCGCGGAAAACCAGCGGCATCGTATCGCTCCGGCGTCCGCCGAAAATGATCGCGCTGATCGGGACGCCGGCCGCATCGTCCACGTGCGGATCAAGCACGGGATTGTTCTGCATCGGCGTGGCGAAACGGCTGTTGGGATGCGCCGCTTTTTCCTTTGAGGCTGGCGTCCAGTCGTTCCCGCGCCAATCGATCGCGTGCTGGGGTGCTTCGCCGTCTTTGCCTTCCCACCAGACGTCGCCATCGTCGGTCAGTGCGACGTTCGTAAAGATCGTGTCGCGCTCGATCGAACGCATCGCGTTCGGATTCGATTTGTAACTCGTGCCCGGCACCACGCCGAAGTAACCGTTCTCCGGATTGACCGCGTACAACCGTCCGTCCGCGCCGATCTGCATCCAGGCAATGTCGTCACCGATCGTGGTAATTTTCCAACCGTCGTAATGCTTCGGCGGAATCAGCATCGCGAAATTCGTTTTGCCGCAGGCGCTGGGGAAAGCGGCGGCGACGTAATGCTTTTCGCCCTTGGGCGATTCGACGCCGAGGATGAGCATGTGCTCGGCGAGCCAACCCTGTTTCTGCGCGAGGTAACTGGCGATCCGGAGCGCGAGGCATTTCTTGCTCAGGAGCACGTTGCCGCCGTAACCGGAGCCGACCGAGATGATCGCGTTGTCCTGCGGGAAATGGCAGATCCAGCGCCGCTCGGGATTCACATCGAGCAGCGAGTGAACGCCGCGGTTAAATTCCGCGTCCGGTTTTTCGCCCAATTTTTCCGAGGCGCGCGCGCCCATCCGCGTCATCACCCGCATGCTGAGCACGACATAGAGCGAGTCGGTAATTTCGTAGCCGACTTTCGCGAGCGGCGATTCGACCGGGCCCATGATATACGGCACGACGAACATCGTCCGTCCGCGCATCGCGCCCTTTAGCATCCCGTGGAGCTTGCTGTAGGTCTCAGCCGGGTCAGCCCAATGATTGGTCGGGCCGGCTTCCTCTTCCGTCGGCGTGCAGATGAGTGTGAATTGCTCGACCCGGGCGACGTCATTTGGATTGGAACGATGCAGATAACATCCCGGCCGCTTCTCCTGATTCAGCTTGATCAACACGCCCTGGCGGCAGGCTTCCCCCAGCAGGTAATCGTTTTCCTCCTTTGAACCGTCGCACCAGAAGATGTTTTCCGGCTTGGTCAGCGATTCGACTTCGTGCACCCAATTCAGGACCGCTTTGTTGGCTGGCTTGTTTTCGCCCATGCCTTTGGGCGGCGAGATGGCAGGTGCTAGTCGATCCATAAGTGAAGTCCGCGCGCTCCGGCGGATGTTTAATTTGGCCGCTTCCGCTGGCGGGCCAAGGAAAATTTCCCGCGGAAGGGTCAATCTTGAAGCTCTGAGGAAGAAGACTCGCGGAATTCGAAGTGCAAAAACCTGGCACCTAACGAGAAGCTCTTTTGAAGGTTCGAGTTGTAAATTCAAACTTCGATTTTCTTCCCGGTGCTTGCGCTGCCCCGAGGCGCGCCGTTAAATGTCGTTATGTTCGGCGTCGTCACATCCGATGATTTCCAGCCGGTCGGCTGGATGGGGCGCTATCCCATTCGCGTCACGACGATCATTGTCGCAGCCTTCGTGCTTGGAATGTTCGCAACCGTGATCGCGCTCTCGGCGCGCTGGGACGTGGTCACGCCTTTTGCGTTCACGACCCGGTCGTTCTGGCATGGCGCCATCTGGCAACCGATCACCGCGGTCCTGATCCAAACCGCGTCGTTCTTTTTTCTCTTTAACGTTTTCTTCCTCTACTGGGCGGGCGTGGAGGTGGAAAAATATCTTGGGCGCCGACGCTACCTCACGCTTTTCGGGATGTTGCTCCTCGTGCCGGTCGTGCTGCTGACCTGCTGGAGCGCAGCGGGTGTTTCCTGGACCTATTACGGTTCCTACGAGCTGTCGATCGGGATGTTCATCGCCTTCGCGACGCTTTATCCGAACGTCGAGCTTTTCGGCTGGGTCACGCTCAAATGGCTCGCCTTCGCCGGCCTCATCCTTGCCTCGATGCAATCGCTTCCGAACCATGAATGGGGAAACCTATCGATTCTTTGGGGCATGTGCCTGACGGCGTTTCTTTATCTCCGGATCATCGAGAAAAAAATTCCATTCGAGATGCCCGCAGCCGTCACCGGACTTTTCCGGCGCAAGCCAAAATTCCGAGTCGTGCCGCACGAGACCGCGCCGCGGCGGGCGGAGCCGGAGGACATTTATGAATCGATCGATCCGGTCCTCGACAAGATCTCGAAGTCCGGCATCGGCAGTCTCACCGCGAGCGCGCGCCGCGCGCTCGATCGCGCCCGCAATCGACTCCTGAAGAAATCTTCATGAAAAATCTCTGAGGAAATCAGGAACCCAGGAACTGATTCAATACGGCCTCCGCTTCCTGCTTTTCCTTCGAGCTTCTCAGCTTTCGCGCCGAATCTCGCTCAGGAACTCAGCGGGGGTCGTAGCCTTGAGCAGCGCTTTTCGGCGCCCTTCATCTTTCAATAATCGCGCCAGCGCGCCGACGCAGATCAGGTAGTCGTTCACCATCTGTTGCGGGACCGCGATCACGAAAATCAGGTGCACTAAATCCGCGCGCCCGGCGATAGGAATGCCTTTCTGGCTCCGGCCGATCCCGAGCAGAAGTTTCTCGACCAGGTTCGTGCGCGCGTGTGGAAAGGCGACGCCGCCGTTCGCGACGGTCGAGCTTTTTTCTTCACGCTCCATCACGAGCTCGTAAAATTTCTTCGGCTCCGCCAGCTCGCCGCTGTCACGCAAACGCTCAACGATTTCCCAGATCGCTTCGCCGGCAGTTTTCCCCTTGAGATCGAGCGCGAGATGTTGTTCCGAGAAGAGATCGGCCGGGATCATGATATGCGATTGATAGATTGACGCCCGCGCGCGCCTTGTCGAATCATTCTCCCGCAATCGTGCCCGACGAACCTCATCCCAACGCCCCGCCGCCTGCGACCGCGGCGCCTGCTTCCAGCGGGCTCGCCAACGCCGGCTACGTCAATGCGCTTTCGCATTTTTATCGCGGCGAAATGGGCCGCATCATGGTCTGGCGCACCCGGCTCGACACGACGACGAACTGGGCCGTGACGGGCACGACCGCGATCATCACGATCGCTTTTTCGAATGTCGGCGTGCCGCATCTGATTTTCTTTTTCAACCTCGCGATCGTCTGGATGATGCTCTGGATCGAGGCGCGGCGTTACCGTTTCTACGATGCCTTTCGCGCGCGCATCCGGATGCTCGAAGCGCATTTTCTCGTGCCGATGATTATGGAGAATCACGGGATGCTGCAGGGCGAATGGAAGAAGCTCGTCTGCGAGGATCTCATTCTGCCGTCGTTCAAGATCACGATGCTCGAGGCGGTCGGGCGCCGGCTGAAACGCAACTACGTTTTCATCTTTCTCCTCATCATCATTGCCTGGGTGATGAAGCTTTTCCTTCACGCCTCAGAGCCGATCGAAAGCTTCGGCGCGTTCTATCGCGCGATGCGCGTCGGCCATATTCCGTCCTGGTTCGTGGCGGTCATTTTCTTCGGCACGCTCGTCGCGGTGATCGGGATCGCGATCTATGTCGGGAAACGGACCTCGGGAGAAATCTCCGAGTTCGGCAATCACCGGACCCTCTGGAGAATCTGAAACCCGTGGAAGCATTCGAGCGCCTTTGTGAAATCGTTAGGCAATTGCGCGCGCCCGGCGGCTGCCCGTGGGATCGCGAGCAGACGCACGAGTCGCTGGTCCCGGGTCTGCTCGAGGAAGCTTACGAAGTCGCCGCTGCGATCCGCGCGCAAGACGACGCGAACCTACGGGAAGAGCTCGGCGATTTGTTGCTGCAAGTGGTGATGCACGCGGAAATCGCGAGTGAAGAGAAACGCTTCACGATCGAAGAAGTGGCGCGGGAGATCGGCGAGAAACTGGTGCGACGCCATCCGCATGTCTTCGGCGACAGCGAGGCGCGCGACAGCGGCGCGGTCCTGAAACAATGGGACGCGATCAAGCGGGCCGAGAAAGGCGCCGACGCCGATGCGCCCTATTTCGCCGGCCTAACGAGAGCGCTGCCCGCGCTCATGCTGGCGCAAAAAACGCAGACCAAAGCGGCGCGGGTTGGTTTCGATTGGAGCGAAATCTCGAATGTCGTGGCGAAGGTCGATGAGGAACTTGCAGAAGCGAAAGAGGCGATGGCGGCCGGCGACCAGAGCGCGATCGCCGACGAAATGGGTGATTTGCTTTTTGCGACCGTCAACCTCGCTCGCAAAAGTGGGCTGGACGCCGAGGCGGTCC
>JAICMR010000079.1 GCA_025929155.1 Chthoniobacterales bacterium | reverse complement strand
ATCAGCGAAAGCAGAAACGATCGCGGGCTGGAATGCGCGGCGCACCGCTTACTGTAGGGAAGGTGCGAACCGCGTCGCAACTCCCGCCGTGAGCCGCCGGATGAGCTGTCGCATTCGTCTTGATGCGCGACATGTCATTGTCACGGTACGTGAACTTGTCAGCCGCCCCGTTCGTCGCATATCGTCCGGTGATCGGATGCTGATGGCGTGACTTACGAAGCCTTGCCGACAGCTGCATTGAAGCTCTTCTGCAGGTAAGTAACAATACCGCCTAATCACACGGAGATAAGAAACATGAATCCACGCCTGAACTACGCAAAGGATGCGCCCGAGCTGACGAAAAAAGTGTACGAGCTAAGCGGGCTAATGAAGAAAAGCTCGCTCGGAAATACGTTGCTTGACCTGATCGATATCAGAGCCTCACAGTTGAATGGCTGCGCCTTCTGCGTCGACATGCATTCGAAGGAAGCGAAGATCCATGGCGAACGCGAGCTGCGCATTTATCACATCCCCGTCTGGCGCGAATCGCCGTTATTCTCGGATGCGGAAAAGGCGGCACTGGAGTGGACCGAAGCAGTGACGAAGCTCGGGCCGGACGGTGTCTCCGACGATCTCTATGAGCGCACGCGCGCTCACTTCAGCGAGGCGCAACTCTCGGAGCTAACCTTCGCGGTCGGCGTGATCAACCTCTGGAATCGTCTTGGGGTTAGCTTCCGCAGCGTGCCGGGTTCCGCTGACGAAATGCTCGGCCTGACCAAGTCGGGATTGAAGTAACCGCGCTCGCTCGTACCTCCTATTCCGGCAGCGGTGTGGGCCGGCCTGCGCCGTGCAAACGCGTTTTCCATGCGCCGCAGCCGGTGCAACCCGAGCGATACCAGCGCCCGGTGCGTGCGCGCGTTGTTCCGACTCGTGGCACACGGCTTCGATATGAGGGACCATGCGAATCCTCCGAAGCGGCAGGCCTACTTCAATTAAGCGCCGAGAAGGTGGTCGGATCCATGAAGTATCTGTCGATGTGATCGGCCAACGGGCCGTTCGCTTCCGATTCGGCCTTCACCCGTTTCCATTCCGGATCGGCTTGAAACTCGGCCCAATTCTTCTCCGCTGCGTCGCGGCTCGGATGCTCAAGCACGTAGATGAAGAGATTCCTCGAATGCGGCGCATCTTCAGGTACCCAGAAACCAATACTCTTCATGCCGTGCTTTTTGAAGATCGCGTCGGTATGATCACGAAACCGAGCTACCAGGGCATCCATCTTGCCCTCGTTCACGTGATACATGCGGAGTTCGTAAACGTGCGGTGATGAGTTCGGTCGACCGAGAGTAGTAAGAGCAGTCATAAGCGCGGCTCCGCAAAGGAAGGATAAGGGAGCGGTTGTTTTCATAAAGGAAAACAGTTGTCTGCGATTAAACAGAAATTCTCCGGCAGCTTCACCGTTGCCTCGTTAGCCGTATTTGAGGTCGGTGCTCTGGCCTATCTCAATGATATAGCCATCAGGATCGCGGATGTAGCAGCGCGTCTCGCCGTATTTGGGTATGGGCGGAGTGATGAACTCGGCGCCTCTACTCTTCCATAGCTCGTAGCACGCCTGAATATCCTTCACCCGGATATTCATGAAGCTATTGATATGATCCGGCTCCGGGACGCTGAGCGTTACCGTCGGCTTATCCGGCGTGGGCCCGCCGCCGACATTCAGAATTATCCAAATATTAGCGAGTTGGAGGTATGGAGGCGCGTTGCCATCGCCCATCGTTAGGATGCGAGCACCAAAAGTTCTTTCATAAAAACGAGCCGAACGTTCCTTATCCGCGACGGTAAGGAAATGCGCGATGCTGAACCCGTTTCGCGGAGGCATCTCATAGCTTTGCCCGCCAACGCGGACACTGTCGGAGTCGGATTGCGCTCCACTCATGAATTTCAGCAGCGCGTGAGCTGTCGAGGTCGACGATGCAGGGTTCTGTCCGGTAATAAGACGGCCGTCGGTGATGGAAAAGGGCTGCCAGTTCGCCTTCTTCTCAAACGTGGCGCCGAGCCGGAGCAACTCATCTTCGACCAGGAATGGCACGACTTTGGTAAGCTGCACCTCTTCTTCCTCGCCATTGGTGAACCCAGTCACGTGTTTGCCCTTCACGAGAGGTTCGCCTTTGTAGGTGACGTGGCGCAGCACGCCGGGCGAGTGACAGACCAGCGCGATGGGCTTGCCCGATTCGTAAAACGATTCGAGCAGAGCGATGGAGTCCTTATCTTCGGCTAGGTCCCACATCGGGCCGTGACCGCCCGGGTAAAACACCGTGTCGTAATCTTCCGACTTCATGTCGCTCAGCTTGGCCGTTTGCGATAACGCCTGCTGCGCCGCCGCATCGCCCTTGAACCGCGTCATCGCCTCGGTCTGATTTCCCGGCTCGTCGCTCTTCGGATCGATTGGTGGCTGCCCACCTTTCGGAGATGCGAGCGTCAATTGAACGCCAGCGTCTCTAAAGACGAAGTAAGGCGCGGCGAATTCCTCCAGCCACAAGCCAGTCTTACGACCGGTATTGCCCAATCGGTCATGGGACGTCAGCACCATCAGTATCTGCATCGCTCCGACACTCCAGTTGAGCGAACGACCGAACGTTCGCGGTTACCCAGCGCAAAGCGGGTCAGGCGGAGCTCTTTAGGAAACCACCAACGGACTTGGCGCTGAGCGAAGTCTCAGCCCCTGTGCACGAAAGTAAAGCCCGATCCTGAGGCAAGTGACGAAGCTAACCTCAGCCGCTCAGCATTTTCCACCGCGCCACGTCTCGCGCGATATGAATGTTGCGATCGCAGATTCCTGCGCGGCGAGCGCGTGCTGGTCTTATCCGACTCATCAGCCGCGCGGTGCCTTGGAAGACGAGAAAATCCCGCGCGATGTAGAACTGCGCGCCGTTCGTTCGCTCCCGCTCTCCTACCCTGACGGGCTGCCCGTCTGTGCCGCTCGATTGATCTCTCGCTGCCGACCATCAACGTGACCTACAAGGGCACGCCGCAGCGCTACACCGGCTCGTGTCCGATTTCCCGCCGTTCCGGCAGTCGTATGTCGCCTCATCCCGGTCGGCTCTATTCACCCTCCCTGCCACCCTTCTCCCGCCTCGCCTCCGACAAGAGGCGCGGGGCGCCGCGAGGTCAGGGTCGATCCCGTGCTCGCCGCGATGATAAGCGCCACGGCCAGCCATTGACGGACCGAGAGCAGTTCGTGCAGGAAGACCAGGCCAACTAGCGCAGCCACCGCCGGCTCCAGGCTCATGAGGATGCCAAAAGTGCGAGCCGGAAGTCTGTTCAGGGCGATCATCTCTAAGGTGTAAGGAATCGCGCTCGAGAGCAGCGCCACGCCGATTCCCGCCACGAAAAGCAGCAGCGTCAGCCGTGCAAATCCACCCGTCGCAATCGCGGCAGGCAACGCCACGAACGAAGCGATCAGCATTCCCGTCGCCACCGAAGCGCCGCCGGCCATGATGCGCGACAAGCGGCCGCCCAGCAGGATGTAGGCTGCCCAGCACGCGCCGGCTGCGAGTGCGAGCAAAACACCGAGCGCGTCCGCTCCCCCGCCCGACCAAGGCGTGATCAACGCGATACCGGCCGCGACCAGAACGACCCACGCCATATCCACTGCGCGCCGCGATCCGAATACTGCCACCGCCAGAGGGCCGACGAACTCCACCGTCACGGCGACGCCGAGCGGGATGCGCGAGAGCGACAGGTAAAACAGGATGTTCATCGTCCCGAGCACGAGGCCATACGGGATCACCGCCCGCCACTGCGCCGCGGTTATCCGCCGCAGCCCGGGACGAAACGCCACCAGCAGCATGATGGCCGAGAGCGCGACCCGCAGCCCCACGGTTCCGATCGGCCCAAGCGCGGGGAAGAGGCCCTTGGCCAGCGCCGCCCCGGCCTGGACGCTCACGATACCGGCCAAGATCGCCGGCACCGGAGAGATGGCCTCGAGATGCCTCCGCCTCGTCTCACTCATCGGCTAATGGCGCCGTCGACCGCCACGCGGGCGATGCCGTTCGGCGTAGCGCGGCCTTGCTCCCACTCTTGGAGGGTTCGCTTCGAGAACTGCAAGCGCAGGGCCGCTTCACTCTGAGATAGATCCTGCCGCTCCCGCCAGGCGCGTCAACGAGCGGCAAAGGAATCGCTCGCAATCTTCTGATGCGCTAGATGCTCGCGCGTTGTCCCATAAGCCATCGCTCCGGATGCTATACGTGACTCACGTATAGCCACAAGGCTGTTCTGGGGAAGGCGAGCCCGCGCCAGTTAGAGTATACGTGAGTCACGTATAGCGGCGAAACCACGGTGTTTGGAAGCGAACGCCGGCGAGGTGGAGAGCACGTGCGATCCGGCCAGCTACGCCCGTACGCGGAGGCGGACGAAACATCGTTGGCGATCGACCCAAACTATGCGCCGGCGTATTCCGGACTGGGTTATATCGCGGCATGCGAAAATGACCTCGTGAGCGCCGCCCAGCACTTGGAGCGCGCCCTCGCGCTTGATCCGAGTCCTGACTCGCTCAGCAATGTTAGTACGTTTCTTGAGAGCCTGGGCCGGCTACAGGAAGCTCTGCCGATCGCGGAGGCCCTGGTGCAACGCGATCCGGTGAACCTGATTGACCTTCCTAACCTTGGCATCGCCCAGCTACGCACAGGACAGTTCGATGCCTCGATCGCGTCCTTTCGGACCGTGCTGAATCTGAGCCCAGCCCGCGCCGCTGCGCATCATCACATCTGCGTGGCCTTGCTGTTCAAAGGCGACGCGTCGGCCGCGGCGGCCCGAGATCGAGCAAGAGAAGAGCGAGATTTGGCGGCTCATCGACCTGTCCATGGCCTATCACGGGCTCGGGCGCAAGACGGAGTCTGATGCCGCGCTCGCCACGTTGATTGCGAAGTTCGAAAAGGACTTGGTCCTACAACATCGCCTACGTCCATGCGTTTCGCGCCGAGACCGACAAGGCCTTCGAGTGGCTGGACAAGGCGGTCCAATAACAGGATACAGGACTCTACGCCATCGCAGTGGAACCCCTCTTCAACAAGATCCACTCCGTTTTGCGCTGGTTGCCCCTCCTACGCAACCCCGGTCGGGATCCCGAGCAAACTCGCCAAGATCAAATTCAAGGTCACTCTGCGCGCTGGGCGCCTGGCTGGCAACGGGAATGCTCGGCAAGCCGCTCGGTGTTGGTCGCTCGAAGAAGCAAACAACAAAGACTCGCGGGAAATCAGGGGAAATGAGCGTAATTTAAGACTTCAGGTTGAGTTCGCTCAGCAAGGTCCGCAATGGAGCGCTCATTTCGCCCGGCTGCCAGATCACAAACAAATCCCAGGTAGCACCGGCGTCTGCGATGGGAACCATGACGACGTTCGGAACCTTCAGGTGAGAAATGAAGGCTGGCTGAATCGAAACTGCTTCTTCGTTCGCTGCCAGGGCAAGGGATTCCACCAGACTGGTTGCTTTGTCGATCGCCGTTAGGCGGGGACAGAAGCCGCCATACTTGCGGCAGAACTGAGTGATTCTCTCCGTGTAGCCCGGGACCGCCTCGTTCGTTCCCCGCACAAACGTTTCGCCCTTCAATTGGGCAAGCGACACCTTCCTTTTGGTTGCGAAGCGATGGCTGACGGGTAGCGCCACCACACTCCTGACAGTCGCCAATTTACGCGCATAGAAATCGCGCGAGAGCAGGTCTATTCCGTGCAAGGTCAGGGCTAAGTCGATTTCGCCTCTTCGTAAGGCAGTAATCATTTCGCCGGGCGTTTGGTCCAGCATCTTGACTTTCAGCCTCGGATAAGAGCGCCGCAGTGCGGCCAGAGCCGGCCCCAGATACTCCTGAACGGCCGACGCGATATAGCCGATCCGCAACCGTTCACTTTCGCCGCGATTCAGCCGGCGAACCTCAGCCATGGCGGAGTCATAATCTGCCAAGAGCATTTCCGCCTTGCCTGCAAGCGCTTGTCCTCCTTTGGTGGGACGCACCCCGGCTGAGCTTCGTTCCAAAATGCGCCCGCCGAGATCGAATTCGAGCGCTTGAATCTGGCGCGTGATCGCCGACTGCGAAATGCGCAGACGATCAGCCGCACGACGGAGACTTCCTTCCTCGATGACGACCAGGAACAAGCGCAGCTTTTCCAACATGCGTGAAGTAGTGATGCAAACTTCGCATCACGGCAATCACGAATCGGCATTAGCCGCGACGCCGAGAAGACCGACTTTGGCAATATTGAAACCTCAGCCTTTCTTCATCGATCTCACTCAATGCCCACTTCGGACCTTTCACGTTCGTCTGGGTAACCACGAAGTCTTGGTACCCATGCCCGATAAGGTCGGGGCGACTTTCACGGGGAAGAATGGCGAATACGCCGACTACGTCAGCTTCGGAGGAAGGGCCTGACTCTTACTTTCTCAAAATAACCAGGAACAACAGAATGCAGAAAACTATGAGTAATAAGCAAGGACAGAGACTTAAGGGTAAAATCGCGGTCATTACCGGCGGCAACAGCGGGATCGGCCTGGCCACCGCCAAACGCTTCGTGGACGAAGGCGCCCACGTCGTCATCACCGGCCGACGTGAGAAAGAGCTGCGAGAAGCTGCCGCCTCCATCGGGAAAAACGTGACGACGGTCGCGGGTGACGTCTCACGCTTGGAAGATCTGGATCAGCTCTTTGCGGTGGTG
The DNA here is from genome assembly GCA_025929155.1 of Chthoniobacterales bacterium. Lineage (GTDB taxonomy): Bacteria > Verrucomicrobiota > Verrucomicrobiia > Chthoniobacterales > UBA10450 > Palsa-1392. The sequence goes on along the minus strand of JAICMR010000079.1, from coordinate 9,937 downwards.
AAAGAGAAGCACGGTCACATCGACATTCTCTTCGCCAATGCGGGATGGGGTGAAGTGGCGTCACTCGAGACCGCGACCGAGGCTCACTTTGATAAAACTTTCGACTTAAACGTGAAGGGAACGTTCTTCACGGCGCAAAAGGCCCTGCCTCTCATGAAAGGCGGATCGATCATCCTGACCTCATCAGTGGCCAACGTACGAGGAGACCTGGCGTTCACGGCCTACGCCGCGAGCAAGGCCGCGGTGCGCTGCTTCGCGCGTGGTTGGACGGCGGAGTTGAAGGATCGCAAGATTCGGGTGAATTCGATGAGCCCCGGCCCAATCGAGACTCCGGCTTTGGAGAATGCTGGTCTCACCGCCGAGCAGGTCAAACTGGCGGCCGAACAATTCGCCGCGCAAGTCCCGCTCGGACGCCGAGGCAAGGCCGAGGAGGTCGCCGCCGCCGTCGTCTTTCTGGCTTCCGATGAAAGTTCGTATGTCACCGGCGTGGATCTCGCCGTCGATGGGGGCATGGCGCAGGTCTAGTCGTCGGTGCCATCTCCTTCCCTACTTCAATTACTAACAACACAGGAGTACCTTATGAGCTATGCAATTATAGGATTCGGCGAGATTGGCCAGGCCCTCGCCCACGCCTTTGCCCGTAATAACATCAACGTCATCGTCGCGAGTCGTCGGAAGCCCGAGGAGTTGGCGCCGCAGGCGCGGGCGATTGGTCCCACGGTTGTCGCCAGGTCGCTGCGAGACGCACTCGAGGCCGATACCATTCTCCTCGCGGTCCCGTTCGCAGGCTATCGCGAGGTGGCGGCGGCTCGGTCGAGTTGGAAAGGCAAGACGGTCATCGACGTGACGAACGCGTTTGGAGTTCCTGTGGAGGAGCTGGACGGTCTCCCCTATTCCGCCTTCGTGGCAAAGTCCTTCATCGGCGCCAGGGTCGTGAAAGGCTTCAATCACCTCCCCGCGGCCACCCTCGCGGCCGATCCGATCGTCGATGGCAGCCATCGGGTGGTCTTCCTGTCGAGCGACGACAAGGACCCGATCGAAGGGGTGGCGGAGTTGGCAAAGCAACTCGGGTTCGCACCCGTCAAGCTGGGAAAGTTCGGCGAGGGTGGCTGGCTGGTGCACGCCCGCGGACGCACCTGGGGTCAGCTTATCTTCGAGGATTTGTTCAAGAAGGAGCAGTGATCGACCCAGGACTGTAATTGGCCCAATAAGTCTGTTTCCAGAAGGTCTGGTTAAAGCGAATACGATCAGAGTTAGGGAAACAGAAAGATTCGATCATTACGGAGAAGAACATTCAGATCGTGAAAGACTTCATTGCGGCGCTCGGCCGCCGCGACCGGGAGGATCCGTTGGCGCTCGGCGCCAAGGACAGAGTGGATCACGTGTCGCGCACTACCTGCACTTTGCGCTCTACGGTGTCGAGAACTTCATTTAACTCCGGCGGGCTGACTCTGGCATCGCCGGGTGATGGGATCAGCAGCAGGCGATGGCAACGCTGGGCTCGTCGAGCTTCGCCCGCAGTTTGGCCAGCGCCTTCAGGTCACGCTTGAACGTTGGGTGGGCCTGCACGCAATCCTGCAAACACTTTAAGTTCGCCTCCAACTCCGCGTCGCGCTTACTCGGTAGCGAATAGATCATCCAGTTCCTCACCCGCTCCACGCGGACGATTCGACGCGCACGCAAATAGCCGAGGTGCTTGGAGATTTTCACCTGCGGCTCATCGAGGATCTCCTGGAAGTGACACACGCAAAGCGGCGTCTGCGTGAGCAAATGCAGGATGCGCAGCCGCGTCGGATCGCTGAAGCACTGATAGATCTGGACGAGGTCCATTTGCTTAGCAGCAGCTCGCCGCCCTTTGCTTGTCCGCAGCGCTCGGCGTGCCGCATTCTTTCCCGTCAATCCCGCACTGCTGTCTCGCGAGACAGTCGGTGTGCTTCTCGCCCAGCCGCAGCTCGATCACCTCTCCCTTCGCCTCCGCGCTCGTAACCGGAAACTGCGTCACCGCGCAGTCCTCATATTCGACTTCCACCTCCAGGTCGTCGTGCGGCAGGACTTGTTTCCCGAGGTCGAGAATCTTCGCGAAAGTGCCGGCGTCCAGGCGGTGATCCACATCGTCCGCGACCCACGTTTGGAGGAGGCAGGTGTCACTCTCCTCGTGCAACCTGCCGCCGCAGTCGATGAACCGCTTCGTAACGTGACCGACTTCCGTGATGTGGAAGTGCGTCGGCACGTGATCGCCATCCGGGAGGACGAGCCGCAGGTAAGCAGATGGGTGTTCGCGCAGGAGTGTTTTCAGTTCGGTGAGTTTCATAAGACTTGGTTACGTATATTCCTAAACAGGAATACGTCAAGCGCTGCGACGCACGAACACAACACAAAGAGAAGAAGGATACCGCGACGGATCAAAGGTCGGCCGGTTTCCCCTGTGTTGGCAACGATCGCGCTGGGAAGCCGCCGGTTAGACGGGAAGTCTGAAAGGTGAATGAGTTGGAGCGAATTCATCAATCGAGCCGATGGGGATCGAGCGAGATAGACGAAGCCCGCAGGTTGAGAGAGCGGGAGCGAACGAATCAATGGAGCCGACCGGGAAGAGGCAGATAGACTGCGGGGGCGGCAGCCCATACGGGCGAGCGAGCGGGCGGCGAGGGAGTCAAGCGAACGACATAGATGGGCAAACCCGCCGTAACGCAGCGCGCCAGCGCGAGGCCGGGCTTTCAAAGGGTGAGGCTTCGGGAAGAAGAGGAATCAAGCGATGCGGCCTATAGACAATGCGAAGCTTGGGCGGAGCCCGACGGTCGGGAGGACCGAGTCAATCGTCGGCACCGGCGGGGTAGTCTCGAGGTGCGTGCGCCTCGTCTGGTTCATCCGCCCCCGATAGTGCCCGCCGCGCGCCGTCAAGTTGCGGTCGCTGGTCCTCGGCGATGAGCCAGTTGCGCGCTAAGGCTCGACGCGTTAGACCGGTCAGAGCGCTCCTGCGCGACACAAAAAACAGTGCGAAGAAGAAGCCGGACAACAGAAGTTGACGACGATTCCACTAAACAACACGATCGAGGTAGTCAGTGACAGTGTCAGGGCGAGCAGCGAGCTTGAGGTGAACGCGAGGATAACTGTAACAAGCGCGACAGAGCCGGGCGTTTTGAAGGTAGCGGATTTACGGGTTTGAATGGTTTTCATGCGCGAGTCGCCAGCGCCAGAGTGAATTCGCCATTCGCGCCTGGTGTTTAGGTGCGTTCCCCATCGGCTGAGGCGCGAATGCGATCAGCGTTCAGAATCTCGCTGTCGCAGCTAAAAAACAGTGCGACAAAGTCTCGCTCGTAGGCGCTGGCTGCCTTAAAACAGCACGGCACAGAATAGCTTTATGAACTGTCACGGCGAAGCAGGCGACCCCGCGCAAGTCAACGAAATCCTTGAGTCGATCCTGTCCAACATGGCTGATGCCGTGATTGTGGCGGGGCGGGACGAGAAATTCCTGATCTTCAACCCCGCGGCGCGGCGCATGTTCGGCGAAAGCGGGACTGACATCACGCTGGCGGACTGGTTGCATCGTTACGGTCTATACCTGCCGGACAAAGTGACGCCGTTCCCGAGCGAGCAAACGCCGCTGGCGCGCGCGATTCGAGGGGAGACGACGAACGACATCGAGATGTTCGTTAGGCAAGCGGAAGATTCGCGCTGCTTTTGGGTTCGGATCAATGGACGACCTTTGCGCGCAGCCAATGGCGAAGTGATGGGCGGTGTCATGGTCTGCCAGGACATCACTGAAGCGAAAGACGAGGAATTCTTCCGGGCCGGCCAAGTTCGCGTCCTGGAACTGATCGCAGCAGACGCGCCCTTGGGCGAGATCCTGACGAACCTTGTTCTGCTCATGCAGGGTCAGGCGGAAGGATTGCGTTGTTCCATCCTCCTTTTGAGCCGCGATGGCATTCACGTCGAACATGGCGCGGCACCGGATCTTCCGGACGTTTATGTAAAGGCGGTCAATGGCGCGCCGATTGGACCGCGCGCAGGTTCGTGCGGCACAGCGATGTACACACGCCAGCCAGTCGTCGTGACTGACGTGCTGACCGATCCGCTCTGGGCGGACTATCGCGACCTCGCGAAAAAATCCGGGCTGCGCGCGTGCTGGTCGACTCCGATTATCTCATCGCTAGGCGAGGTGCTCGGCTCCTTCGCCATGTATCGCCAGGAGTCACGCGGCCCACGTCCCGAAGAACAGCGACTCACTGAAGTCGCCACTCACCTTGCCGGAATCGCCATCCAGCGGCAACGCGCGCGGGCAGAGTTGCTCGCGCTCAACGCGGAGCTGGAGGAACGGGTACAAAAGCGGACGCGTGAGCTGCGCGAAAAAAATCAGCAGATGGAGGAAGAGCTCAAGATGGCGCGCGAGCTGCAGATCGCCTTGTTGCCACGGCGCTTCCCCATCATCCCGATCGGCGCGCCGCCGGATGAGAGAGCGTTAAGTTTTCTCAGCCGCTACTTTCCCACGGGCGACGTGAGCGGTGACTTCTTTGGTGTTTTCCCCGTCGGCGAAAACGCGGCGGGCGTACTCATCTGCGATGTCATGGGGCACGGGGTGCGGTCTGCCCTCATCACCGGGATGATCCGCGGCCTGGTCGAAGAGCACTTGAGTTTCGCCGCTGATCCAGGAGTGCTGCTCACGCACATTAACCGCGCGCTCACCAAGATCCTGCAGCAAGCCGGTACCACCATGTTCGCGTCGTGTTTTTATGTTGTTGCTGATGTGCAGCGGGCAGAGCTGCGTTTCGCCAACGCCGGGCACCCATGTGCGCTACACGTGCGGCGCGACGGCGCTCCCGCCGAAAAGCTCGACGATGAGATATCGCGTGGGCCGGTCATGGGAATTTTGCCTTCTGCCACCTACACGACGGCGACTCGTTCAATGGCGAGAGGCGACCGAGTCCTGCTCTTCACTGATGGACTCTACGAGGTAATGAATGCGACCGGCGCGTGGTTCAATGAAGAGCAACTCCGAGCGACGGTCAGTCGTCACGCTGCCCTCGTGCCGGAGGAGTTCTTCGATCGGGTCTTGACTGACATCCGCAAGTATTCTCGAAGCGAAACGTTCGCGGATGACGTCTGTGTTGTCGGAATGCAGATCCTACGCACCGATTAAGTCAGCGCGCGAAGAATTGTTACTTCGCTTCTTCTCCCACTTCTTAATTGATCACTCGCACTCCTGCGCTCGCGCCAGCAATTGCCAGTCCGGCTCGGACCTGCGCCTCGTCCATGTCGCGGCTCCCCTCGCAGCTCCATTCATCCTTCATCCTTCATCCTCCGCCTCCATCACGCAGCATCATGGCCGGAGCGTGACGCGCTGCCCACCGTCCCAATCGGCCCGAGCGCGGGGAATTGGCCTTAGCCAGCGCCGCGCGCCTCGCGATTCTGGAGCAAGATCAGGAATGAGCGACCTGTCCGATGCCTCGAAGGTGCTGGGAAAAGATGCGGGCGTAAGTGAGAACTACCAGCACGGCCCCAAGCTGCTCGCCCCGGGCGACCTGACGGAGACGAACGGGGCTAATTGAAGTGGTATCGTCTCGCGCCGGCGAATGATCCAGTGCCAGAAACGATCGATCAGCTCGCCCGCGCCTATCTGGCCAGCACGCCGCTGGAAGCGAAAGGGCTCGGCTTTGTCATCCTCCATCGTTGCGGGAGAGCCGGATTTTATTTCCTCATCGTCAGCACCTGGCGAGGTAACAACGAAGCGTGGGAGACGGTTTATTTTAAGCAGGACGACGTGGCGCCAGATTTCTGGCTTTTCGCCCAGGACAGTGTCCACAAGCCGGCCTTCTGCGTCTGGCAATTGGCCGCGGTCTGGCATGAGGCCAAAGTTGCCGATCGAGCAAGGCATGGATGCGATTGCGCAGCATGGTGCGCAGGCGCGCCCAATAGAGCCGTTGCCGGAGCAGGTTCTTGCGGACCCGAGTCTCGCGCCGCGGCACGTGGGCCCGCGCCAACAAGTTCCCACGCAAGAGCGTCGCCAGAGCAAAAGCGTCCAGCCGATCGGTCTTGATCTGCGCATCGGCAATCAGCCGCGTCTTGAGCGGATGCGCCAGCACCACCTCATCCACTTCCTCGAGTTCTTCGAGCAGATCATGGGTCAAGCCCCAGTTCCAGCACGCTTCCAGGACCGCTTTACTCGGCCCCTCCAACGCACCGAAAAAGCGCGCATCCCCGTTCCCACTGTTCCCTCAACCCTTGCCTCCTTGAGCTTCCGCCCACGCTCATCTTGGGCACAGAGCACGCTATACTTCTTGTGCAGATCGATCCCAACGTAATTCATGAAAACGGTTCCTTCCTTTTTGCCCACAGCGTACGCTCCGGCGAACCGTTTTCATGTTACCTGACCCCAAAACTTCTCCCCATCCGCGCGAATCGAGCTGAGTTGATGCCGCCCAAGGGTGCCTTTTCCGCACCGCAACCGCGAAGCGCAGCGTCGACGCCTCTAACAATCAGCCTCCGCGAAATTGACGTAGTAACGCGGTCGCGTGCTGAGTCACTCCGGTCAGCGACTGACGCGCACTAGCCTCGATGAGCTTCGCCACTGAGCTTTGGGCTATTGCATATTGCGCCAAGCCGAGCGCCGCGACGAGTTCGGTCCATCGCTTCAGTGGCTTCGCTTCATTCAACTTGAACAGCAAGTCTTGTTCGGCAGGAAAAATCTTGCTGAGGTATAGCTCCCATCTATCTCTACTCACCTTCTTAAGCTCCCTTTCCGCTATCGATGCGGCGTCCCACGAGTGGCTATAAGCATTTCCGAGAAACACGCTTAGATACGCACGAAGACATTCGGCTAACGCTGGACCAGGTATGCTAGTTCCCATGCGCGCTAGTTGTTTGGTCGGCTCCGGTTCAGCATAGAAGTTTCCGAAGGTGTGATGTGCCGTGAGAACTGCTTGGGCTGCTCGCTTAAAGCTATTCGATCGCAAGTTCTCGGGGACGAAATCGAATCCTTGAACCTTGAGAAGTGCCTTACGAACCCCCCGCCAGCGCAGTTGGGCGATTCCCGACGTTGGATAACTCCGCAAACGTCGTACCGACGCCCCCCTTGTCGTCATCAGCCAACTTGCGCCACATGTTTGGAAGCAAGGCGTTTAGATTGGCAAGCGAATGCTCAAGCCGCACTCGCTCTTCCATCTTTGCCGCCGCTAGCAGCACACGCAGTGTCGTGCGAATAAAAAACGGCGGAGAGTCAAGGAGTTGACTAACGGCAAGGTCATCGGTTTTTAAGCCCTTCCGACGACAAGCGTTCGCGGAAGTGCGAAAAACCGATTGCTGTCGCGCTTTCCTCCGGTCCGAACACGTACTGGACACACACTCGAACTACGGTTCCCGCTTCCACGAGACTCATTTCTTCCGTGGCTCGCTCACTATCAAAATGAGAGACCACCTCGAAGCCGTGGCGAAGACGCATTGCCCCGGTGAAGTCTACGAATCCGAGAGCCTCAGCCAAAAATATCGTGTCGTGATCTGTAAGTACTGCGTCGGGCGACGATTGTTCCGTGATATCCTCACGATTCAGCATCTCTCCGAGAAATCGCATGCCCAGTCCGCCAATGCGTTCGCGCAACCGTGCGATTGACCGACGCCACAAGTGGCCCGCGCCCATCGCGTAGTCGCCGCGTTTGAAAGCATTTACTAACGATCGCTTGTCGACTGTCCGTAATGTGATGGCGTACTCGTCAACAATCTGTGCTGGTTCTAAGATGTCTTTGGGAACGAGCGCCGGCTTTGCACTCTGCCACGGGATCAAAGCGTTACTTGCGCTATGATTAAGTTTCTTAAAGGTTACTTGCCCATCCTGAGATGACATAAAAACGGCGATAACGGAACCGTGGCTTCCCAAGCTACCAACCGCCTGCGTTCGAGCGTTTCCTACTTCGCCAGAGGCAGCGGCGTCGGGATGTGGAGGTTGTATCCGAGCAGTTTCGCATCAGTCGAAAATACTGTCATTAAGTCGACCTCAACCATCCGCTTGGCGAGAGCGAGGCGCCCGAAGCGAGCTGTCGTTTTCCAACGTCAGCGCCGCGTCCGCGTCGTCTATCGGGGGCGCCGAAAGGTCGATCGGCGGGTCGACGCATGCGCCAGTAGTAAAGCCTCTCTTTGCCGAGACGATCGCTTCCTCGGTGTTCTTGATTACGCACGAGATGATGCCATGTCCCTCGCGACACGCCTGTTCAAGTAATCGCGCAATGACCCGGGCGGAATTGATTTGACTAGCGCCGGGAACATCTTGGGTAACGATTTCAGCGAACTGCGTGATCGTATCGCTGACTCGCAGTAGCTCTTCGCTTAACGTTAGTGATACAACACGTTCCTCTTTTAAGGTTCGGATCAACACGGCGCGACTGCCGTGACGCCGGAAGTACATCACGGGAAGGTTAGGAGTATCCCGAGCTGCATCGAAAACTCCTTCGTATAAGGATTCGGCGTCTGCGCGAATGTTCTTGGTGGCGACTCCATAAGTCAGCCTTTCAGCGGACACCTCAAGTATGATAACCCATGGATCCGCGCTATTGCAGCGCATCTTGATCGCCCGCCGGAAGCGGCCGGGACGTTCCGCGCTGCTGCTGCAAACTACGCGTTGGACGGGGTGAATCGCGCGCAGACAATCACCAATCTTGGTGGTTACAAGGATCTCGGGGTAAAGGGCGCGGCCCTCCTCTTCGCGGTCCTCGAGCATACGGAGAATTTCGAGGACCTCTTCCGGGTCCATGACATCGTTGGAGAAGCCGGCCTCGTACAGTACGGTTCCAGCTAAATCACTGATGGAGTCGACGACGGACTTAACCGACATATTCCGGCCGGGTTTCGCTGGGCTTGCTGCGCCTGCCATGGTTCGAAGAAGTTCTTACCGACCGCCGCAGGACTCACGCCTTTGAGTAAATCTCGGCGCCCGCTTCGCTAAACTCGCGGGACTTCTGTTCCATGCGGCTGCGCAACGCTTGCTCGTCTGACAGCTCCTGTTCCGCCGCGTACTTGCGTACGTCTTCCGTTATTCTCATCGAGCAGAAGTGAGGACCGCACATCGAACAAAAGTGCGCGGTCTTCGCGCCCTCCTGCGGCAGCGTGTCATCGTGGAACTCGCGGGCAGTCTCCGGGTCTAACGAGAGATTGAATTGATCCTCCCACCGGAATTGACTCGGCTGTGCCCACAGCCTTCGCCCTAACGGGCTGCCGTTCCGACAGTCTATGTCGCTCGCGCCCCCGCGGCTCCATTCAAACCGCACTTTGCTAGGCTTTCGCGTAGACCTCCGCGCCGGCGTCGGCGAAGTCGCGCGCTTTCTGTTCCATCCCCGCCTGCAACGCGTCGTTTGCCGCGATTCCTTGTTCCTGTGCATATCGTCGAACGTCTTCTGTAATCTTCATGGAACAAAAATGCGGCCCGCACATGGAGCAAAAGTGCGCGGTTTTCGCTCCTTCCTGGGGTAGCGTTTCGTCATGATATTCGCGAGCTGTCTGTGGATCTAATGCCAAATTAAATTGGTCTTCCCAACGGAACTCAAACCGAGCCTTGGAAACTGCATTGTCTCGATACTGGGCGCCGGGGTGGCCTTTGGCGAGGTCGGCGGCGTGGGCGGCTAGTTTATAGGTGATGACGCCGGTTTTGACGTCGTCTTTGTTAGGTAGCCCAAGGTGTTCCTTCGGCGTGACGTAGCAGAGCATGGCGCAGCCGTACCAGCCGATCATGGCGGCGCCGATACCGCTGGTGATGTGGTCGTAGCCCGGGGCGATGTCGGTAGTGAGCGGGCCTAACGTGTAAAAGGGCGCTTCGTGGCACCACTCGATCTGCTTTTCCATGTTCTCTCGAATCAGGTGCATGGGGACGTGGCCGGGGCCTTCGTTCATGACTTGGACGCCTTTGGCCCAGGCGCGGGTGGTGAGGTCCCCTTGCACTTTGAGTTCGGCAAACTGGGCT
>JAICMR010000007.1 GCA_025929155.1 Chthoniobacterales bacterium | reverse complement strand
CTCCACCAGGCGGTCGAGGCGAAGGAAGGCGTGCAGATCGATCGGGAAACGCAGACGCTCGCCACGATTACGATACAGAATTATTTCCGGCTCTATCACAAGCTTGCCGGCATGACCGGCACCGCGGAAACGGAGGCGAACGAATTCCACGACATCTATAAGCTCGACGTCGCGGTTATCCCGACAAATCGGCCCGTCGCGCGAAAGGATGCGAATGATCGGATCTACAAAACCCGCCGTGAAAAATATAACGCCGTCATCAGCGAAATTCGCGATCGTCACGCCGTCGGTCAGCCGGTTTTGGTCGGCACGGTCAGCGTTGAAGCTTCGGAATTACTGAGCCGAATGCTGAAGCGCGAGAAAGTTCCGCACAACGTTCTGAACGCGAAGTATCATCGGCAGGAAGCCGAGATCGTGCAGCGCGCGGGCCAGCCGGGCACGGTTACCATTTCAACGAACATGGCCGGTCGCGGCACCGACATTAAGCTGGGCGAAGGCGTCGCCGATGTCGGGGGCCTCTACGTCATCGGCACGGAACGGCACGAATCGCGCCGGATCGATCGCCAGTTGCGCGGTCGTTGCGCGCGTCAGGGCGATCCCGGCGCGACGCGTTTCTACGTCAGCTTCGAAGACGATCTGATGCGCAACTTCGGCGCGGCCGATCGGATGACGAAAATCATGGAGCGTTTCGGTCTCGAAGAAGGTCAGGAACTAGAACATCGCTGGCTGAACAAGTCGGTTGAGACGGCGCAGAAACGCGTCGAGCAGCGAAACTACCTCGCGCGCAAGCGCACGCTCGATTTCGATGACGTCATGAACAACCAGCGCGAGGTTGTTTACACCTATCGCAACGAAGTCATCGACAGCGAGGAGCCGCGCAAACTGATCTTCGAAGTCATCCAGGAGGCTGTGCCTGCGAAAGTGCAGGAGTTCCTCGGCACCGGCGCGGCGACGGAAGAGCCAAACCACGCCGGACTGCTTAATTGGGTGAACACGACATTCCCGCTCGGCCTAACGAAAGAAAAAGCCGAGTTCGAGTCGCGCACTCCCGATGAAAACGCGCAATTCCTGGTCGAGAAAATCAGCGAAGCCTACGAGCGGAAATCGAGCCACGAAGAGCCGAGCGCGGTCAAAAACCTCGAACGTTACGTCGTCCTGAACGCGATCGATCGCCTCTGGCAGGAACACCTTTATGCGATGGACGCGCTCCGGGAAGGGGTTTACCTCCGGGGCTACGCGCAGAAGGATCCGCTGATCGAGTATAAGACTGAAGCCTATGACATGTTTGTGGGTCTGATGGCGAACATTAAAGGCGAAGTCCTGCACAATCTCTTCCGCAGCACTTCGAATCTCCAGGCATTCGAGACCTTTCTCTCCACGCTCCCGCAGTTCCTCATGCGCGAGCAGGCTCCCACCGCTCCGACCGCAAATGGGCCCGTGCCCGGACGTCGCCCGGCATTCGGCACACGCGAGGAAAACGGTAATGGCCAGGCGGAAGAAAATGGGTCCGATCTGAAGCTGGAACTAACGCCTGTCCGCCGCGAGGTGCCGAAAGTGGGCCGGAATGAGCCGTGCCCCTGCGGCAGCGGGAAGAAGTTCAAAAACTGCTGCGGCCGCACAGTCTAACGAACTGGCGTTTGCCATGTCGAGTCAGCTCGTGGCGAAATACGACACGAGTCCCGAGGATTACTTCGCCGTCGAAAGCTCGTCTGGCAGAAGCGACCAGTCTCGGATCGCTGTTACCGTGCACCGCCGGTGTGGCCAAAGTTTGGGACAGGGAAATGCTGAGGAGTCACTATTAGGTTCTCGTGGTTCCGTAAATCGAATCCTGCATCCCGATCGTTGGGCGCGGGAACCGCGCGAAAGCGTCGATAAGTCGTCTTGGCGATCGCAAGGCGAAGCGTATTCACATTCCTCATTTCGGATCGGATGTGAGGCCTGCGGCCTTTTCGCAACGCTCCAGCAACCGCGGCGCTTCCATCCGATGCGTCCACTTAGCGAATGCTGGCGTTGGACCGCACCACCGAAGCGTCTCGACCTTTTTGAAGAGCGGCGCATCGGTTCGCAGGGTCGCAAGTTTCTTGAAGAGCAAGGCCAGATCGCGCTGTCCGTGGAGAACGTTCGATGGGAAATCTTCGATCTGCCCGTAGCGGTTCAAAAGCTCGACGGCGGTCTTGGCACCGATCCCGGCGATGCCGGGGTATCCGTCGGCCGCATCACCCACGAGAGCGAGCAAATCTGGAATGAGCGCCGGATCGACTCCGAACTTTTCGCGAATCCCTGCCGCATCCCGAATCGTTTTGCGCCGGCCATCGATCTGCACCACGTGCGTTCCTTGCACGCATTGCGCGAGATCTTTATCAGGCGTCCAAATGGCCACTTTCTCCACCTTCTTGTCTTTCGAAGCCAGATGCGCGGCCGAAGCGAGCGCATCGTCCGCTTCGAGCTCGATCATCGGCCAGCGAACAACCCCCATCGCCGCCAGCGCCTCCTCGAGCGGTTCGAATTGCGCGCGCAGCGCTGGCTCAATGCCTGCGCCGTTTTTGTAGCCCGCCCAAAGCCGATTGCGGAAAGACTCGATCACGTGATCGGTCGCGACGCCGAGATAAGTGCCGCCGGTGTCGTTCTCGATGATTTGCAGAACGCTCTGCAGAACGCCGACGACCGCGCCGTAGCGGCGGTCCTTGCCTTTATTGAACCGACGCAAGCCGTAGAAGTGGCGGAAGAGTTCGTAAGTGCCGTCGATGAGGTGAACGATCATTGCCGGTCCGGATTCGCCAATGGCCCGCCTTCGCGATCTTCCTGGTGTGCGCCGGCGGTATCCTTGTCTGCTGCAGACACTCCGCGTTGAATATCAATCAGGCGCGGTCGAATGGGCTTCGTTTCAGATGCACCTGACGGCTGATTTGCGCGATGTTTGGCAGCAGCGGCGGATGACGACCGCATCTGCCTAACGATTGAGCTCAGCGAGAATCTCCGGGTCACGGACATCGGCCCACGTCCCGGTCAGCTCAAAGGCCTTCACCTTCTTCCCAGAGAGCGCCAGCGCGCGAATCGCGTCGGTCAATTCAAACTCGCCGCGCGGAGAATATTCAAGCCTCGCGACGAAGGAGAAGATGCTGGGACGAAAGGCATAAATACCCGCGTTATACCAGGGGCTCGTCGGCTCGTTAGGCTGCGGTTTCTCCCGCAAATCCACCAATTCGAAACGCTCGTTCACAAAAACCGCGCCGCCTTTGCTCACGTCTTCGTTGCGTTTCACGCTCACGATCGCTTCGGCATCGTCATCCAGCCGGACCAGTCGCTGATAGTTCACGGGCTCGATAATGATGTCGCCGTAGCTCAGCACGAATGGCTCTTGCCCCGTGAAACTCCGCGCGAGCTCAACCACTTTGCCGGTGCCGTTTTGTTCCACCTGCATCTCATAAGCGATCCGCAGGCCGAAAGCCGCGCCGTCGCCGAAAAAACGCCTAACGAACTCGGCGCGATATCCGACAACGATCAGGATTTCTCGCACTCCTGCCTCGCGCAAGCCTTCGATGATATGCTGCAAAATTGGCTTGCCCCGGACCGCGATCATCGGCTTCGGCAGGTTGTTCGTCAGATCGCGCATTCGCGTTCCGCGACCCGCGGCGAGCAGGACGGCTTTCGTGATCGCGCGGGTCATCGGTGGGCGGCCGGCGCGGCTTCTGATTCCATCGGGCAATCGGGCGTATGGCTCGATTCGAACTGCACGGTGGTGTGCTCGATTCCAAAATGATCGTGCAGGCCATCGGAAATTTTCCGCAGCAATTCGTCGTCGAGGTCCGGGTCGCGCTTCACGATGTGCGCGGTGCAAGCGGCTTCCGTGGTGCTCAATCCCCAGACGTGGAGATGATGGAGTTCGGACACTTCGGGCAGGTTTTCGAGCCAGTTTCGGACCGCCGCGAGCTCGATTCCTTCCGGCACGGCGTCGAGCGCGAGATTAAGTGAATCGCGGAACAGCCCCCAGGTTCCGAAGAGAATAACCACAACGATCAGGAGGCTGGTGATCGGATCGATCAGCGTCCAGCCGGTCCGCAGCAGAATCAGTCCGGCAACGACAACGCCTAACGAGACGCCTGCGTCGGCCGCCATGTGGAGAAAGGCTCCGCGGATGTTGAGATCGCCCTTGCGCCCCCTGGCGAACATCCAGGCAGTGAAGCCATTGACCACAACACCGACGGCCGCCACCCAGATGATCGTTAGGCCGGCCACCGCCTCGGGATGGACGATCCGCCGGATTGCTTCCCAAGCGATCGCGCCGATGCTGACGAGCAGGAGAATGGCGTTAAAAAGCGCAGCGAGCACGGAAGTGCGACGAAAACCGTAGGTGTAGCGCTCGCTGGCGCGACGGCTTTGCAGGCCCGCTGCCGCCCAGGCCATGAGGAGACCGAGCACGTCGCTCAGATTATGACCGGCATCCGCCAGGAGCGTGAGCGAATGACTGAAGAGGCCGAAGACGACCTCCGCGACGATGAAGGCGCTATTCAACGCGACACCGACGGCAAAGGCGCGTCCGAAACCGGCGTGATCGTGTGAATGGCTCATTCGTTAGGCAGAGGCCCGGGCGGTGGACTGAGTTTCATAGACCGCGGAGGTTCACGGCGCGAATGGTTTTTCGCGCGAAAATTTGCCGATAAAAGCTGAATCGGTCGCCCTGCAAACGAGCCGGAGCCGCCTCTGTTCTAAGCGGCTGTGTTCCGCGGAAGTTCGCCGGTGATTTGATGCCTTAACCGAACGGTTCGCCGACCGCTACCTGGGCGCATCCCTTCATCCGGGAAATGATGAAGGATATCATCCAACTCAGTGCGAATAGTCCGATAATCATGTAACCGATGGCGCCGAAGTGACGGTTTAGCTCGCGGACTTCGTTCCAAAAGCTTCCGACTGCGGTCGCGTGCTCGCTGACGAAGCCGAGTGCTTCGATGCTTCCGACTACCACCGCGACGAGCACCGATAGGGCTGTGATCGTCATGTTATAAAACAGTTTGCGGATCGGATCGACGAATGCCCAGCCGTAGGCTCCGAGCATCAGGACTCCATCTGTCGTATCGATGAGCGACATGGCCGCGGTGAAAAGCGCCGGGTAGACGAGGACAGCGCCGATCGGCAAACCTTTGGAAACCTCTGCCGCCGAGATGCCAAGCAGGGCGATCTCCGTCGCGGTATCGAATCCGAGCCCGAAAAGGAAACCGAGCGGATACATGTGCCAGCTCCGGCGAATGAGTCCGAAGAGGGGCCGGAAGAGTCGCCCAGCCAATCCGCCGGGAAGGAGATCGAGATCCGACTCGTTAGGCGGTTGACCGCTTCGCGCGAGGAGATACGCGCGGCAGGTCTGCGCAAGGATCAGCAGGTTCATGAATGCGATGATGAAGAGGAAAAAAACCGAAACGGAAGTGCCTATGATTCCACCGACATGTCTGACGTCCGCGAACTGCTTCTGGAGCGTATGAGCCGTGAAGGCGACCGCCACGGTTGCCAGCACGACCACGCTGGAGTGACCGAGAGAGAAAAAGAAACCCACCGCAACCGGCCTCTGCTTTTCCTGCATGAGTTTGCGCGTGACGTTATCAATCGCGGCAATGTGATCGGCATCGACGGCATGGCGCAGCCCGAATCCATAAGCCAGAAAACAGGTGCCAAGGAGCAACGGTCGATCACGAAAAGCCAGCCACGCCCAGAGCCAGGCCCCGACGTTGCCCGCGGCGATGACGAGGTAGATGCCGAGAACGGAGGAGCGGACAGTGCCTGCTGATCCAGCGAAAATCCGCATTCGAGAGACGGTGGTTCTTTCCACTTTTCAGCTCCAGATGCGGTGCGCGCGGCTCATGGCAATTGCTTCAAAGGCAGCTTCCCAGTAGAGATTATCCATATCGGATCCTCTCCTCCCCGGGCGGTGAATCAGCCTTAGGCACACGAGTATTATCGTCAATCCATTTCGTAATACCCATGAAAGAGGAAACCGCGGCTCGCTTTAGTGTTTCGCTGCCGCCGGTTCTTTTGCGCGGACTTGACCGGATGACGGCCGAGAAGGGCTACGACAACCGCTCGCTCGCCGTCGCGGATATGATCCGAGCTGAACTGATCAAGCATCGGCAACAACGTCGGAGTGGCGAGATCGCCGGCACGGTGACGTTGGTTTACGATCACCATAGACGGCACGTGCAGGAACTGCTCACCGCCGTGCAACACGATCATCCCGGGCTGGTCGTGGCCACGATGCACGTCCACCTCGATCACGATAACTGCCTGGAAGTGCTGGTGACTCGGGGGAAAGCGAAAGCGATCAAGCGCATGGCCGACCAGTTGATCGCGGCCAAAGGCGTAAAGCACGGTCACCTGACCGTCACGAGCAGCGGGAAAGACTTACCGGCCTAAGGCTGCATCAATCTCTCGGGTGGCCATTCCCGGCGTAAAGATTTGTTACGCATCCGCCGAATCAGCCCACGACGCTCACGCAGGAATCTTGCGGTGCCGGCTGAAATAGAAGTTAACTAGGATTCGGACTCTCAATGTTCACCGATGGAAACTTGCGCTTCCACTCCGACGATCGCGCTGTAAAGAGGAGCAGCCTCTTGCGTCAAGGAAATTACCGAATGAAACCATACGTCGGCTCGCCAAAGATTTCGCTCATGCTCGCCGACGTCGATGGCGCGCTGGTGACGCAAGATAAGCTCGTTACTCCGCAAGCTCGTGCCGCAGTAGCGGCGCTGCGGGCCGCGAAGATTCGATTTACGATCACGAGCGGGCGTCCGCCCCGCGGGATGAAATCGCTGATCGACGATCTGAAAATTGATAGCGTTGTTGCCGGCTTTAACGGTGGTGTCTTTGTAACTCCTGATCTCACCGTGATTCAGTCGCGCTTCATTTCCCGCGCTGCCGGGACGCAGGCTCTGGAATCGATTGCCCAGCACAAGCTGGTCGGCTGGCTCTACACCGCGGACGATTGGTATGTGCCCGATCCCGTCGGCCCGCACGTCGCGCGCGAAGCCTGGACGGTGAAATTTGAAGCGAAAGTCTCGACTGATTTCAACCCGTTGCTCGATGCGGTCGTCAAGATCGTCGGCGTGAGTGATGACCTCGATGCGGTAGCTCAATGTGAGGCGGCTTTGCAACGAGAGTTACAAGGTCAGGTTTCGGCGGCCCGTTCTCAGCCTTACTATCTGGACATTACTCATCCCCAAGCGAATAAAGGCGGCGTCGTGGAGTATCTTTCGAGTTATCTGCAGATTCCGACCAGTGAGATCGCTACGATTGGCGATATGCCTAACGACGTTTTGATGTTCGAGAAAAGCGGCCTCAGCATCGCGATGGGCAACGCCAGCCCGCAGGTCCAGGCGCAGGCGAACTTTGTCACGTCCAGCAACGAGCAGGAGGGCTTTGCCAACGCAATGGAGAAGTTTGTGCTGCCGAGAGCTGCAACCTCTTCCACGTGAAGCTCGTCGAAGCGCACGCGGTCGATGGGTTTATTCAATCAGGACTGGTAGAGCAGGAGCCCCGATGAAAGAGGACTTTAAAGTTGGAGATTATGTCGAGTGGAACTCGGAAGCGGGTCGAGTGCGGGGAACGATCAAAAAGAAAGTAACGTCGCCCATCAAGTTCAAGACTTATACGGTTCGGGCCTCCAAGGACGAACCGCAGTATCTGATCAAGAGCGCTAAGACCGACCACTTGGCGATGCACAAAGGTGCGGCGCTAAAGAAGGTCAAAAAAAGCTAGTCGCGCCCGCGCGTCGAGGTTGGCGCTCCTTCATCTGCCGCCGCAGGATTCGGATTACTAACGCGGGCCGCGATCGCGGGCGGCCCCGCTGCCGCGGGAGCGAACGCCCGGCTGCTGCCGCACGGGCCGTGACGGCCGTGACAATTCTGTCCGGTCGCGTCCACGACGATAATGGGAAAAGTGCTGGCGACCGAAACCGCCCGAATAGCGGCGGCCCCGCACGATGATGTTTCGCGTGTAGATGCCGCCATAGCCGTAATACGGAACGCCACTGTAGCCTTAGTAACCGTAGTAGGGCTCGTAGCTAGGGTAAGTCGAGACGCCGACGTAGCCATCCGTTACACATCCTCCGACTCCAAGAGCGAATGCGCCGATTAGTACCAGTGCCACCCTGCAGGCGCTGCGCTTTCCGTGTTCGCGCGAGGAGCGGGGATCTTCAGCTGTGGGAATCGAACGGAGATGAGAAGTAGCCATCATTTGTCTCCCTTTTTCGATGGAAAAATCGGAATGCTCGCGAAACCGCGCTTGTTCATCTTGTGAAAGGCGGCTGTAAAGCACCCGGGTGGTAAAACCGCCCATGAGTTTGCCGTCCTTTACGAACATCCAATCCGTCAGATCCTGAGGGTCCAGAGTGACCTTTTGCCCGAGCCGCACATTCGCGACATCGAGCGGCTGGTTATCCACTTTCCCGTGAAAAACTTTCCCATCCCAACTCACGTCACGCAGCCAGAGGTGTTCGACATTGTCGCCATCAATGACGCATTTTTTCACTTCGAAGTCTCTCGAGTCCGGCTTCTTTGCCTTCAGAGCGGCCAGGAAAAAACCGAGCGTTTCGCGCGCTTTCGCGACTGCCTGGTCCATCGCCTTGTCGTTATCCTTCACGTCTTCATAGCTGGGGCGGTTCGAAGGTTTTTGCGTCCGATGCGGCGCTTGGCGTGCTGGTTGGCTCTGCTGCCACGGCTGCCGACACGCAGACAAGCGTTAACAGAATCGTGAGTTTCATAGGGGCCTCCTCTGAGAATACGCGCTTGCGGATGATTCTGTTTGGTTCAAAAGCAGAGGACGACCAGCCGCCCAGAGTCTTCGATTGGTCGAGGAATGTAGCCCGCGCTGTCTCA
Organism: Chthoniobacterales bacterium; assembly: GCA_025929155.1. Lineage (GTDB taxonomy): Bacteria > Verrucomicrobiota > Verrucomicrobiia > Chthoniobacterales > UBA10450 > Palsa-1392. Next base: position 32,360 of record JAICMR010000007.1, on the reverse strand, counting down.
GCGCAATTCGAAGCACACCCGCACATCGTCATCTCCGCTAAAGACTGCGGACGCTACAACGGCTGGAGTCGGGATTGATTTGCGGCATGTTCTAAGATTTGACGTCCTATCAGACCTGGACCCGGCCGCTGTCGCGACGCGGTGAGAGTTCCCGGCGAATATCACCGACCAGACTCCCGATTTGTTCCGCCGGCACGTCGATATCCTGGAGCAAGGCTTCCGCAAGCGCGGCCGCGGATTCCACTTCGTCATAACGGATCATCGTGGCGCCGGCCTCCGTGAATGCATCTGATTGGTTGATGTATTCTGCGCGGGCCAGAATTCGAATCACTGGCGCCACTTCGCGTGCCGCCTGAATGATTTGCAGGCTGATTTCTGCTTGCGGCACCGTCACGATCAGATAAGCCGCCGCGTCAAGCCGAGCCGCGCGCAAGATTTCCGGTCGCGAGGCATCACCGAAGAGCGCCTGCTTTCCGCGCTGCTGGAGTTCAAGAACGGCATCGACATTTGTCTCGACGATCATCGGATTAATCTCGAACTCGGCGAGCAAGCGCGTGACGGTTTGACCAACCGGTCCGTAGCCGACTACGATCGCGCCAGGATCCTGCATACGTTCCGCGGCCGTTTCGTTGGCTCGCGCGCCCAACTTTTCACTTCGCCCGGCCAGCCACCTCGAGAGCAAGGCGCTTCTGCCGAGGACCGGTTCGAGCGCGAGCATCCGGCGAAAAACGAAGGGGTTGAGACTGATCGAAACAATCGCCGCCGCGACGATGACGTTGTTGCCTGCGCCCGGCATCAACCCCAGCGATTGTGCCATGTCCCCTAGGATAAAGGAGAACTCACCCACCTGGGCAAGTCCGCCCGCGACAGTGAGGGCGGTCCTGAGCGAATGCCCGCTGATGATGACAATCGCGAGCGCAGCAAGCGGTTTGACCAGAAGGATGATGGCCAGAACGCCGAGGAGTAGTCCCGGCGATTCTATCACGGCGTGGTAGTCAAAGAGCATCCCGACTGCGACAAAGAAGAGAATGGCAAAGACATTGCGCATCGGCAGGACATCTGCCGCGGCCTGATCGCTTACCTTCGATTGACCGACGACCATACCGCCCAGAAACGCGCCGAGCGCGAGCGAAGCGCCGAAGGCCACATAGGAAATCGTCGCCACACAAATCGCCATGACGAGCACAGTCAGCGTGAACAATTCGCGTGAGCGCAGGCGCGCGACCCGCCAAAGCAACCAGGGCACAAAGCGCGCCCCGGCCAGCATCACGATCGCGGTGAGAAGGGCCAACTTGAGGAGGGCGAGACCAATCGTCTGCCAAAGACTCGCGCCATTGCCGGTGGTAGCTGCGAGCGGCGGCAGGAGCACGAGCACGAGAACAGTGATGATGTCCTCGACGATCAGCCATCCGACAGCGGCGTGTCCTTCCGGCGTATCGAGGCCGCCGCGGTCAATCAAAGCACGCAGGAGCACCACGGTGCTCGCGACCGAAACAGCGATGCCGAGAATTAACCCGACATGCCAGGTCCAGCCAATCGCCACGGCAAGAGCCGCGCAGGCCAGAGTGGCGGCGGTGCTTTGCCCCAGTGCTCCCGGCACGGCGATTGAACGCACCGCAAGCAGGTCTTTGAGACTGAAATGCAGACCGACGCCGAACATCAGTAGGATAACGCCGATCTCGGCCAGTTGGGCGGCGATTTTCGCGTCGCCGACCACTCCGGGTGTGTGCGGACCGATCAGCACGCCTGCGATCAGGTACCCGACAATCGGGGAAAACCCGAGACGCCTTGCCAGCAAACCAAAGACGAGCGCAACGATGAGCGCGAGCGCGATGGTCGTGATCAATGGAATCTCGTGCATGATTGTTGAATGATTCAGACGCGACGCGTCTTCGTTTCACTAGGCGCGGAGCGGGCTCTTATCCAGTCCGGCGCGGATGCGCTCCGACCTATGAACACTGCGCCCCCCAGGGTCTGGCAAGCCACGAGATTATCGACGGTAAAATGAAAACCGCGCAATTCGCGGCCGCGTGTCCTACTTACCATGTGAACAAGGATACGCAGAGGCCGGCGGGCGATTTCTTCGAAAAGAAGCGAGCTAAACGCGTCGATGCCGGAGAGGTGGAAATGTCCACCTCCGGAATCGCCCGATTGGCGAATGAAACCGATCGAATCCCGCAGTGCTCCCCTGGGTTTGGGACGCAGTCAGATCGGCTCGCGCCTGTTGCGATTGGCATTGGTGAGTCGCTAATTTCCCATTTTCGAAACAGGATTTCATCCCTTTCGCGCCTGACTCATGCCGTGCTTCCCTGTTTCCAGACGGCTCGAAAAAAGCGAAAACGAGCTGGCCATCGCGATAGCAGAGTCTCCGTCTTCCAACCCGCCGCGGATAGACCTTCAGCCGCAGAAGTTTGTCTCCGTCTCTAAGTAAGTCTGAACGTTCGCGGACCTAAGCGTGCCGACGCGCGAGATGGTGGACAAGGGGCGCGCGAATCGCCAAACTCAGCAAAGAAGCTTCCATTAACAAACCAAGGCCGCGTGATATGCGCCGAATTGGCTGCAATCCAATCGGGCCTATTGGTACGAAATAGCCGAGGGATCATTAAACTCTGGATCATGAGTTCATCCGCAGCCCGATTGGACGATCTGGTCTCGCACGTGTCGGCGGAAGGGATTAATGACGCCCCGGCAGGGAAATCGTGATGGCAAGCGCAACGACAGCACACTCGGGCAAAGACGGAGCGCCATCGGAGCCGCCGTTCGAAAAGATGGTTTGGGTTCCTGGCGGACGTTCCAGATGGGATCAAACGATTTTTATTCCGAAGAGCGTCCGGTACACAAAGCGGCAGTGGATGGCCTGTGGATAGACGAGCATCTGGTCACAAACGCCCAATTCGAACGCTTCGTCTCTGAAACCGGATATATCACCGTCGCCGAACGCGCGCCCAACCCGGCCGACTACCCGGGTGTGGACGCCGACCTGCTCGTTCCCGGGTCGCTGGTTTTTCGGCGGCCGCCGCACCGCGTCAGTCTGAAGAATTTTCTTCAATGGTGGTCCTATGAGCCGGGCGCATCGTGGAAAAATCCCGAAGGCGCCGGAAGCCATCTTGCCGGGCGCGAGACTCATCCGGTCGTTCATGTTGCTTACGAGGACGCCGAAGCGTTTGCAGCCTGGGGGGCAAGAGTTTGCCAACCGAAGCGGAGTGGGAGTTTGCCGCGCGCGGTGGATTGGAAGGCGCGGTCTTTGTTTGGGGCGACGAGTTTGCTCCGGAAGGCAGAATGATGGCGAATACGTGGTAGGGCGAGTTTCCCTGGGAGAACTTGAACACGGACGGGTACGAAGGCACTTCGCCGGTCGGTCTGTTTCTGGCGAACGGTTACGGTTTGTATGACATGGTGGGCAACGTCTGGGAATGGACGAGAGATCTTTTCTGACCGCACCACGCTTCACATGTCGCAAAACCGTGTTGCATACCCCACAATGGGCGGGTCCAATCGACCGGTCAGAGTGGCGTTCTCGATCAACGCCGCACGGAGATTTCGCGCAAAGTTTTGAAAGGCGGCTCTCATTTATGCGCGCCGAATTACCGCCTGCGCTATCGCCCGGCGGCGCGGCAGGGCGAAGCGGTTGAGACTTCCGCCTGTCACATCGGCTTTCGCTGCGTCGTGCGAACACCGAAGGCGGCGAGCTAAAGAAGATGGCGCGCGAACCTTCCCAAAGCCGCTGATGAGGACGCGAATGTTCCAGTTTTTGAGAATTGCCGTTCGAATCGTCGCCCCAATCTTCGTGATTTCGACAATGCTGAACGTCGGTCTGACGCAGCGGCTGTCAGAGATCGTCGCGTATCTGAAGAACTACCGCTTCGTTCTCAAGATGCTGCTCGCCAATGATGGTCGTGCTGATCGGCATCTTGCAGGTCATCCGGTTGAACACTGACCAAACCGATCCTTCGAAGATCAAAACCGCCTATCTCGAGCGGGACGGCAGCATCAGCGTCATTCCGTTGAAACGCGAGCCGCGGGTGGTTGATGTGAGCGTGGAAGGTGACGTGCAAACGGTTCGCATTGAGCTTGGATAATTGACTCCCGTTCCGACGCCTGATGCGAAGCGTCCCAAAAACTCTGCCTGGGTAGGAAGTCACCAGCGGGATGGGCCAGAATCGGCCTAACGAGGCGCTGTTTCGAGAGTCGACCCCGGCGCGGACTCGGGCGCGACCTCGGCGGTGCAGCGGACGCGTCGCGCCGCGTAGTAGGAACCAATCACGATGACCGCGGCCAGCAGTTGCGCTGCGAGCGTCTCGTAAGTCGGGAAGATTGCGAACCAGAGGCCGGCCCAGTCGGGAATCACGTTCGTTAGGCCAGGAACCGGCGTGGTTGAAATCCAGCTCGCAAGCTGCATCTCCTGCGCCTGTTCACCGACCATGACGAGAAGTACGCCGCCGAGCAACACTCCCGTCGTCACGAGCATCTGCCGATAAGGAAGCCGTTGCTGCAGGACGAACGTCAGGATCGCGACGAAACCGGAAAGAATCAGCCCCAAAAGTGCGCCTTTTAAAACCAGTCCGCCGCCCAGACGCAGATAATAAGTTTGCAGGAAGAGCACGACCTCGAAGCCTTCGCGGTAGAGCGAGGTGAATCCGAGCAAGATCAAACCCCAAACGAGCCGGCGCTGGGAAGCTTCCGGCCCTGCCCCGAGCAGGCTCTTCCGGCGCCGATTGTGGTGACGAATCCACCCGCCCCAATAAATCTTGTGGAAGAACCAGTTCATGATCACGAGCAGGACGACGACTGCAAGTAGACCGGTGGCGGCCTGGAGGTTGAGGGCAGAAACGTTGTCCGCCAACGAGTTCATGATCCGGACCGCGATCATCCAAGTGATAAGCGTTGCGATGAAGGCAAGACCGGCGCCCCAGGCGACGGGTCGCCGACAGGCGCGCCGGGGTCCTGTCATGCTCGCAGTGATCGCCGCGATCACGAGGATGCATTCGAGACCTTCTCGAAAGACGAGAATCGCGATATCGAGTGCGGCGACAGTTGGACTCGTGTTCGCGGCAGTCGGATCAGGCGATCCGCCAACGGCGATTCCTTGCCAGATCATCATCGCCAGAACGCCCAAGACCGCGAAGGCGATGAACAGTTTCGCAGCCACGCCAAGCCGCGGCGCGCGCATTTCCGGAGCAGGCGCGGGAAGGGTCGACGTGCTGGCGGCGGACGTGATCACTGCGGACAAGCTTACCATAGACAACGCGCGGTGCTGTCGTCTGGTTGCGTTTTATTAGCGGTAAATTGCGCTGCCTTCCTCCGTGTTTTGGGAGATTTCCCGGCGATTACTGCGAGCCGCTCCTTGAATTGCGTCGACCTGGGATCCGCAAATAAGGTCCAGTTGAAAGATAGGTTCGGAATATCGCGAAGGCTCTTGTTCGCGCTCTTTCCAAATCCGCGAGGTCCTTGACTTCTTTTTGCTTCACTTCACTGCGCTCGGCGTGACCGAATGGTTCCGGGCGGCGGCCGCCATGTTGTGAATTGCGCGCGAGAGTTTAAAATCGCTTATGCATCGCGCCCGGGGCTTTACCCTTATCGAAATCGCGATTTCAGTTTTCATCTTGATGATCCTGATGCTGCTCGCGATCCCCAGCGTGCAGGGTGTGCTCGCGGATCGACGGCTCCAGCGTTCGCTTACCTCTATGAACCAGATCGTCCTCCAGGCGCAGGAACACAGCGTAAAAGAGCGCCGGCCTTACCTGATCGTCTGGCAAAAAGACGCCATCGTCCTACGGCCGGAGGCGCTGGCGAAATCTGACGGCGAGGTGCCAGTCGCACAGCTCTCGCTCGATAAGGCTCATCGGTTTTCTCTCAAGCTGCCGGCCGCCCTTGAGAAAGATCCGCCGGCGGAGTGGATTTTCTGGCCGTCGGGCACCTGTGAACCGGCCAACGTCAGCTTTGCCGGGCGGGATGGAACCTGGGAAGTCAATTACGCGCCGCTGACCGCGCGCCCCTCGATCGTTCGTTATGCGGCGAGATAGGAAAATTTGCGGCTTCGCACTTTACGAAGTGCTTCTTGGCCTAACGATCTTTGTGGTCGGCGTCCTCGCGCTCGGGCGTTCCGTGCAAAATTGTCTGAACGCGAGCGAGCTGAGCGAAGAGGAAAACCGGGTCGGCCTGCTCATGAGCAACCGGATGGCGGAAGTGCAGGCGACGCCGCAAACGCCGGACGCGTCGAAAGAGGACAAGATCGATACCGGCTACGGCATCGTTAGGCTAATTCAAAAGGCGCAGCCAAAAGAGCTCGAAAACAATGACAACACCGTCGTGGATGGCATCACGCAGGTGACGCTGACCGCGCAATGGACGCGCGGCGGCGTGAACCAGCGGCGGCAACTGGTCTTCTATGTTTATCGGGCTGGCTAGGCGGCATCTAAGTGCTCGGTCGCGCCGAGCAAAGCGAAGCGCAGTCGGGGGAAGACGGATTCGGAACTCTCAGGGTGCGTCGCGGGATCCATCGGCTTCGCTCGGCATGACGGGGTTTTCTGAACCCGTCGTTAGGCCCAAGCGCAGAACGCGCGGGTTTACCCTGCTGGAGATCACGCTTGCGGTCGCGATTCTCGGGCTGATGGCGGTCGCGATTTATCGGTTCGTGGCGACAAATCTCGTCGCGGTTCGCGTTTCTTCGGAAACCAGTGCGGAAGACGCGCGCTACGCCGGTCTGGTCAGGCTGCTGACCGAGCAACTACAGAGTCTGCCGCCAGGGCAGGGGACGCTTGGGGGAGAGCCCTTCAAATTCGGAGGCAAATCGCGTGACGAGATGACCTGGATCTGTTCGGCCGGGCCCGGCCTGTTCACGCGCTACGCGAGCGGCGACTATTCGGTCACGCTCCGTTTGCAGCCGGTGCCGAGAACCGACTTCATGGAGCTCGGGGTCAATCGTGCGGCGGACGATGATTCGACCGAGGCGACTGATTTTTCGTCGATCCAGCCATCGAGTGCCAACAAGGGATCGTGGGTGCCGTTGATCGGCGATCTCCGGAGCATGGAGATTCGCTATTTTGACCCGCGCCTGAACGCGTGGGTCGATCGGTGGACCGATCGCGGCACGCTGCCGCATCTCGTCCGGGTGACTCTGGAGCGCGCAGGAGGAACTGTTCCGTGGCAGGCGGTGATCCCGCTGCGCCGCACGCCGCTTTAAATGAAACGATCGATCCACCACTCGCGCAGCGGGGCCGCGCTCATGCTCGCGCTCTGGGCCCTCTTCCTGCTCAGTGCCCTGATTATTAACTGGGCGCTCGATATCGATTCCCGCATCACTTTGACCGGCAACGCAAGCCGTGCGCTCGAAGCCGAAGCCGCCGCCTGCTCGGGTGCGGAGATCGCGCTCGATCCGAATGTCGACGCGGGCGACATCGTTCTCCATGGTTCGTTAGGCGCGCGACAGACTTACGAAGCACGAATGACCGGAGAAGGCGGCCGGATCAATCTCACCTGGATCGTCGCCGGTGAAAATCCGCAGCGGATCGAGGTCCTGCGCCGCTACCTCGAGGAGAAAGGGGTTGAGCTGAACCAGCGCGAACAGATGATCGACTGCCTGCTCGATTATGTTGATCCAGATGATCTCGTTAGGCTGAACGGCGCGGAGGAGAGCGCGAATTATCATCCCAAGAATGCGCTCCTCCAGCGAATCGAGGAGCTGAAGGAAGTCCGGGGCTGGGAGGAATTTACTTCGCAGCCCAACTGGGATGCCGATTTCACCCTCTACAGCAGCGGGCCGGTGGACCTGGCGTGGGCGAACCGCGATGTGCTTCTCGCCTTGCCCGGTATGACCGAGCCGATCGTCGACCGGTTCCTCGAGCTGCGTCGCGGGCCCGACGGCATCGACGGCACGGACGACGATCCGGAATTCGAATCGCTTGATCAGGTTCGAGTTGCGCTCGGATTCTCGGCAGAGCAATTTGCGCAGCTCTCGGGGCTGATCGGCTTCAAGGACAAGGTCATGCGCGTCGTCAGCGTCGGGAAGTCCGGCGATGCGACTCGCACGGTCCAAATGATTATCCGGAAGACCGGAATCACCCAGATGATTCGTTGGAAGGAACTGTAAATATCGAACCGTCATCCGAACCTGTTTTCATCGCCCCCTCGGGCACCGGCTGGAATCTCACGCGCGCAGGCAACGAAAACGGCAACTGGGACGTCCGTTCCGTCAGCGACTTAAATGAAGCAGCCGATCTTCTCTCGGCTACTGACGAAGTGATCCTCGGCCTGCCGATCGACGCCATTCTCGCGCAACGCTTGCGGCTTCCGACCGTGGATCCGTCCGAATTTGCGGAGATGGTTCGGATCCAGGTGGAGAAAACTTTGCCTTACCCCCCTGAGGAAGTAACGAGCGATTATGAAGTGATCGAGCAGGGCGAGACCGACAGCGTCGTCTCCGCCGTCGCGGTCCATAACCAGCGGCTGGTCGATCTGGCCGGACCGCTCCTTTCCCGGGGATTTATCCCGCGACAAGTCACCGTTTACGCGCGGCAACGCGCCGCCTCCCATGCTGCCGAGGGCCGCGCACTTTTCATTTACCCGGAAGGCGAAAAGCTCATCTCCGCGATCAGCGAGAACGGAAAGATCAGTTTTACCCGGACGCTGGCAAACAGCGAGCCGGCTCAGTTGGAGAGCGACTTGCCGCAGATGGCGCTGAGCGCCGAATTGCAAGGCGTGAGCAGCGATTTCCCGAGCGTTCTGCTCGACGAAAGCTGCCTCCCGTTGCGCGACACGATCGAGAGGATTTTCACGCAACGCCCCGCGCTGATTGCGCCCGAGACGCCACCGGCTTCGGTGAAGTTAAATCTGGCGCCGGAGGAGTGGAAAGCGCGCCGGCTCGCACTCGTTAGGCGCGCCCAGTGGCGGAAGCGGCTCCTTTGGGCCGGTGGAATTTACGCAGGGCTGTTTGCGCTCTTCGCGCTCTACGTTCTCATCATCCATTGGCAGGTCGGTCGCGTGAAAAAAGCGATCGAGCGCGACCAGCCAAAGGTCGATTTCGTCAAGAGCACGGAAGCGAATTGGAAGGCGCTCGCGCCTGCGATCGATCCGCGCTTTTATCCGGTCGAAGTCTTGTTCCATCTTTTCCAGAGCCTGCCGAAGGATGTGCAGATCACGGTTTACGATCAGTCGGCGCGGAGTCTTTCGGTGCAGGGCGAGGCGCCGAACGCCGCGCTCGCTTATCAATTTGCCGACAAGGTGAAAGCCAATCCCGGTCTGCGCGCGTTCACTTTCGAGCTCGGGCCGCCGCGGATTTTGCCTAACGGGCACGCGCAATTTCGCCTCGAAGGAAAACCGAAATGAACTTCTCCTTTTTCGAGCGCATGAACAAACGCGAGCGCATGCTGACGCTCGGAGTCGCCGCCGTCCTTTTCCTGCTCGTCAATATCGCGATCTGGAACGCGCTCCTCGGGAGGAGCGTCGACCTGCGCTCCGATTGGGCCGCGCGCAATTCCGCCCGAACTGAACAGAAAGTTTACCTCAGGGAATATGACATGTGGACGCATCGCGCCGAGTGGCTGAAGAAACACCAGCCAATTCTGGCTGATCCGGCGGAGGCTTCTTCCCTGCTCACGCGGCTCCAGGGCATCGGGAACAAATACAACGTCCAAATCGAGAACCCGCAGCTCGGCGGGGTGGAAAAAACGCCGACCCATCAATCCGTCTCCGATACGCTCGAAACCAAGAGCGGCTGGGAGCCGCTGGTTCATTTCCTCTATGACGCGCAACACCCGGACGCCTTCATCGTGTTCGAGAGTACAAACTTGATGATCGACAGCAGCGACCCGACCGTAATGCGCGGGCGGTTTAAGATCGCGAAGTGGTTTAAGCCTGCCGGCGCACCGAAATGAAGACGAAAACCCTGCTCCTGCTCTCCGCCCTCGCTTTTGGCCTAACGACGGCTTGGGCGGATGATGATTTGCCGAAAGCTCCGGATTTTTCCCGCTACGAACCGATGCTGAAACATTCGCCGTTCGCGGTGGCAAGCGCAGGCGCGCCGGTTGGTGTGACGCCGGATTTCGCGAAAGAACTTTACGTCGCGAATGCGGGTCATTCGGAAAAGGGCGACTTCGTCACGATCGCTTCCACCACAAACCGGGACTTCAAACTTTACCTGACAACGGGTCAGGATGTGGACGGCTATTCGGTTCCCGACATCCAGTGGTCCGATCGGGTCGGGGAAACCAAAGTGACACTGACCAAGGGCGGCCAGGTTGCGACTCTGTCCTTCAATGAGGCGATTCTGAGCGAGGCGATTCACAACCCGACGCCGCAGAATGTGCGACCAGCGATGGGCAATGCCGTGCCGGGAATTCCCGGCCGTTCTCCAGGGACCATCCCGATGCCGGTGACGCACCCGATGCAGGTGCCCACCATCCCGACGCCGCCGCCCTACACGCGTTCACTCATTCGGCGGAACGGCGAGAACGGGAACAAGCCGTTCCAACAAACGCCGCACGTCCAGCCGCGGCCGGGGAACGACGAACCGGATAACTAATCTTTTCCAAGTCGATCGCCAGTATCCGTTAGGCGCGAGTCCGTCACAAGAAATCGGACAACACAGTCTTTTGTAGAAATGCCGAGCGCCCCTTGGGTTCCGGCTTTCTCCATGCCGATCGATCTTCGTTAGGCGCCGCCCCAATCATCGTCCGGCGTGTCCGCTTTCCGGTCGGGGCCGGCGGAATAGAGATCAAATCCGGTCGGGTCTTTCCGGCCGGGGCTGAGGTAGATGTAGTTGTCGTTCCAGGGATCCTTTGGCATTTCCTTGAAGAGCTGATACCAGCGCTGCGGCTGCGGATCGCTGGTCGGCTGGGTCACGAGCGCCTGTAAGCCCTGTTCGGTCGTTGGGTAAAACCCGTTCATGCTCTCGTAAAGCTTGAGCTGTGTGGAAATGCTCTGGATATCGGCTGCGACGCGATTATGCCGCGCATACTCGACGTTGCCGCCAAGTTTGTAGATCGCGGTGCCGAGGAGCAGAGCGATGATCGTAACCACGAGCATGATCTCGAGGAGGGTGAAAGCACTTTGATTTTTGCGCATAAAAACGGTCGGTTTATTTCACCGGCAGAAGCAGGTAATCAGACTTGTCCCAAAGATATTTGAGTTGAATCTGCGGGCCGCGGAGAGCCGAGTGGGGCGTGCCCGCGGCTGCCATCACAGTCACATTGTTCGTCCCTGCCTTCAAGACGGAGCCGGGAATGGTGATCTGACCGCGGAGCCAGCCGGTGTATTGAAATTTCATGTCGTCGAGCAAACTGCGTGAGAGACCGCGATAACCGGGGTCCGCCAGGTCGGGCAGCACTAGCGAGACTACGCCGAGGTCCGCGCCGTTCACATAAATCTCCGGTGCGGCGTCAATTTGCGGGCTGGCGAGCTCGAAAGAGAGGAGAGCGACGAGCGGCCGGGCTTCGAGATCGAACTGGAACGATGCACTCTCTTTCACGCTCGGTCCGATCGGGATGGTGCCATGCGCGAGCGGCGCCGTAACCGTGCCGAATAGTTCCGCGTCTTTCGCTGTCACCTTGAGCGGGGCGGCCGTCTCAAACTGTTTCGCAACAAGTTCGCGATGCTCGGCGTGGATCGGAGACATCACGGTTGTCGTTTTCATCCAATCGAGATATGCGCCGCGAATCGAGTGGCCGTTGCCCGGCACGTCGAGATCGATCGCGGTCACACCGATCATGGGGACGACCGTGCTCACCGAAGTCGGCAGGCCGGTGCCTTCGCCTAACGAACCTGAATGCAGGACCTGGGAGCCCGATTCATCCCACGCGATCAGCTCCGGTTGTGTTTTCGGATTGTCGTCGAAAAAGAGCCGGAAGAGCAGGATCTGGCAGTCGTCGTTAGGCCGTTTGATCCGAATCCGAAAGGTGCTGCGCGCGGGCGCTTCGGGATTGCGCTGGTTTGAGACGAAAGAAACTGATTCAACCCAGGCCGGCGCGGCCTGGGTCGTGGCCTGGGAGGACTCGATCTGGCGCAGGTCAAGCCACGCGCTGTCGGGCGCGCCCGCGGTCGACGCGCTGGGCTTCAACCAGTCGCCGTCGCTGTTTTCGATCGCTTGTTGTGCGCGGGCAAAAGGAGCGAAAGCCAGCAGACAAGTGAGCGCGACGGCGCGGATCAACATCGGCGCCGAGACTAACTTAGTGAGGCCGGAACTGCAAACTGTGCGTCATCTCGAAGACCGCGGAGAGAATGCTGTAAACCACGAAGCCGACGATGATGGCGATGAAGACGATGATCACCGGTGGGATCAGCGATGAGATAATCTGCACGGTCCGATCCAGTTCCCGCTCGTAAACATCCGCAATCGTCTGCATGGTGCGCGCGAAATGTCCCGTCTGTTCGCCGACTGCCATCATGTCGGTGAAAAGCTCAGGAAACAGTTTCTCGGCTGCGAGCGCGCTGGAGAGATTCGCTCCGTCGATCACCGCGCGCCGCACATCGCGCAACTTCTTCTCGAGGTATTTATTGGCCGCGATTTCTGTCACCAAGTCGAGCGCCTTCAAGAGCGGGATTCCATTCTCCATTAACGTGCCTAACGTTCGTGAGAACTGCGCGTAATACTGATGCTGCTTGATCCGGCCGTAGCCGGGAAGGTGAAGGCGCAGGCGATCCCAGGTGATTCGACCTTCCTCGCTCCGCACGAAGGCTTTGAAGCCGGCTGAGCCCGCCAACACGAGCAAAATGAAGAGCCACCAATAATAGACGATGAGGTGGTTGGTTTCGAGCAAGATCCGGGTCGGCAACGGGAGCACGCCGCCGGTCTGCGACATGAAATTCGTCAGTTGCGGCACCATGAAAGTGATGAAGATGATGATCAATGCCGAACCAGCGAGCGCGAGGAAAGCCGGGTAGATCAGAGCCTGCTGCACCCGGTCCCGCAGATTTTTCTCCTGCATCAAATGCTGCACGACGCGCGTGAGGATCTCCGGAAGCGCGCCGCTCGCTTCGCCGGCACCGACCATGTTCACGTAGAGCGGGGAGAACACGCGCGGAAAATCTCGCAGCGCCTGCGAAAAGCTGCGCCCATCGACCAGCGCCTGGTGCAGCGCGTGCGTCATCTGCTGCAGCTTCGGCTGCTTGAGGCGTTTCTCGAGAATCCCGAGGCTTTCATCGAGCGTCATTCCCGCCTGGAGCAAGTGTCCCAGTTGCTCGGTGAAGACCAGCAACTGGCCGTGGGGAACCTTGAGGTTCTGCGTCGATGCGCTCGACGCGGTGGCCGCGGCCGTCGCTTTCCCTTCGACGACGCGCGGGGCAGTCGTGATCGCGTCAATCCGAATCGGCACGCATTGTTGCTGCTCGATTTGCCGAATCGCGACGGAACGATCGGCCACGTTTAATACTCCTTCGACCAGACCACCCTGCGCGTTGCGGGCACGATAAGAAAATTGCGGCATCGTGAAGCGCGAAGCGTAGCGCGACCGCAAGTGGCCGTCCAATCGACGAACGTCAGGATGCGAGAAATCCGGACAATCGGGAGCGCGAGGGGCGGAAACTTAGGCAAGATTCGGTGATTCATCATCACCAATCCGAACCCGCGTTCCCTTGCCACCGCGACGAACTCGCAGTCGTGGGCGGTGCATGGAATACGTCGATCGCTGCCGGAGCGATCAGCGAGCCGGGTCGGCCCTAACGAACCATCGCCTTCCAAAAGACCCAGCCGAAGCAATGCGCGTGGTCCACTCCGGTTCACGTCTAACAACCGATCCGCCAGCGTCGTCTCTGGAGCGGGAATTCAACGCAAGCAGATGAAGTTGGTATCGACGACCATGAATTTCTGAACCTCGGCGAGGCTGGTGACGCTTCGAATTTCTTGTGCGTCTCACGCGCTTCCGCGAGCTGCCGGGCAACCTCTCGCGGGGATGATTTCTCGGTCGTGGCTTGCAGAGTTGCGGTGACTTCTTTGTTTAGACTGTCATGATGCGGCTTGCTCTTCTTCGAAGCACGATGCAAGCCGGCTGGAACGTTCTTGAGAGTCAGGTTCGGCATAGGGCAACGGTGATGACACCGCTTTGGTAGTCACTCTTATGGCGATTGTTTCACGACCGTCCATCATCTCGCTCGCCGATGGCGGCTCGATCGCGGTCTCGGAATATGGAGTTGCGACAGGTGAACCCATTTTCTTTTTCCACGGTTGGCCCAGTTCGCGGACCATGGCGCAACTGACTGACGCAGCCGCGCGCGATTTGAATCTGCGCATTATTTCCCCGGATCGCCCCGGTATTCGGGACTCTTCATTTCAGCGGAATCGCAAATTGCTCGACTGGCCGCCGCTGCTGCGCGAACTCGCTGACAAAATGGAGATCGATCGTTTCAAGATTATCGGTATTTCCGGCGGCGCTCCTTACACGCTGGCCTCGGCCTGGGCTTTGCCGGAGCGGGTGAAGGCGGTCGCAGTCGTGAGCGGCGCGCCGCCGCTGGCCGAAATGGTTGATCGGAGCAAGCTGCTACGGCTCTACCGCTGGCTGCTCTTTTTTTCCCCGCGTCATCGCGAGCTACTGCGGTTTTCCTTCCGTGCGGTACGGCCGTTTCTTTCCATTAAGCTGCCGATCCGTTTCCGCCCGGCACTGCTGAAACTGCTTCAGCCGTGCGATGCCGCCGTGCTGCGAGATATCGCGGCGTTCGAAGCGTGCTTCGAAAGTCAGCGCCAGGCTTGGCGCGCCTCAGCCGACGGACTGATGACCGATGCCGAGATTTATGCGCAGCCGTGGGGATTTCAGCTCGAGGAAATCAGCGTGCCGGTGCGGCTCTGGCATGGGAAAAAAGATCGGAGCTTTCACTGGAAGCTCGCGCGCGAGCTGTCGGATCGCCTAACGAACTGTCAGACGCACCTCGTCGAGGGCGAAGGCCACTACTCGCTCCCGATCCGGCACATGCATGAAATCCTCTCCGACCTGAAATCTACCTAACGATCTCATTATTGTTCGCGCCCGGCCCGGAAATCGCTGATTTTGCCGTGTGGAAGATTTTACAGGAAGCGCGACGGTCGATCAGCCAATCAATCAGACGCCTCGAGTCGCGCCGGAATTCGAGCAGCGGATTCGACAACTGGTCCATGATTGGGGCGGCGGAAAGTCTCCCGAACTGGTCGAAGAGATGATCACGACGGCGCTGAAAATGGGCAGTGACGGAATGGGCATCGGAGACCTTAAATTGATGAACCGGTCGCTGAAAGAACTGCGCTATGCGGCGAAGATTTTCGCGCCTTTTCGCGATCGGAAAAAGGTGGTCGTTTTCGGCTCGGCTCGAACTGCGCCTAACGATCCTGATGCGTTGCTCGCGGAGGAATTTGGCCGGCAAATGGTGGCGCACCACTTCATGGTCATCACCGGCGGCGGCGATGGAATCATGGGAGCGGCTCAACGGGGCGCGGGACGCGAGAACAGTTTCGGACTCAATATTCGCCTGCCCTTCGAGCAGCGGGCGAACCAGATCATCGAGGGCGATCTGAAGTTGATAAACTTCAACTACTTCTTCGCGCGGAAACTGAATTTCGTGAAAGAGACGCACGCCTACGCGCTTTTCCCGGGCGGCTTCGGCACGATGGACGAAGGATTCGAGGCGCTCACGCTCATGCAGACAGGCAAGGCGCTGATCATCCCGATTGTCCTCATCGATCGGCCCGACGGTAGTTACTGGGAGACTTGGATGCGGTTCCTGACTGATCACCTGCTACGGCAGGGATTGATCTCGGAGGAGGACTTCAACTTCATCAAAATCGCGCACACGGTCGAAGCCGCGGTCGCCGAAATCCTGCTCTTTTACAAAAACTACGACTCAACGCGCTGGGTGGGATCCCGCTTGGTTTATCGCATTAAACATCGCCTGACCCAGCAGGCGCTGGCGCATTTGAACGTCGAGTTTGCCGACATGCTCCGGAGCGGCCAAATCGAGCAGCGCGGGGCGCTCCCGCAGGAAAAGAATCAGCCGGAAATCGCGCATTTACCGCGACTGGTGTTGCAACCCCAGAGGACCGACTTTGGGCGTTACCGGCAGTTGATCGACGCGATCAATCTCGCGGAGACGCAGGACTGACCGAGCTCGTCGCGGCGCGGACTGAAGCGGTCGAAACCTCCGCCTAGCAAGAGCCTTCTGATCTCCGGTAGCGCAAGCGTCCCGCATGCTGGTAAAGGCGTCCCAGCTTCGCGGACTCTCGATCTGCGGAGAGTCATTTGGCCAAAAATTTCGCCGAACCTGATTCGTCCGCGACCGCTGCAGACTCGTTAGGCTGCAGGACGTTGGCGTTTCTCGAGAATGTAATCGTGTATCGTGTTGACGCTGCGCAGCGCCTTGCCCGCGACTTCGGAGTTCGGAACGCCGACGCCAAAGGTCTTCTCCATGCTCACGACCAGCTCGAGCGCGTCGATTGAATCCAGCCCCAGTCCATCTGGCCCGAAAAGTGGCAGATCGTCGCCGATCTGCTCTGCCGGGGTCTGGAGCATGAGGCTTTGCACCATCATTTCTTTGATGCGCATTCTGAGATCGTCTTCAGCCATGGGAAATTTGGGACGCTACCCTTAGACGAAGAAGCCGCCGCTGTCATCGAACAAAATCGACGATCAGGTCGCGAGAGAAAACGACAACCAGCTGAAATCAGCCGCAGATTAAACTTCGCGCGCTGACGGAACTTCTTCCTTCACGGGCGCGACGGGCGGCACTTCTCGCGCGGTCGGCGCGTCCGGGATTCGCGCAACGCTGGCTTCGGGGCGGCGAACTTCCGGTGCGGGAGTGTTGCCCGCGTTGTGGAGTTCGTCGCTGAATTCATCCTTCGCCTTTTGGAATTCCTTCACCGCCTGGCCCATTCCTTTGGCTAACTCGGGCAGCTTCTTTGCCCCAAAGAGCACGAGGATGATCAACAGGATGATGATCAAATCCGGGCCGCCTAAATTCGAGAGCAGGGCGAGCAAATTCATAAACGAGAGCATGCGACTTTCTCCCGCGCTTGCAAGACATTTCCCCTCTTTCTGCGAGAGTAGATCTTGGCGATCAACTCGTCGAGTCGATCCGATCTCGGACGTTGAACGCGCGCTGGCGCGCCTACACGTCGTAATACATCTGGAATTCGTACGGATGCGGACGCAGCCGGAGCGCGTCGTAATCCCGCTGTTTCAACTGGACCCAATTGTTGATGAAGTCGGTGTTGAACACGTCGCCCCGGAGCAGGAATTCATGATCCTGCTCCAACGCTGCGATCGCGCCGCCTAAGGAATCCGGCACGCTCGGAACCTGTGCGAGTTCTTCGGGTGGAAGTTCGTAGAGATTTTTGTCGAGCGGATCTCCGGGATCGAGCCGGTTTTGCACGCCGTCGAGGCCAGCGAGAAGAAGCGCCGAGAAGGCCACATAAGGATTCGCTGCCGAGTCGGGCGTGCGGAATTCTATCCGCTTCGATTTCGGATTCGCCGAATACGTCGGAATCCGAATCGCGGCCGAGCGATTGCGCGCCGAATAGGCGAGGTTCACCGGCGCCTCGAAGCCGGGCACGAGCCGCTTAAAGCTGTTGGTCGTCGGATTCGTCATGGCGGTTAATGCCGGCGCGTGCTTCAGGATTCCGCCGATGAAAAAGAGCGCCATGTCGCTCAGTCCTGCGTAGCCATTCCCGGCGAAGAGCGGTTTGCCTTCTTTCCAAAGCGAGATGTGCGTGTGCATGCCCGACCCATTATCGCCGAAGATCGGTTTCGGCATGAACGTCACCGTTTTGTTGTGCCGCCGGGCGACGTTGCGCACGATGTATTTGTAATACTGCATCCAGTCGCCCATCACTTTGAGCGGCGCGAAACGGATATCGATCTCCGCCTGGCCGGCCGTCGCGACTTCGTGATGCTGGCGCTCGATCGGAATGCCGGCTTTCTCGAGCTCCAGACACATCTCGTTGCGCAAATCCTGCAAGGTATCGGCCGGCGCGACCGGAAAATAACCTTCTTTCGCGCGGATTTTGTAACCGAGGTTGGGAAACTCCTCGCGCCCGCTGTTCCAATGCGCCTCGCTGCTGTCGACCGCATAGAAAGCGGCATTCCCGGCATTGCTAAAACGCACCTCGTCGAAAATAAAAAACTCCGCTTCCGGACCGAAGAACGCCGTATCCGCGATCCCGGTGCTTTGCAGGTAAGCCTCCGCCTTTTCCGCCAGCCCGCGCGGATCGCGACCGTAGGGCTCGCGCGTGATCGGTTCCACGATCGTGCAGATCAGGCTGAGCGTCCGTTCGGCATTAAAGATATCGACCCACGCGGTTCCCGGATCGGGAATCACGAGCATGTCGGAGGCGTCGATCGCTTTCCACCCGCGGATGCTCGATCCATCGAAACCGAGGCCTTCGGTGAAAATATTCTCGTCGTATTCCGTGAGCGTGGTCGTGAAATGCTGCCACGCGCCCGGAAGATCGGTAAACTTGAAATCGAGAAGTTTGATCTCGTGGTCCTTGATCATTCGGCTGACGTCAGCCGGAGTTTTCTTTTCGTTAGGCATAATGAATTGGGAGCTGGTCTGGATGAGAAAAAAGCGAGCCCGAATAACCCAGTTTGTTCAGGTCATTCGGGCTTGATCGCTTCTCTAAAAAAATCGCGGCTAGACGGCTTTTTCACCGATCTCTTCGGTGCGGATGCGAACCGCGTGCTCGACCGGAATCACAAAAACTTTGCCGTCGCCGATCTTGCCGGTCTTGGCCGCGCTCACGACCACGCCGACGGCTTTGTCGACCATGTCGTCGGCAAGCACGACCTCCACTTTCACCTTCGGGAGGAAATCGACGGTGTATTCCGAGCCGCGATAAATCTCGGTGTGGCCTTTCTGACGTCCAAAGCCCTTCACCTCGGTCACCGTCATACCCTCGATCCCCAGTTCGGCGAGTGCTTCTTTCACTTCCTCGAGTTTGAAAGGTTTGATGATGGCTTCGAGCTTTTTCATGTGAATTATAGTGGCGGCATCCGGACGATAATCAATCGGAGTCGCAGAAGAAAATCAGAGAACCCGCAGGGAGCGCAAGCGTCGAATTCCGCTGCCCCCATTTGTTGCGGAAATCCAAAGGAATCTGCGAACATTGAGAAACCGGCTGCTAAACGCCGGTGCCCGCGGGAGCAGCCATCGCAGGAATTCAATCGTTCCCAAGCCTCAGCCTAACGAGTGCCTTTAGTTTCCGGTGGCTCTGCCAGCTGCGAAGTGAAAATGCCGACCCGCCACTCGACGCCTGAACTTTGTGCGGGGTAGTTAAAGCAAAAAGCCGACGGAATCATCCGTCGGCTTTCGCGTTCGCGCGACGCGGAGTGCGCTCAATTGACGTGGAACACTTCGTCCTGCATTTCTTTGCCGATAACGGTGTTGCGTTTGATGATGGCTCCGAGCGTCTGCTGCTGGACCGTGGCGAGGGTGTCGGGGTCCAGATACGACTCATACCAGAAACGATCGCCGTCACGGAGCCGCTCGAACTGATCCTTGATGATGGTGAAGAAGGTCTCGCCGACCTGCCCACCATTGACGTGGTCCTCGCACAAACCACCGACCCATACATCCACGTCGTCAGGAGAGCTATAGGCGGCGGCGAGCCGGGTTTGGAAATCCACGTTTGAAGTCATCTCGGCAAAAGTCGCCTTTGGCGCCAAGCCGTAGCCTACTCGAATCTGATTATAGCTCCCCAGGCCGTGGTCGCGTCCCCGTTGAATATTCAACGACGCGAGGTCGAAGCCCTGCGCTTTCACGCCGCCGAAGAGGAAGTTGCGTACCGCATCGATGACATAGGCATCGACCTCCTGAGGAACCTGCTTTGCCAGCCCGCGCAAAAAAGGCTCGATTCCACCTTCGGTGATAAGAGGCGGGTTAAAAAAAGTTGCGCCAAGGTCGACATCGCCGGGCTTGGGATTTCCTCTCGAATTCAAACGCATCAATACCGGGGGCAGGAAGGTGTGTCCGACGCGAAAAGCCGCCGTCGAAAATTCGACCGCGACCCGCGGATCAACGTTCAGGTTGTAACCCTGATATGGAGCAAGGGCGTTCGGTCCGAGGATGATTGGCAGAAAATCGCGGTAAGTGATGAGCTGGGTTTCCGCGTTCACGATGGCACGGGCCCGCAGGTAGATGTCATCGTCGCTCAAAGTCGGGTCGGCTGCCTTGATTACGTCGGCCCAGTAATTGTGCTCCCGCATGAAAAGCGTTTGCATGCAGGTGAGACCGGCCTGCTCGTTCGCACGCACATCTCCTGCGAGGAAAAAGTCGGCTGGGTTGACAATTTTACCCGGCTGACTTTCCGGCTGGTTGGGCAGGCCGTTGACGTTAAAGATCAGCAGGTTCCCGTCGCTCGTCGCCATGTGACCTGCCCCGTCAAAAGCCCGCAGAGCGTTAAAACGAATTTTGTCGCAGCCGTAAATCTGGGAGGCATCCAGAAGAGCGCTGTTGGTGTCGATCTGCTGCCGGACGCCATCAACAATCGTCGAAACGGAGCGCTGAAAAGGCAGGATCTTGTCGCCTCGCCCCTGCGGATCGAATTGAGGATCTCCTTTGGGGACCGGAATATTGAAAATTTCGGCCGGGCTCGCGTTCCGGATGATGCTGATGTCGTGGTCGGTGAACTGGCCCCACTGCCACACAAAGCTCGAGATGTTATCGCTATTTGGAAAAACCTGAGCCTGCGCGTTGACGATGTTGCTGATTTCACGGGGGCTTTTCCGCGTGCTTCCTGCAGGGGAGCCGATCCCGTCACCGTAGGCATTTGGAGTTTTGCGCAATACCGGCGCCGCTGCTATTCCGAGGTTGAGCGGGTTGTTGCCGGAACCGTTGATCGAGCGAAACTCGTTAGGGTAAACCGCCGGCGTGACGATCAGGGGCGCCGGCGCGGCCGGTGCGGTCGAGTCGTTCCGACCGAAGGAATGGAAGGCGTCATAAATAGTGCGGGAACTGCTAAAGGGCGAAAACGGCCCTTGTGTGACAGGTGACGCGGAAAACGCGGTGGCGCCGCTGAGGCAGAGAATGAAGGTCGCCAGTCGAGGGAAACGGAGTGTTTTCATATATTTCAGTAAGAAGCCGTTTTCAGTTTTTTCGTAATCAAAGTCAAGCCTTTTGTGGGACCGTTCAGCCCTTTCTCGTGAGGCACCCGTCATTGTCCGAATTCTTGCCCGCTTCGTCACAAAGTTTATAGTGCGCGCAGATGCCCGCCGACCCGTTCGTTCACCTCCACCTGCACACCGAGTATTCGCTCCTCGACGGCGCCGTGCGTGTGAAGGCGCTCATGCAAAAAGCCGTCGAAATGAAGATGCCGGCGGTCGCGATCACCGACCACGGCAATCTCTACGGCGCGATCGATTTCTACAAGGCGGCAACTGAGGCGGGGATCAAACCCATCATCGGTGTCGAAGCCTATATCGCGCCCGGCAGGATCACGGATCGGCCGACTTCACAACGTGACGCGGCGAATCATTTCACCTTACTCGCGCGCAGCGAGACCGGCTATAAAAACCTCGTTAAGCTGATGTCCACGGCGCATCTCGAGGGAATGCATTACAAGCCGCGAATCGACAAGGATCTGCTCGCTCAACATGCCGAGGGGCTGATCGGAATGAGCGGCTGCCTGAAGGGCGAGATCAACATGGCGCTCCAGTCCGATAATCTCGCCAAAGCCCGGGAGAGCGCGGCGACTTACCGGGACATCCTCGGCGCGGAGAATTTCTTCATCGAACTGCACGATCATGGCATCGAAGCGCAGCGAAAATGCAACCGCGAGCTGCCCGGAATCGCGCGGGAGTTTAGTCTCGGCCTGGTCGCGGCGAATGATGTGCATTTTCTCGAGCGCGCGCACCACGAGGCGCACGACGTCATGATCTGCATCGGCACCGGCAAGATGGTTCAGGATGAAAAGCGGATGCGCTACGTGCCGGAACTTTATTTCAAACCGGCCGAAGAGATGCGCGCGATCTTCGGCGATCATCCCACGAGCCTCACAAACACTCTTGCGATCGCGGAACGCTGCGATCTGAAATTTGAATTCGGCGTCTCAAAATTCCCGGAATACAAGCCGCCTAACGGAAAGTCGCGCGAGGAATTCTTCCGCGATCTTTGCTCCGAAGGCCTGCGCAAACGCTACGGCGAGCGCGCCCTCAATGACGCCCCGTTGCTCGCGCGCCTGACGAAAGAACTTGAAGTCATCGAGAGCACTGGCTTCACCAGTTATTTCCTGATCGTCTGGGATTTTATCCACTACGCGAAGGGAAAGGGGATTCCGGTCGGGCCCGGGCGCGGTTCGGCGGCCGGTTCGCTGATCGCTTACGTGCTCGAAATCACCGACATCGATCCGCTCCAATACGGACTACTTTTCGAACGTTTTCTCAATCCGGAGCGCGTCTCGCCGCCCGACATCGACATCGATTTCTGCCAGGCGCGCCGCGGCGAGGTGATCGATTACGTCCGCCAAAAATATGGGGCGCGCGCCGTCGCGCAGATCATCACTTTCGGAACGTTAGGCGCGAAAAGCGTGGTCCGCGATGTCGGCCGCGTCCTCGGTTTCAGCTATGGCGATGCTGACCGGCTCGCGAAGATGATCCCGAACGAACTCAACATCACGCTCGCCGGCGCCCTGGCCAAGAATCCCGATTTGAAGCGTGCGTCGGAGACGGAACCAGCCACGCGGCAGTTGCTCGAATACGGCAACCTCCTCGAGGGCCTCTCGCGGGGCGCCGGTGTTCACGCCGCTGGCGTCGTCATCAGTGATCGCGATCTCTCCGAATTCATTCCCCTGACGAGAAGCAAGGATAACGAAGTCACGAGCCAGTTCTCCGGAGAAGCGCTCGGTGATCTCGGGATGTTGAAGATGGATTTCCTCGGCCTGAAAACGCTGACCGTGATCGAGGACGCGCTCACGTTGATCCATGCTCGTGAGCCGGAGTTTTGGCTCAAGCAAATCCCGCTTGATGACCCCGCCAGTTTCGCGCTCTACAATCGCGGCGAAACAATCGGCCTCTTCCAGATGGAATCCGGCGGGATGACGAGCACCGCGAAGCGTTTCGATGTTCAGAATCTCGGCGACATTATCGCACTCATCGCGCTCTTCCGGCCCGGTCCGATGGAGTGGATTGACGACTACATCCAGCGCAAAAAGGGATTAAAGAAAGTCCGTTACGAGCATCCGCTGCTACGGGAGCTTTCCGAAGATACTTTCGGCATCCTGATTTATCAGGAACAGGTGATGGCGGCGGCGAACAAGCTCGCCGGCTATTCGTTAGGCCAATCCGATCTGCTCCGTCGCGCGATGGGGAAAAAGGACAAAGCCAAGATGGCAAAGGAGCGCAGCAAATTCAACGAAGGCTGCGCGCGCACGAATGATATCCCGGAGAAAAAAGCGAACGCGATTTTCGATTTGCTCGAGAAGTTTGCCGGTTACGGATTCAACAAAAGCCACAGCGCCGCCTACGCGGTGATCAGCTACCAGACGGCATACCTGAAGGCGCATTATCCAGTCGAGTTCATGGCCGGGTTGCTCAGCAACGAGATCAATAACACGGATAAGATTTCGGTCTTCGTCGGCGAGTGCAAGCGGATGGGCATACCGATTTTGCCGCCCGACATGAATCGCAGCGGGCTGAAGTTTACGCCGGAAGCCCAAGCCCATAAGCGCGCGGAACCTGAGACGCCGAAAGGGCAGGAAGGCCGATTGGAGGACGTTCAAGGACACGGTCATCCCGAGCGGAGTGGAGCGGAGCGGAACGGAGTCGAGGGATTCCGCCGAGCTGCCGGGAAGCCCTCGCTCAAAACCATTCAGGAAGCTTCCTCGGATCCTTCGACTTCCCCTAAAGGCTCCGCGCAGACTGACCGAAGGGCCGCCTCGCACAACGCCATCCGCTATGGCCTCGCTGCAATTAAGAACGTCGGCGAAGGCGCGATGGCTTCCGCCATCGCGGAGCGCGAGCGGGGCGGCGACTTCACTTCGCTCGAAGACTTCTGCAGCCGCATCGATTCCCGCATCGCCAACCGCAAAATCGTCGAGAGTCTTGTGAAAGCAGGCGCCTTCGATTTCCTCGGGCGCGAGCGTGCGGAACTTTTCGCCTGTATCGAGGAAACGCTTGCGGCCGCCGCTTCCTCGCATCGCGATCGCGCCTCGGGACAGGTCTCGCTCTTTGGCGACGACGTGCCAGCGGCGCCGATCACGCGGCGCAGTCATGAATTTGTCGCTTGGTCGGAGCGTGAGAAGCTTTCCTACGAAAAGGAGTTGCTCGGTTTCTACGTGACCGGCCATCCGCTCGACGCTTACGCGCCCCTTTTTGCAGACGGAAAATACCAATCGATTGCGTCGTTAGGCGAAGCCGAGGATCGCACGCGTTTCCTCATCGCCGGCGCCATCGCGCAGGTGGACCGCAAGTTTACGAAGAAGGAAGGGAAACCGTTCGCCGTCGTCTGGATCGAGGATCTTACGGGCACGCTCGAGGTAGTGCTTTGGAATGAGACTTACGTCACCGTCTCGACCGTCCTGAATCTTGGCACCGTGATCGCTGTTCGCGGGACACTCGACCGGCGCGAGGAAGCCATCCGCGCGACCGCTCAAAAGGTGAAAGTGCTAACTGCCGAAAACATCGCCG
Source organism: Chthoniobacterales bacterium (assembly GCA_025929155.1). GTDB lineage: Bacteria > Verrucomicrobiota > Verrucomicrobiia > Chthoniobacterales > UBA10450 > Palsa-1392. The sequence continues at coordinate 7,791 of JAICMR010000007.1, read as the reverse complement.
CCGCGACGGCGCGCGTGCAGGAAACAGAGGAACAGGAAACGTCGCCGAACGACTTCGCACAAATCCACAGCCAGCGTCCGATTACTTTGCGCTTCGGCGCGGGCGTGGCCGCGGATGAGTTTCACACGGTCCGGCAGATTCTCGCCTCGTCGCCGGGGGGGCAGCCGGTGACGTTGCTGGTCACAAGTGGCGCCGGCGAGACGGTGCGGATCGAGACCGGCGACCACTTCCGGATCGCCTTCACCCCGGCAATCGAGCGGCAACTCGCGCCCTGGCTCGGGTAGCAACAAGAGTTTCCGGTACGCGCGATACTGCGCCGCCTTCTCACGGCATTCCGCAAACTGGGCATATCGCCTAAAGGTGAGTTCGGCGCCGGCCAGAAGACGCCGCAGCTTTTGCGTTTCGCGCACCCGATCAAATCCTGTAACGTCCGCTGGTTACGCGGATGAAATTTCGCAATTTCCTCGCTGAGTTGAGACGGCGGAACGTCTACAAAGTCGCGGCTGCTTACGCCGTCATCGCCTGGCTGCTCATCCAGGCAGGTTCGGTTTTGTTCCCCACTTTTGCCGCGCCGACTTGGGTGATGAACGTCTTCGTCACCATCGTCGCTGCAGGGTTTCCGATTGCGCTCATCATCGCCTGGGCGTTCGAGATGACTCCCGAAGGGATGAAGAGAACGGAAAGGGTCCCGCCTAACGAGTTCATCCCGCAATGGAGCGGGCGCCCCTTTGCGCTTCTTCTTATCAGCCTCGCGCTCATCGCCGGCGCCTTGCTGGACGTTAAAATCTGGCGTTCGACCGAGGCCGCGTCTGGTTCCGACAAAAAGTCGATCGCCGTCCTGCCCTTCGAAAACCTGAGCGCCAATCAGGAGAACGCATTCTTTACTGATGGCGTGCAGGACGAAATCCTGACAGATTTGGTGAAGGTCGCGGACTTAAAGGTGATCAGCCGCACGAGCGTGATGCAATATAAGGCTAATACGGTGCGCAACCTTCCGGAGATAGCCCGCGCCTTAAAGGTTGCAACGGTGCCGGAAGGTAGCGTGCAGCGATTCGCGAATCGGGTCCGAGTGAGCGCGCAGTTAATCGACGCGCGTACTGATACCCATATCTGGGCAGAGAACTACGACCGAGACTTATCCGATGTCTTTGCGATTCAAAGTGAGATCGCGCAGGCCATCGCAGACCAGCTTCAGGCAAGACTCTCCTCCCCAGAAAAGGCGACCATCGAAGAGCAACCAACCAAAGACTTGGTCGCCTACGACCTTTACCTCAAAGCGAAACAACTTCGCGACGCGGATATTTTAAACCAAAGCAATGAGAGGGAGAACGTTCTCGAAGGCATTCGGCTCTTGAACGAAGCCGTGGCCCGCGATCCCCAATTCCAGCTCGCTCATTGTTTGCTCGCGCTGGGTCACGATGCTTCTTACGCCACCTTCGATCACACAGACGCGCGCCGTGCTCTGGCGGAAGCGAGTGTGCAGGCGGCTGTAAAGTTACAGCCTGACGCGGGTGAGACACATCTTGCCCAGGGTATTCATTACTATCTCGGTTATCTGGATTATGGACGGGCGCGGGCGGAAATGTTGAAGGCCCCAAAAGTCCTGCCTAACAACTCGGAGGTAGCTGGATTTCTAGGCTACATCGCACGGCGTCAGGGAAACTGGGACGAGGCTATTCGCAAACTTGTGCGCGCGGTCGAGCTCGACCCTAATGGGTGCCTGGCTGGAGGATCTTGGCCAGTTTTACTCAAACGTGCGCCAGTAAAAGAAAGCTGCCGCTATCTACGATCGAGCGCTGTTGCAGCACCCAACGAGTATTCGCTCCGAGTCCGCCGCGCGTTGGTTGATCGCGATGCCGATGCCAATCTGGCTCCGCTGCATGCAGTGATAAGTAAGATTGAAAGTGAGGGTCCGGGGGCGGAAGAGGAAGTCGCGGAATATGCTTTCGATCTCGCGGCTGCTTGCGAGCGGGATCCGGTCGCGGCCGAGCGGGCGGTGGCGGCGCTGGCGCGCCAACCGAGAGAGAAGCTGCTTTTTCCAACTGCTTTCTGTGAAGGATTGGCAGCACGTCTGAGACAGGACGAGCCGACCGCTCACGCTGAATTTGTCGTTGCCCGTGCGGAAAATGAGCAACTTGTTCGTTCGCAACCGCAGAGTAGCGTCCCCCTCGGCATGCTTGCCTTTATCGACGCATCGATGGGCGATAAGGCGAAAGCAATCGAAGAAGCGCGCGCGGCCTGTGCCTTGAGCCCACTCGATAAAGATGCCTTGGATGGCGCTCTGCAAAAGACCAACCTGGCGCGGGTCCATGCCCTAACCGGAGAACGGGATCTCGCGCTCCAGGAGTTAGCCATCGGCAGTAAGCTTCCCGCGGGCCCATCTTATGGCGAACTAAAGCTATTCCCGGAATGGGACTCATTACGCGGTGATCCGCGCTTTGCGAAATTGTCGCCTCGCTTGCGCTGAAAGTTGGGGTTGCTTTATCGACCAAGTGAAATCGAAGAGCTTCTTGTCTGAGCTTAAGCGGCGCAATGTCTACAAGGTGGCCGTCGCATACGCGGTGGCTGCGTGGTTAGTTATCCAGATAGCATCGATCCTATTACCGACCTTCGGGGCTCCTGCCTGGGTGATGAAAGCTTTCGTCGTCTTTGTCGCGGTAGGTTTCTTTCTCGCGCTTTTCGTGGCCTGGGCCTTTGAGATGACTCCGGAAGGAATGAAGCGAACGGAGAATGTCCCGCCGGAGGAATTCATTCCCCAATGGAGCCGGCGCAAGTTTACCGCCTTCGTGGTTGGCGTCGCAGTGTTAGCTGGTGGGTTACTTATCTATCAATTCTTGCTCCTGAAAAGCACACCGGGGCCGCGACAAGATGCTCCCGCTACCTCGCCTCCGAAAAAATCCATTGCCGTCTTGCCCTTTGAAAGCCTGAGTGAAGATAAAAGCAACGCCTATTTCGCTGAAGGGATTCAGGATGAAATCCTCACGCGTCTTTCGAAGATCGGAGACTTAAAAGTCATCTCCCGCACCTCGACCGAAAAATACAAAAGCACGCCGCAGAATTTACCCGACATAGCAAGGCAACTTGGCGTCGCCCATATTCTGGAAGGCAGTGTGCAGAAAGCGAACGACGCGGTCCGTGTGAACGTACAGTTGATTGAAGCGGCAAATGATTCCCATCTTTGGGGGGACACCTACGACCGAAAACTAACCGACATATTTGCGGTCGAGAGCGAAATCGCGACGACCATAGCCGCGACCCTGGAGGCTAAACTGACCGGCACGGAAAAGATTCTGCTCGAGAAAAAACCGACCGCGAATCCCCAAGCTTATGAATTGTATCTCAAAGGCCGCTTTTTCTGGAACAAACGCACCGCAGCTGATCTGAGAAAATCGATCGACTTCTTCAACGCTGCGATCGCGGAGGACGGCAACTATGCGCTCGCCTACGCTGCACTGGCTCAGGCGTGGGTATTGTTGCCCGCCCACAATGGCGCTGCGCCAAAGGATTGCATTGCCCCGGCCGAAGCGGCGATCGATAAGGCGCTCGCGTTAGATGACACTTCCTCTGAGGCGCATGCTGCTCTCGGCGAGTTGCGGGCGAGTTTTCAATTCGACTTTCAAGGCGCAAGTGCTGAGTTCGATCGGGCAATCCAACTAAACCCAAACGATGCGACCGCCCGGCATTGGGCGGGTATGAACATGGGAATTCTGGGCAACATCGCCGGCGAGATCGCGGAACTGCGGCGGGCCGCGACGCTCGATCCGCTTTCGCTCATCATCAACACGAATGTGGCGCGAGCGCTGATTCACGCCCGCCGTCTCAATGAGGCGATCGCCCAATTGCACAAGACCATTGAGATCGATGGCGACTTCGCCTACGCACACCGAACTCTGGGGATGGCGCTGGAGTTGCAAGGAAAGACGGCCGAGGCCGCCGCCGAGTATGAGAAAGCGATTTCGTTAGGCGACAATGTGCCCGGGGCAGCCATGCTCGGTCATCTTTACGGAACCACCGGCCGAAAGGAGGCGGCTCAGGAGATCCTTCAGCAACTGCAGGACATGAGCGAGCACCAATATCTCGATCCGTTCTGGCTCGCGCTCGTTTATGTGGGATTAGACGACCACGAGCACGCACTGACGGCGCTGGAACAAGGTTATGCCAGCCGCAATGGCGATGAACTTGGCTACATCCGAATCGATGCCTTCTTCGATCCGCTCCGGGCAGACCCACGTTTTCAGGCGCTCGCGGAAAAGATCGTTCCCGCCCGGGAATTCCACGCGGGTTCAAAATGAGTAATCGTTATTTCTCCACCCTGCTAAAGAGGCGATCTCATTACCTGGCGGGCTCTGCGTGGTCGGCGCCTGGTGACGGGCTCAGGCGGCGGGCACCCGTCCTCCCAGTGTTTGGAGCTCTGCTCGCCATATCTTGGCCTAACGAGATAAAGAATGCTGCTCGCGAGCGAAGTTCGTGGTGTGGCGCGGGCGAACAGATTGATGCCGCGCTCCCGGTGTCACAACGGAATCCGAGGCGAGATTTACTGCGGTCGTGGTGAAAGGCAGGCCGTTGTCTGGCTGGAACGAGGCGCGTCGCCAGCAAAGCATGCGACTGGCCTATTCCCCTAACGACCGCTGCTGGATCCTCTCCGGTCCCAACATCGTCCGCGACCTTTTCAGCGCAGGATGGGTGGAGGATCAACCGAAATGAAGACGACCGCATTTGCTCGAGATGGAAGCGGCGCGCGATGGAACGGATGCCGAAGTTCGAGTTTGTGTTCTTGAAACATGGGCCGCGCTGTGCTGCCATCATGCGCTTTGATGGCATTCCCGTCGATGCCAATGTCCAAACCGATCGCCGCTGATGAATATCCTGACTGAGCTAAAACGGCGAAATGTCGTCCGTATGGCTGGCCTCTATCTGGTCGGCGCATGGCTGCTGGTGCAGGTTGCGGGAACGGTATTGCCGATGTTCGGCGCGCCTGACTGGGTGCCGCGCAGTGTCGTGATCCTGCTGGCGATCGGTTTCCTGCCGGCGCTGATTTTCAGCTGGGTCTTTGAGTTAACGCCGCAAGGCCTGAGGCGCGACGACGAAGTTCCTCCCGAGCAATCAATCGGCCCGCAAACCGCGCGCCGGATGGACCGCATCATCATCGTCGTGCTCCTTCTCGCACTCGGCTACTTCGCCTTCGATAAGTTTGTCCTCGCGCCGCGTCGCGCAGATTCCTTGGCAGCCACAATCTTAATGCCTAACGAATCAAGGAGCGCGGCGAATGCCCGGTCGGTCGCGGTCATGGCCTTCGATAACCTGAGCGACGACAAGGGGAGCGAATATTTCTCCGATGGAATCAGTGAAGAGTTACTGACCGTGCTGCAAAAGATTCCGGGTCTGCGCGTCGCGGCGCGGACTTCGGCTTTCTCGTTCAAAGGAAAGAACGTCCCGGCGCAGGAGATCGGACAGAAGCTCGGCGTCGCCCACCTGGTCGAAGGAAGCGTGCGCAAAGCGGGTGACATGGTGCGGATCGCGGCCCGGCTGACAAATACGGCGTCCGGTGATGAGACCTGGTCGGAAAACTACACGCGCGATGTAAAGGATGTGTTCGCCGTCCAGGCCGAGCTGGCGCAAACGATCGTGGAACAGTTGCGCGGGCAACTCACGGATGGCTCAGCCAATTCGACAACCAAGGCGGCGATTCAGAACGAAGTGCGCGCGGCCGCGAAAGGCGGAACGAAAAACGTCGAGGCGCACGAGGCCTATTTGCAGGGCCGGTTCTTACTCAATCGACATTCAGAAAAAGAGGTCGATCAAGCCCGGGGAGCTTTTTCGCGCTCCGTGCAGCTGGACCCGCAGTTCGCGCTGGCGTGGGCGGGTCTGGCTCAGACGCACGTCTGGGATTGCAACTACGCCACCGAAGGGGGTCAGGCGGGTTTCAACGCTCATCTGGCCGCGGCTCGCAACGCGGTGGAACGCGCGCTCTCCATCGAACCAGATCTGCCGGATGCGCTCTACTCGCGGGCGGTGATCGAAACAAATTTCGATTATAACTGGAAAGGTGCGGCCGAGACATTGCGCAAGGCGCTTGCGCTAGCCCCACAGGATCCGGCGCTGCTGATGCAGGCGGGAAATCTCGCCCAGGCTCGTGGCGAACTCGGACAAGCTGTCGATTTTGTTCGCCGAGCGGTCGCGTTGGACCCCGTAAATCCTCAGGCCCGCGCCTTTCTCGCCAACGCTCTGGCGACAGCCGGGAAGCAGGAGGCAGCGAGGGAGGAATATGCGCGCGTGATCGAGTTGAATCCAGCGGCGCCAAATTTGCAGGCGGCGATAGGCCTGACTTATGTTGCGGAGGGCAAATTTGAAGAAGCAGCAGTAGCCGCGCAAAAGGATGCGGCCGATTGGGCGCGTCTGCTTACTCTGAGCTGCGCTCGCTGGGGCCAAACGCGAGTTCCCGAATCTGACGCGGCGCTCACGGAGTTAATCGCAAAGTTTGGTGAGGTTGCTGCCTATCAGATTGCCGAGGTTTACGCGTATCGAAATGACAAGAATCACGCGTTCGAATGGTTGGCACGCGCACGTAAACAACGCGACGCCGGTCTGGCGGCTTTGCGCGCCGATACGCTGCTCCCAAATCTTCACGACGACCCGCGCTGGGAGCCATTGTTGCGCAAAATGGGCCTGGCCGACGACCAATTGAAATGAGCACGTGAGCTGAAGTGTGAAGTTTTTTTACGAGCTAAAGCGGCGTAATGTTTACAAGGTTGCGGTCGCCTATGCGGTCGTGAGCTGGCTGGTCGTGCAAGTGGCGGCGACGGTCGTGGCGGCGCCGCATCTCTCCGACGCGATTACGAGTGCGGTCGTGCTCTTAGGGTTGGTGTGTCTAGGGTTTCCTATCGCCCTAGTTTTGGCTTGGGCCTTTGAGATCACCCCGGAAGGGATCAAGCGCGAGGAAGATGTCGCGCCTAACGAGTCTATCACTCACCGGACGGGACAAAAACTGCTCGGCATTACGATTGCACTGGCTGTCCTAGCGGCTGGCTCGTTTGCCTATCGAGCCTCTCCGCCACCGGCGCCGGCAGTGTCATCTAGTTCTGCCTCTACAGCGGCCGCCCTGCCGACCTCAACTCCGGAAAAATCGATCGCGGTTCTGCCTTCCGAGAACCTTTCGGACGACAAGGCGAATGCCTATTTCGTTAGCGGCATGCAGGATATGATCCTGACCAAGTGGGCGCCGGACGCGGCGCTGGCAGCGATCCCACATTCGCCTGGCTGGCTCATGACTCGCTGGGAACATAGCGTCGCTCCAATCGGTGTCTTACGGGGCCAGGCGTTGCCGATGAAAGGCGAGACTGCGCGGGCAGGGGATGCCTTTATTGACGCGGAAAGGCAACTCAAGCAGTTACTGACTAACCCCAGCCAGATTGCCGACGCGAATGGTTATCTCGGCCTTGTCAACGCCGGGTTGGCCGTGAAGGATCTGGCATTAAAAGCGGCGGGAACCGCCGTCGAGATGTTGCCGATTGCGCGCGATGTCGTCGTCGAGGTCTTCTGCCTCGATCGCTTGGCCCGGACGGAGACGCGGGTCGGCGCAACGAGGTCTGCGATCGACCATCTCGGCCAACTGATGTTTCCCATTGGCGGCGAAGCCATCTCGATCGCTACCTTGCGGATCGATCCGGCATGGGATCCGCTGCGGGAGAATCCGCGCTTTCAGGCGTTACTGACCAGATACGGCGCCGGAGAAGGCGGGACAAAATGAGCGAGTTTCTTCAAGGCCTAAAAGAACGCAAGCTGGTGCAATGG
>JAICMR010000115.1 GCA_025929155.1 Chthoniobacterales bacterium | reverse complement strand
TGGCCCGGTCTGGACGCTGCTCTATACGCTGATGGGCGTCTCTGCCTGGCTGGTTTGGAAGGATCATCGTGTAGACGCGCCAAAAGCTGCTCTGTCGATGTTTGTTGTGCAGTTGGCGGCGAGCTCCCTATGGAGCTGGCTTTTCTTCGCCTGGCGACTGGGTGCGTTGGCATTCGTCGAGGTACTGGTGCTCTGGGCAATGATTCTGTGCACGGTGGTGCTATTCTGGGCCCGAAGTCGAGTAGCTGGAGCGCTATTGCTCCCATACCTTGCCTGGGTGAGCTTTGCGACAGCGCTTTGCTTCGCCACGTGGAGGCTGAATCCGGCCCTTCTTTGAAGTCCTATGAAGCTTCACACCGGACACTATGGCTGCTTGGCCCACGAGGCGCTGGAGCCAATGTTACATTTGTAACGGATCCTTATAGCCAATCGGCTAGTCTTACATTCTCGTGGGCGGACGTATTCGGACCTAACGAAGCTTAATCGGGCGATTCACCTAAGCATGCGATGGAGCTGGACTGGGCTCCAATCTGGGGGGAAGCGGCTGAACTCGTCGCCCGCTAATTCTTCGGGTTAGTCAAGCTGCTGAAAAAAGAAGCGAAGACTTCGATCCCGTCCCAGAGGTTTTGGAGGCGCATGTTTTCATTCGCGGCGTGTTGATTGTCGTCGTGGTTGGCGATGGGGAAGGCAATCACGGGCACGTTGCCGCCGTGCTGGAAGAGATCCATCGGCAGGCTTCCGCCCGCAGTAGGCAGGACGACTGGTTCGTGACCAGCGGCGCTCATGATGGCGGCGAGTTCTCGGGAAAAGGGAAGATCGAGCGGCGTGCGGGAAGCAGGATAACCAACGCCCCATTCAACTTTTACGATCCTGCCGCTCGCGAGCCTCGCCGCCACATCGGGCGTTTGCCGGACGATCGAGAATCCTTGCGCGGCTATGTGCCGCTCCACCAGAGGCTTGATCGATTCAGGCGTTTCGTCGGGCACGAGACGAAAATCAATCGAGGCGCGAGCTTCAGTCGGGATGGTGTTGGACGCTAGCGCGCCCACATGCCCGGCTTCAATGCCGCGCAAGTTCAAGCCCGGCAGCATGAGCAATTCATTGAGCGGTTTGCCGTTTCCTTCGGTGGCGCCGATCTGAAATTCGCGGCGGAGCTCCCCTTCTACGTTTGGTATTTTTGCGAGCGCTTCCTTTTCGCTCGCAGTCGACTCGCGGACATCGTCGTAAAATCCTTTGATCAGGATGCGGCCGCTCTCGTCCCGCATCGAATCGATGAGATGAGTGAGGCGAACGATCGGATTCGCAACCCAGTTGCCGTAGTGGCCATCGTGCAACCCTTTGATCGGACCGTAAACGGTCAGCTCGAGCCCGACGGTGCCGCGCGCGCCGAAGACCAACTCCATTCTGCGGCTTTGGTGCACCGGTCCGTCGCAAAACACCCACGCATCGGCATGCGACATCTCCGGAAATTTCTCAAGGTAATCGGCCAGATGGGGCGAACCCGCTTCTTCTTCGCCTTCAAAAACGAAGCGCAGATTTACCGCCGGCTTGAGGGCGAGACTGTGGAGCGCATCGAGCGCCGTGAGCATGGCGATAATCGCAGCCTTGTCATCGCCAGCCGAACGGGCAAAGAAGCGCCATTCCGGATCGATACTTTTCGCATTGCGCCAATCGACATCGTCGCCTGCCTGGTTACGCATGACTGGCTTCCACGGTTCGCTTTTCCACTGGGAGCGATCGATCGGCTGTCCATCGTAGTGGGCGTAGAATGCTACCGTTCGTTTGGCATTTGGCGTGGCGAGATCGGCGACCACGACAGGCGGCGCGCCTTCGATTGCGAGGAGCTTGGCGACAAGGCCTCGCTTCTCGCAGATTGTGCGAATCGCCTCCGCGTTGCGCCCGATGTTCGGCGCGTCGTTGGCCAGGTTCGGGATCGAAAGGAGCGCAGCGAATTCCGCCAGGATGTCGCGTTCGTGCTGTACCCGCCAGGCGCGCGAATTTTGCGCCACGGTTGCGGGGTCGGCCCGCAGCGAGGTATTCAGCATCACTAGGAATAGAGCGAGGGCGAACTTCATTCTGGAATGCTGCCGCACGGGCATGGGAGCTAATGAGAGCAGGATCGGCTGGCGCTGTCGAGAGCGCGCGCAGCGCCAGGCGTCGCGGTTTGAGTCAACGGAGAAGCGTATGATAGCAAATGGTAATCTGAGCGGCGATTCCCCGGGTCGCCGCCTAGGAAGAGGCGATGACTTCATTAATGCTCGGTTTCGCCACGCCGCAACACTACTCTGTGGCTCGACCAAGCCGGGATGGCTGCACGTTCAGCAAATGCAAAGATTGGCTATCCCGGTTGTGGACTCTCCACGTTTATCTCTGAGCGGCTTAAAGAGAGTTATTCCGCATAGCGTAGGGCCGAACGGGCCCGCGGGGTCGATGCACTCGAAAAGGTCCAGCCAAACCATTTTTGCTTGCTAATGTTGCTTCCGCACACCGAACTCTCCAACTATGAACACTGAAATTGTTACTCAGGCCGCCCGTGCCACGCTCGATGGCTCCATTCCCTTTCCAGAGGTCGTTCGCAGACTCACTGAGACTGGCGTTGAATATTACCATGTTGACTATGTCGCTCTGCAAAAGCGCTTTTACAGCGCGACAGGCGAGGTCGTGACGACGCCCATTTCCTACGAAGGTTTGCCTTCCGTAGCTGCCGATTTCGACGCCGCTGGACTGCGCGCGGCGATTCTCGACAGCCAGCACCACGGTCAGCACTACCGCGACTTTACCCGGCGCGCGATGGAGGCAGGTGTGCAGGGTTATATCGCGTTCTTGCGCGGCCGGCGGGTAATATACTGGGGTCGCGGCGGCGACCAGCATACCGAGTGGTTTCCCGGTGCTGAACCGGGCGCGTCTAAATGAGCCCAAAGGCTAGCCCCGCATGTCAAGACTGCGCACCACCTTGGCGTGAATATCCAGGATTCGCACCTCTTCTCACGCCTGCGGCGCGCCTCCGCCGATGGCCTTCCTTCGTTAGGCGCTGAAGTTTCATCTCTGGTGGCGATGTGGACTCGCGAAGATCTGGATCGTCCACGGGAGTCTTTCAGCGCCCGGTCTCCAACGTCTCGTGCACAGTGTTCGGGAAACAGCCTTCTAGCGCGGGAAGAATTTCCTTGTGCGGCAAGGCTTGGCCACCCATGCTCGTCGAAATGACAGCTCAATCTGCCTCTGTGGGCGCCGCGCTCCGGCGTCCTTTTCTGCCCCTCTTCGCGTGCGTTACCGCTCTCGCGGCCGCACTGATGGTTCCGCAATCCGCCACGGCTCAGCGTCTCGGACCTTCAGGCTCCGACGATGCCGCGGCCTCCACCTGGACGAAGCTAACGAACCAGCCGCCGTTCCAAACCGACACCGCGTTGCTCCTTACGGACGGCACCGTGATGATGCATCAATATAATAGCTCGAACTGGTGGCGTCTCACTCCCGATATCAACGGGAGCTATCTCAACGGCACCTGGTCACAGCTCGCGTCGATGTCGTCAACCTACGCGCCTCTGTATTTCGCGTCGGCTGTTTTACCAGATGGCCGCGTTCTTGTGGAGGGTGGCGAGTATAACAAACTCGTCCAGGTAGAGACGAACATGGGCGCCATTTACGATCCGGTGGCTAACACCTGGACGACTGTCAATCCGCCGGCTGGATGGACGACGATCGGCGACGCGCCCGGGATTGTGCAGAAGGATGGAACCTTCATGATGGGCCAGGCCGGTCAATACACGACGCGGCAGGTGATCTTTGACGCGTCCACTTTAACCTGGACCCCGGTCGGGACCGGCAAGGCGGATCCGTTCGTGGAAGAAGGTTTCGCCATCCTGCCTGACGCGACCATCCTGACTGTCGATTGTGAGAACGGAACAAACTCCGAGCGTTACGACCCAGCCACAAAGAGCTGGACCTCGGCCGGGAGTACGATTGTACCTTTACCTGATCCAGGGTCACTCGAGATCGGCCCGATCATGCAACGGCCTGACGGCACGGCCGTGGCCTTTGGAGCGACACCGCATAATTCCATCTATAACACTGCTACCGGGACGTGGGCAGCGACGGCCGATTTTCCGGCCGGTAACGACATGGCGGATGCACCGGCAGCCATCCTGCCCGATAGCAATATTCTTTGCTTTACCAGCCCCGGAGTTTTTCGGGGAACCGGCACCTTCTATCTCTTCGATGGTATTTCTTTCACGGAGGCTCCGGCCACGGAGACTTCTGGCAGCTATCAATCGTGGCAGGCCCGTCTTCTACTGTTGCCGAGCGGCGAAATCCTTTACGTGATCGCGGATGGCCGCGCGATCGATGCGGAACTTTTCAGCTCGCCTGGCAAAGCCGATCCGGCATGGGCGCCGCGGATTACCCGCGGACCGAAGACGATGACGCGTGGAACCACAGTCAAGATCTCGGGGACACAGTTTAATGGGTTGACGGCTGGGACTGATTACGGAGACGACGGAACGATGTCGACTAACTATCCGATCGTGCGGATCACGAACAAGGCTACCAAACATGTCTTCTATGCCCGCACGCACGACCACAGCTCCATGGGCATAGCGACAGGGAGTGAGATCGTTTCCACGATGGTCGATGTGCCCGCCGGTATGGAGACTGGACCTAGCCTCCTTCAGGTGGTCGCCAACGGGATCCCGTCGAAGGCGAAACGCATCACCATTCAATAAGCTGCGGAAAATTGATCGGAACCTCTCGGTAACATAACCGAACGAAAGGACCACGCGCATTCATGCTGAGTGCGCGTGGTTCATTTCCAGGTAGACACTTCACTATGACTGATATGAAACACTTGATGACAGGCGCTGCGCTGGCCTGGCTCGCGGCCGGGACGGCGAGCGCGTGGGGTCAGGACGCTTGCTTTCGTTATCCGCAAGGAAGCACTGTTCAGAATCCGGAAAATCTCTACAGCAAAGACGGCGTCCTGACTGTTGATTTCACTTACCAAACTTCTCCTGGACCCGATGGGAGACCAATGTATTGCTTTGTTAACTCCGATGGCGTGCAGTCGCCAACCTTGCACGTCAAGCCGGGCGATACGCTGGTCTTAAATCTTACCAACCTGGTTCCAGAAGGGACTGGAGAGAAACCAGTCATGCCGGAGATGGAAATGGCGAAAGCCGGCGACGGCGGTTGCGGCGCAGAGAGCATGACTTCGTCATCCGTAAATCTTCACTACCACGGCACAAACGTCCCTCCTGTCTGTCATCAGGACGAAGTAATTCATACCATCATCAACTCCGGGGAAACATTCCGCTACGAAGTGCATTTCCCTAAGAATGAGCCGCCTGGCTTGTACTGGTATCATCCGCACATTCACGGACTCTCGACGGCTGCAGTCCAGGGCGGAGCGACTGGCGCTCTCGTGGTCGATGGGATTGAGAATGTCAATCCCGAAGTAGCTGGTCTGCCGGAACGCGTGATTGTGGTTCGGGATAATCCGCCGGTGAATCCGCCGCCCAAACCTACGGATAACGACGCCGCCGCCGACCTATCGGTAAACTATATCCCGGTCGGCGGGCCTCTCTATCTACCGGCGAAGCTGTCGATGAATCCGGGAGAGAAGCAGTTCTGGCGCATCTTGAATTCGGCTGCGGTCAGTATTCTCGATTTGCAGTTGCGCTACGATGGCGTCCCACAACCGCTCGAGATCGTGGCGCTCGACGGCGTGCCCGTTGGTTCTCAGGAGGGCTCCGGCAAAGGGACGACTCTCACAAACACGCATCTCCTGATTCCGCCAGCGGGACGGGCGGAAATCATCGTGACGGGTCCTCCGGCCGGAACCAAGTCCGCGAATTTTACAACTCGCAAGGTCGATACCGGCCCGGTAGGCGACCCCGATCCCGCGCGCCCGCTCTTTGTCATTACAGCGCCGCGCGAGGGCACGGCTCCCTCTTCTCTTACGACCATTCCTGCCGTCTCGGGCACACCGCCGCCAGAACGCTTTGCCGGCCTCGCCGAGGCGAAGCCTGCGAAAAAGCGGAAGCTCTTCTTTTCCGAGGACGAGACCTACTTCTACATCACCGTGGATGGAGAAACGCCGCGGCCTTATCAGATGGACGATCCGCCTTCTATCGTTACGACGCAGGGCGTAACCGAAGATTGGACAATCGAGAACCGTTCCGAAGAGAATCATGAGTTCCACATCCACCAGATCCATTTCCTGCTCCTGGCCCGCAACGGCGTGAAGGTGCCGGCAGCCCACCAACAGGTGATCGATACGGTCAACCTACCTTACTGGAGCGGCACCGGCCCTTATCCCAATGTGACTCTCCGGATGGATTTCCGCGGGCCCACAGTCGGAGACTTTGTTTATCATTGTCATATTCTCGACCACGAAGATGCCGGGATGATGGCGATCATTCGCGTCCAACCGCGGTCCAATTCGCCGGGAAGCGAGCAGGTCACGCAAGCGAACCCGGCAACCGCAGAGCGCGAGGCAAAACGCGGCAGGGCGATGCACTGAGCGCGGCCGGCATCGGCGCGTTGACACCTCGTCGTCGCGCCCTATAATCACGTCCCCGCTCCCCCTCGGCTGGAACCTAAACTTCTCAAGCTCATGCCTTCGACCCAAATCATCCTGACCGAAAACGTGCCCGGCCTTGGCGCCGAGGCCGATGTGGTTAAAGTCCGCCGCGGTTACGCCCGAAATTTTCTCCTGCCTACCGGTAAAGCGCATGAAGTCACCAAGCGCACGCTGCGCACCCTCGATGCCTTGAAGGCGAAACGGGCCGAGCGCGAGGCGCGGGAATTGAACGAAGCGGAGGAGTTGTCGCGTCGAATCGGCAAGCTCAAGGTCACTTTTATGCTGCAGACGGGCGAGACCGGGAAGGCTTTCGGTTCTATCACGGCGAACGACATCGCCGAGCGCCTGAAACAGGAACTCGGCCGCGAGATCGATCGTCACCTGCTTGTGCTCGAGCATCCGATCAAGACGACCGGCGAACAGGAAGTGCCGATCAAGTTGCACCACGACGTCACCGCGAAATTCAAGTTCAACGTCAAATCTCCAGAAGAGCCGAAGGCCGAAACCGCGGCCGCCCCGGAAGAGGCGCATACCGAAAAATCTCGCGGACCCCGCAAACGCGCGAAGTAAAAAATGCCGAGAAGTCCCCAAGGGAAAGATCCCGGGGGGCCTCGCAAACCAGCGACCAATGGCGCTGATCGAGGCTCGGCAGAGCGCAACGGTGGGAGGAGAGATCGGGAGTTATCCCAAGGTTCTCCCGTAGATATTCACCGGGCGCTGCCGCACAGCGTGGAGGCCGAGCAAGGGGTGCTCGGTTCCATGCTCATCTCACCGCGCGAGATCATCGCGGAAGCAGTCGAGAAGGTTAACGAGAATTATTTCTACATCCCGGCGCACCAGACGATCTACAGCGTTCTGGTCGATCTCTGGAACGCCGGCGCCGGCATAGACCTGATCACCTTCACGCAGGTCCTGCGCGATCGAAATCTGCTCGACACGGTAGGCGGCGCATCGTTCGTCACCAGCCTCTTCACCTTCGTCCCGACGGCCGCGAACGTCGGCTACTACCTCGAGATCGTTCGCGACAAATACATCCTGCGTGAAATCATCAGCGCCTGCACGGAAGGCGCGCGCCGGTCTTACGAAGAACAGGATCAGGTCGATAACTTGCTCGACGAGGTGGAACAAAAAATCTACGCCGTGGGCGAAGATCGCTTCAAGGACCAAAACCTCTCGATGAAGGAACAGGTGATGGAGGCTTTCGAAGCGATCGAGAAACTCTACCAGCAACACGGCGGGATCACCGGACTCTCGACCGGCTTCAAAGACCTCGATCGCCTGACGAGTGGGCTGCATCCCGCCGAGATGATTGTGATCGCCGCCCGCCCGAGCATGGGGAAAACCGCGCTCGCGATGAACATCGTCGAGCACGTGGCGGTGAATGAAAACCGGCCCGTCGCGGTTTTCAGCCTCGAAATGAGCGCGCAGCAACTGGTGCAGCGGCTCCTCTGCTCGCGTGCTGGCGTGAATTCACAAAAAGTCCGAGACGGCACTTTCCTCGCCGATCGCGATTTCCCGCGTCTCACGGCTGCGGCATCAAAGCTCGCGGAAGCGCAGATCTTCATCGACGACACGCCGGGTCTCAACATCCTCGAGCTACGCGCCAAGGCGCGCCGTCTTTCCGCGCAGCATCACATCGAGCTGATCGTGATCGATTACCTGCAGCTCCTTCGTTCCACGTCCCGGCGCGGACAGGACAATCGGCAGATCGAAATCTCCGAGATCTCAGCCGGGATCAAAGGGCTGGCGAAGGAATTAAAAATCCCGATCATCGTCGCCGCGCAGCTCAACCGAAATCCGGAAAACCGCACCGGCGACAGCAAAGGCCGTCCGCGCCTGAGCGACCTGCGCGAGTCTGGCAGCATTGAGCAGGATGCCGACCTCGTTGGGTTACTCGTTAGGCAGGAATACTATGCCGATACCGAAGACGAGAAGGAAGAGACCGAAGGGAAAGCGGACCTCATCATCGCGAAGCAACGCAACGGCCCGACCGGCGATATTCCCCTCACCTTCCGCAAAGAATTCACCCGCTTCGAAGACCGCGCCCGCGACGACCGCGAGCCGTAGCGTTTGGAAAAGGCGACCTCCCAGCCGAGGGCGCCTAAGTAGTGTTGTAGCCTTGGACGCATCCCTGACCGGATAGGGTGGACGTCCGCGCCCGCTGGTTTCGGTGTCGCCGAAACCAACTTTCGTCACTCCGGTAAGGAAACAAATTTCGCAAAGGCAGGATGCAGTAGAGGGCCATCACTCTTCGCGCTCAGATAGGGTCGAACGTCTTTCCAAGGCTTCGGGAGGTAACTCCCGGATGACGCGGGCGGGATTGCCTGCGGCAACCACGTCCGAAGGGATATCGCGGTTAACCACGCTTCCTGCTCCGATCACCGATCGATCGCCAATGTTCACGCCCGGACAGATGATCGCTCCGCCGCCTATCCAAACATCCGAGCCGATCGTAATCGGTCTGGCCGATTCCAGCCAGTTACGACGTTCGGCGGCGCTGATCGGGTGCGTGGCGGTATAAATCTGGACCGCGGGAGCAAAGAGGACGTTGTTTCCAATCGTCACCTTCGCGCAATCGAGCACCACACAGTTGAAGTTAAAGAAGACTTTCCGGCCCAGGACAATGTTTGAGCCGTAGTCGCAGAAGAAGGGCGGCTGAATCCACGCGTTCGTTTCCCGGCCAAAGAGTTCGACCAACAGGCGTTGCCTTTCCCCCTTCTGGTCTTCGCGCGTGGCGTTGAGCAGCAGGCAGAGGTCGCGGCAGCGGTCGCGCTCTCGGCTGAGTTGTAGGTCCAGCGGATCATAAAGCTCGCCCGCAAGCATCTTTTGTTTTTCCGATTTCATCAGTCGTAGGTCGGGCTATCTCGCGCCTATTGCTCAAAAGGCGATCGCGTTTCGCATGCTAATTTAATGCGCCTTCCCAGCCGGCCTCTGCGGGAAAACCACGATCAGCACAATCATCACCCCAAGCAGCGTCAGCGAAGCGGTGTAACGGCTTAGCGCCAGTCCTCCGTCTGCGAAGGGCTTATCGAGAAAATCGCCGATGCCCGCGCCGAGCGGACGAGTAAGGATAAATGCCGCCCAAAACAAGACGGCGCGGGATAGGGTCGTGAAGTAGTAGAGCAGAGCAGTCAAAATCAGGAGGCCACCAAACACCGCCGCCGCCCCGAGGTAGCCCGTGTCATTCGTATCGGCGACCCAATCGCCGAGCGCCGTTCCAAGCGTTTGCGAGAACATGATCGTGACCCAGTAGAACAGCTCGACCTTCGGCCGGTTGACGGTTTCGATCGAGATGCTCCCGGTTGACCAGCGCCAGATCACGAGCGAGCCAAGCACGCAAATGAGCAGGATCGTCGAGCCGCCGGCGTAGCCGATGCCGAGTGACCGGTCGCAATAGTCGGCCAGAGTGGTTCCGACCGTGGTCGTAGCGACGATCGTGAGCCAATAGAGGAACGGGCGAAACCGTTTTGCGCTGATCTGCACAAATACCGCGGCGAGGAAGATCACGCCGAAAATGGCCGTGCCGATGAGATAGCCGCTGCCGGTGGCGTCGGCGGTGGTTTCACCCAGCCATGACATCGTGACCGCGTCGCCGCCGGTCTCGCCGAGCGTGGTGGCGAGGATCTTGATGACCCAGAAAATCAGCGTGACCTCCGGAACCTTTGCCAGAAGCTCGGATCGTCTCTCGGTCGCTGTCATCTTAGTATCATCTTAGTAGTCACAGATACCGGAGGCCGGCGGTGCCGGCGGTGCGCACCAGTATCTCCCTGAAAATGTGCCCAATCATCATGAGCACCAGAACCACCGCGAGAGAGTGCCGTGACGATCAAGAGAACCATAATGCGGATAATGTTCTTTGCGGCAATTAGAACACCATAACTCGGCTAACGACATGACGTAACGCTATGGCTGGCGCATTACAGCCGGAACCTAACGGTCTCTGTAGCCCATGATCCCGAGCCCGTCTCCTTTAACGCCATTCCCATCCCGCACGCGCCCGCCGAACTTCTGCTCAAAGAAAGCGAGATGGGCCACCGGGCGGCCTTGAAGGCGAGCTGGGGTGAATCTCCAAGACTTCATG
>JAICMR010000121.1 GCA_025929155.1 Chthoniobacterales bacterium | reverse complement strand
TTCAACGGCAAACCTGCCAGAGTGCTTAAGCTCAGTGTCTGAGCAAAATTGTGCATCCCATTGTGAACAAAAACCTGATCGGTTTGCGTTTCTCCGGTTGGCGGCGTCCAATCAGCGAAATCGTAAACGGCTGAAAGCATCACCGCGCAATCGGGCCGATCGTCGTGCCCATTTTGAAACCAGTGTGGCCAATCAGCACCGTTGTTTCCAGCGGGGTTCGTATCAAGTGCCGCAGCGATGGTGAGCATCACCACACGCAAACTGCGGTGACAAGAAAGCTAAGGGTGCCCGCAACAAAAGTTTTGATGCTGATTTTCGTTTGGATAGTTTTTCATTTATTCAGTGAGTCTGCTTGCTTCTAGCGGATCGCTTGCCCAGTTGGCGAGCAGAAAATTCGCGAGCGCGCGACAACACAGCGCCACCGAGGCGCTGCGCCAAACGGTGGAAACGAGCAACGCCGGAGGTTCCCGAAAAGAGGCATCAAATCGCGCGCAGCGTGGTTAGGCAGGGACACTTCGAGCGCCGTTTGCGCGGTCCCTCGCCCTCTTCGCGACTCGGAGTAACAAAGGTTGGACTACTCCGGTTTTTCGACCACGTACGGGCTCACGCGCGTATGGTTGATCTGGCTTGGGAAAATCGGCGGCGGATTTTTCGAGCGCAGCTCGTAATCGGTGAGCACAAATTCCGGATAGATCGAGTTGCTGACCAGCTCGTAAACCTTGTCGCCGCTGAAATAGCCGGTGAGTTTGTATTCGTAATTATTATCGAAACCGGCGTGAGTCTCGTAGCTTTCAACCGAGCCCGGCTTTCCTAACTGTGCGCGATCGGGCGCGAGTTTTTTGTTCTCGTTCAACATCACGAGCACCGCGCTGCTCCAGGGTTGTTGCGGACGGCGGATATAGCCCCAGAAGCGGTAATTCGATTTGAAATAGCGTCGTCCGATGAAGTAATCACCAGCCGGTTCGGCCGCGATCTGCTGCGCCATGACCAGGCGTTCAGCTCGCACGTTGCGCGACGGAACGGTCGCGCAACTCGTTAGGCAAAAAATGGCGCCGGCGGCGAGCAGGAGAGCGAGCAACGCCGGCACGCTCTGCTTGCCGACGATTCCTTTTCTGGTCATGTTCCGAAACCATCTCATGATGAAGCTCGAAGTTTACGCGGCTGGCGTGCGCGATCTGGATAAAAGTTTCGAGCCGGATTACAAGCTCAGACCGCTTCGCGGCACTTTCGTTCTGCTCGAAGCCCAATCGTCTTCGGAGTCGGTGTGGCCGCAGCTTCGGTCGCGTTCGGAGCCGATGCTTCTGGCCTCTTGATTGGAGCGGCGCGCGCTGCGCATTTTCCGCCGATTGTCTCTCTCATGTTTGCCCGCTTCTTCATCGCCATCGGCACGGTGGTTCTCTCGTTTTTCATCTATCTCGGCGAGCTGATCGTTCTCGCGGCGGAAAGTTTCCGCTCTGCGGTGACGCATCGAATGCGTTGGCGATTGTTCATGCGCCAGATGGTGGATATCGGTCTGCTCTCGCAACTGGTGGTCGTGATCACCGGCGGTTTTACCGGCGCGGTTTTCGCGGCCCAGACTTATTTTCAGTTTAATAAACTCGGCGTCGCCTCCGGGGTCGGCGCGGTGGTTTCGGCGGCGCTTTTCCGCGAGCTCGGCCCGGTTCTGACCGGTCTGATGGTGACTGGCCGGGTGGGCGCGGCCATGTCGGCGGAAATTGGAACAATGAAAGTGACAGAACAGATCGACGCGCTCCGCGCGCTCGCGGTGCATCCGATCGATTATCTCGTCGTGCCGCGGATGCTCGCGATGATGGTCTCGATGCCGCTGCTCGTGGCGGAGTGCATCTTCTTCGGGCTGGTCGCTTCCTATTTCGTCGGCGTCCATGTCCTCGATATCAGCGGGCCGTATTACGTTGCCAACATGGTACGCTGGACCTTGATGCGCGACATCATCATGGGCCTGACGAAAGGATTCTTCTTCGCGCTCCTGATCGTCTTCATCAGTTGCCATAAAGGTTTGAACTCGCGCGAAGGCGCCGTCGGTGTCGGACGCGCGACGACCGAGGCGGTCGTGAATGCATCCCTTGCGATCCTGATTTCGAACTTCTTTCTCACCATGTTTCTCAACGTCATTTTCCCCGCCGGATGGCAGTAGCGGAACGGGGAGTTGAGAGTTTGTGGTTGAGAGTTGAGAGATAGGAATGAGGGAGACGACGGCCACAAAGGATCTGCCACGTGCACCAGCTTCTTCGTCTCTTCGCTCTCAACTAAAGACTCTCGACTCCGCACCCATGATCGCCGTCCGCGATCTGAAAAAGCGGATCGGGTCGCAGGAGATCTTGCGCGGAGTGGACATCACCGTCGCGACCGGTGAGACGCTCGTTATTATCGGCCGGAGCGGCGGCGGAAAGAGTGTGCTCCTGAAGAATCTCATCGGTCTGATGCGGCCTGACGAGGGGGAAATCTCGATCGACGGCCAGAGCATTCTCGGCCTCAGCGAACGGGAGCTTGCCGGGGTTCGACGCAAAGTCGGCATGCTTTTCCAGGCAGGCGCGCTTTTCGATTCGATGACGGTCGAGGAAAACATCGCGTTTCCGTTGCGCGAAGCGGGCGAACGCAACCAGCACGTGATCGACCAGCAAATCGCCGAAGTTCTCGAAGTCATTGAGTTGGAAGGGCAGCAAAAAAAGATGCCCGTCAATCTGAGCGGCGGCATGAAAAAACGGGTCGGGCTGGCGCGGGCGATCATCAATCGTCCGTCGTGCATTCTTTACGACGAGCCGACGGCCGGCCTGGATCCGGTCGTGTCCGACAGCATCAACCACTTGATCCGCCGGTTGCAGGAGCGCTACCAGGTCACAAGCGTGGTCGTGACGCACGATATGAAAAGCGCGTTCCACATTGGCGATCACATCGCCTATCTGCACGAGGGTCGTATTTACTTTTACGGGACGCCGGAGGAAATTCAGAGATCGAAGGACCCGCTCATCCAGGACTTTCTGGTCGGGCGCTCGACTTTGGCAGACTAGGCAAATGCGAAATGACGACCGGTTCAGACAGGCATGCAACGCAAACGTTTGGCGACCCTGATGCTGTTACCTAACGACTAAGGAATGGAGCAACAGGATCGCGGACTGGAACTGAAGGTGGGGATTTTCGTGGCCGTCGGCCTCGCGATCCTTGCCGCGCTCGTCGTGCAATTTGGACGGCTCGGAGAGGGTTTCAAGATCTACTACGATCTGACGGTTCATTTCGCCGATGCGAGCGGCCTCTTAAAAGGCTCCGACGTGCTGATGGGCGGGGCGAAAATTGGCCGCGTTTCCGGTCAGCCGAGACTGGTCACGACGGGTCGCGGCGTCGATGTGCCGCTGCGGATTTACGATTACGCGCGGATTCCTGTCGGGACTTCATTCACGGTCGGGAGTTCCGGATTGTTAGGCGACCGCTTTGTTCAAGTCTATCCGCCGGCGGGCAAACCAACTGCTTACGTAGCAAAGGGCGCCAGGATCGAAGGTACGCGCGAGAAAGGCCTGGATGACCTAACGAAACAAGGCGGAGAGCTGGTGAAAGATTTACGAGGCACGGTCGCGAAGATCGACACTGCCGTTAGCCGTTTGAACGAGCAGGCGCTCTCGCAGGCAAACATGGATCACCTTAAGGAAACCATGGCGAACCTGAGTAAAACCACCGCGTCGCTTTCCGAGACTTCGAAGAAAATCGACGGCGTAGTCGAGAAAGCCGATGCCACCCTGGGCTCGGCGAAAGAAGCAGCCGACAAGGTGCAACTCGCGGTCGGCGACGCCCGCAAGACCATCCAAGGCGCCGGCAAAGTGATGGACGAAGCGCGGCACGGTGACGGAATTCTCGCGATGCTGCTCACGAACGACGAGGTTGCGAATAACCTGAAGGCATTGATCAGCAACCTGCGCCGGCATGGCGTGCTCTTTTATCGCGACAGCGCGGCGAAGGAAGCCACGCCACAACCCAGTCCGCCGCTCCGCCGTCGCGGTCGTTAGGCCTGCGCGATGAGTCCGGCTCTCACCGTCAATCTGCTCAGGGTGCTGTTTGTCACCTTCTGCGCCGCGGTCGGATCGAGCATCACGGCTGAGTCGCTGGATGACCCGGTGCGCGGTTTGCTCATCGGACTGGTCTTCGGGCTGGCGCTGGTGCTGGTCGATCGACTGCTCAAGGGCTTTTCGCTGCGCGCCTTTTCCTCCGCGACGCTTGGGCTGCTGCTCGGGCTCTTTTTCGCCAACCTCCTGATCTCGTCGCAGATCCTGC
The DNA here is from genome assembly GCA_025929155.1 of Chthoniobacterales bacterium. Classification (GTDB taxonomy): domain Bacteria; phylum Verrucomicrobiota; class Verrucomicrobiia; order Chthoniobacterales; family UBA10450; genus Palsa-1392. Next base: position 5,844 of record JAICMR010000121.1, on the reverse strand, counting down.
GCTACCAGTCAGAGTTTACCCAATGGGCCGCGCGACTGGTGGTTTACTGCGCGTTTGGTTACCTCGGCACGATGCTGGCGATGCGGAGTAATCGGGACGAGTTCTCGCTGATCATTCCCTATGTGCGCTTCGCGCGCGAGACGACGCAGCACGAGCCGCTCGTGATCGATACGAACGTCATCATCGACGGGCGGATCGCCGATCTTTGCGCGACCGGATTTCTCAGCCGGGCGCTGATCGTGCCCCGGTTCGTCCTCGGCGAATTGCAGCTCCTGGCCGATTCCCGCGATAACATTAAACGCGAGCGCGGCCGGCGCGGGCTCGAGATTTTGAACCAGTTGCAAAAGGTGCGCGAGATCGACCTAACGATTCACGACAGCGAGGACGACGGCGAGGTGACGGTCGACGCGCGGCTCGTGCGGGTGGCGAAAGTGCTCGGCGCGCGGTTGCTTACAAATGATCAGCCCCTTTGTCAGGTGGCCCGTTTGCAAAAGGTGCCGGTGTTGAATCTCTCCGATCTCGCGCGGGCGTTGCGGCCGGTGGTGGTCGCGGGTGACGAGGTGGAACTGAATCTTGTAAAGGAAGGCCGCGAATCGCACCAAGCGGTTGGTTATCTTGCGGATGGGACCATGATCGTAGTGAATCACGCGCGGCCTTACATCGGTCGGGTCGCGACTGTGGTCGTGTCGAGTGCGCTGCAGACTGGCGCGGGCCGGTTGATTTTCGCGGAGCTAAAAGAGAACGCGAAAGTGCGGGGGCCGCTCGAGGTAAGAGCTTCGGCATGACCTTGCCAGACCCCTCGCTGTGCCTGTCCGGGCTTCCAGCCTGATGCGTCGAACAGGCTTCCAGACCCGATGCGTCGGACCAACTGCCACTTAGTCGTCCCCGGTTATTCCGCGGTAGACTGCCCGCTATACCTGTTCGGTGGGCAGCCTGAGTTACAGCCCAACCGCCTGCCGGACTCGCGTCATCACGACATCCGCAATCGCGTTCGCGTGCGCAGCGCCCTGCGCGAGGACCTCGTTGATGTAGTCGGGCTGCGCAAGAATTTCCTCCCGCCGTTTCCGCATCGGAGCGAAATAATCCCAGAGTTTCGCGAAGAGCTGCTTCTTAAAATCGCCGTAACCGCGCCCGCCTTTCTCGAAATCCGCCCGCATCTCCGCGATTTCGTTAGGCGAGGCAAAGAGCGAATAGAGCTGAAAGATTGACGAGGTGTCCGGGTTCTTAGGCGCCTCGACCGGCGTCGAATCGGTCGTGATGCTCATGACGCGTTTCTGCGTTTCCTTTTCGCTCCCGAACAAGTCGATCGTGTTGCCGTAGCTCTTGCTCATTTTCTGGCCGTCGAGTCCGGGCACGATCGCGGTCGCGGTGCTGATCCGCGGCTCGGGCAATTTGAGGATTTGCCCGTAGGTCTCGTTCATCTTGATCGCGAGATCGCGCGTGATCTCGACGTGTTGTTTCTGGTCGCGACCGACCGGCACGACGTCGCTGTCATAGATCAAAATATCGGCCGCCATCAGCGTCGGATAAGTAAAGAGACCGGCCGACGCCGCCAAACCGCGCGCGATTTTGTCTTTGTAGGAATGCGCCCGCTCGAGCAGACCCATCGGCGTGACGGTGTTCAGGATCCAGGCCAGTTCCGTCACCTGCGGCACGTCAGATTGCCGAAAGAGCGCGGCCCGTGCCGGATCGAGTCCGCAGGCGAGAAAATCCAGCGCCACGCGGCGGCTGTTTTCCCGCAGCGCGAGAGGATCATGGAGAGTCGTGAGAGCATGATAATCGGCGATGAAATAGAACGCCTCGCCCTGCGACTGGAGCGCGATCGCGGGCTGCATCATACCGAAGTAGTTCCCGATATGAAGGACGCCGCTGGGTTGAATGCCGGATAGGATGCGCATGGGCGAAGGAGTCCAACGGTAGGCGAGGAAGTAGCGGCCGCCAAGGCGCGGATGGCTCCGACAGGTCCGCCGCGTTACGAACCAGCGCATCCTCCCGGGCCAAATCCTGAGTCGCTTAAAGCGGTGCCCGTTTCACGACAAAGATCGTGATGGAATTTGCTTTTCCGTCTGACCCGCGGGCAATCACCCGGATCAGGGAACGGTCTGGCCGGACGACATCCCAGGCGACAACTTTATCGGTTTGGATCGGAGCTTTTGCGATTTCCCCGATTTTCTCGAAAGGGATCTCCTTCCCTGGGCGAAGCAGTCCAAGGATGGAAGTAATCTGGCCTTCTCCGTTCGCCTTGAGAAAGACTGAGTTGAAGTCACTCTTGGCTAACTTCCAGAGCAGCTTCTGCTGGGGTTCCGCTTCTTCGGATTGTTCCTCCGGAGGCGTGCCGTCTTTGGCGGCGAGCGGATCAAGCCTGGCGCGGGCAGCAGCCAGCGGACTGTCGAGCTTAACTCCCAGGATGTCCTGCTTTACCTTCACCGACTGCGCCGCGGCTAACCGTTCCTTGAACGGCGCCAGCTTCACCCCACCTGAGTTTTCGGGCGGTGAAGGAGTCGGTGTGGCGTGCGCAGTGACTGCAATCAGGAAGGCCGCGGCAGCGGCCACCGCCAGATTTGGTCCAATAAGATTCGGCCTTCTCACGCGCTGTTTTGCCTAACGAATGCGTTAGGGGACGCTGAACTCCGTGCCGCCGCGCGTGAAATCTTCCAACGCCAGCGAACTCGTTTCGAACGCGAGCCCGCGCAACCCGCAGAAGACGGTGCCGCTGCCAATGAGGGGATGGCCGGCGGCGGCGAGGATGGCATTGAGCTTATCCAGTGAAACGCTAACGCTGAGTTTGGCGGCAGTCTGGTTGACCGAACCACCATCGGCCTCTCCGACGACAGTGTCAGTCGTGCTGCCATCGAAATTGCGAATGGTGGTGCCGTATTGGTAGCTCGGCGTCCCGGTGGCATCTGTAGTGGCCTGGATAAAGAACTGATCTCCGTCGTCCGAAAGTCCCTTCGAATAGGAGTTGCCACTGATGTTGACGATCCCAGTCTCGGGCGCGTTCGCCGTGAAATACATCCGCCAGGTCGCGTTCGGGAGCACCAGGCTGAGATCAGACACCCGCATCGTCGCGCTGACCTGGCTGCCTTTTCGGTTGCTCTGAACCTGATACTTGATGCTGATAATATCGACCGCGCTCGGCGAAGGTTCGACCGCGATCAGACCGCTATCTTCGTCATACGCGAAGTCGGTTACCTGCTCACCGCGCGGCCCGGGTTGCATCGCCTGCGGCGTGATTCCGCCGCCAGGAGGCGGAGTGGCTCCCGGACGAGCAAACGGTTGGGCGCGAAGTTTCGATCCTTCCTGCACCGGCGGCAGATCGCCGCCATTAATCGAAGGGCCGGCGATCTGGCGGGCGACATAGGTGTGGCCACTAAAATCGTTGTGATCGTCAGTATAACCAATGACTGCGGCGCCTTGCGGGTCGAAGTTCACCTGAAAATAATCAATCAGGTTACGGTTGGGCGATTCGCCGGTCAGGGGCAGGCCCTTGAGAGAGATATTCGAGGCATGGTTGGAGTGATCGCTCGCCTGCACGATACGAAAGGTGGGGTTTTCGCCGGTGGCGTCGAAGCTTTGCGCGAAATAGACCCGCCAGCGGGCGTTGTCGTTATTGGCCTGGCTATCGCTGGCGTACCAAGCCACTCCGATCGAGCCGGGAGTAGGACCGGTCGCGATCCAAGGCATCAGGTTAATGTTGGTCTGAGTATTCGAAGGATCGTTGACTTGCACTGGACTGGCCCAGGTCGCGCCTTTGTCCCCGGAGCTGATGACAAAGACGTTGGTCCCGTCCGAGTAGCAAAGATAAACCGTGTTCGGTTGATCGCCGGTCGGATGATCATTAGCGACACGCATGGCGACGAAGATATTGGCCGGATCCACGGTGGTGGGGATGGGTTGAGAGAGAGTGTATGTCAAAGGCGGCAGGCCGGGCAGAGGCGGTATCCCGACTGCGATCTGGCCGTCATTGCCGCTGATGTAAACGGTGCCGTCATACTGGTCGACATCGAGCGCTCCGGTCTGTGACATCGTTCCCGCCACGGTGGCCGGTCCATAGGTCAGGCCGCCATCGGTGGATTGCTGCACGAAGACAACGCCGGCCGCAAAATTGCGGTATTCGAGATAGACCGTGTTTGCGCCGTAGAAGCCCATCCACTGGCGATCATTGATCGGAACCCCGCCCGCGAAGTTGCCGATTGGATTGAATTGAAAGGTTGCGCCATGATCCAGAGATCGGCCCACCGTCACATTCGCCGCCGTCAGGCTGGCATAGGCCAGCGCGGGTTCCCCGGTGCCGCCGAGGCCGGTGAATGGGCCGAGCCCAGTTGCAAGGTCAATGTCACCGCCGCCCAAGGCGCCGGCCGATAGCTCATCCTGCCCGAGCGTGGAAAAGGGCTGATCGGGTTGCCCCCGATAAATCGGGACCCGCATGTTGGGATCGAATTTTGAATTGACGCGACCGTTGAGAGTCGAACGCAAATCGAAATACCAAAGATCGACGCCGGCCGGAACTCCGCGGATGCCGCAAACGTAGTAGTTACCTTCGGTATCAACGCGACTGCTCGGTTCACCATCCGAGCTGGCGGTTTGTGCCTTGACCGGCGAGTTCGGGGCGAAACTCATTCCGCCGCTGATGTAGTTCGCGGTCCGTAGAGGTTGGCCCGCTCCCAGCGTGATCGTGCCATGAGGCTGGTCGGCCCCTGGTGTGTTAATGAAATAGACCGCGATGACATTAAAATCGCCGACTCCCGCAGTGGCCGGGTTAATTACCGCGCTTTCGCTCGTTCCCGGCGCACCGCCACCAGAACTGCTAACCAGGTCTCCATCCGAGCCATCCGGGTTTCTCTTGTGAATGTAGAGATCGTAATCATCCACGGCCAGATTCCATTCGATTTTCACCGCGATCACCCTGCTGGTGTAATCTCCCGCGCTGACATGAAGGATAAAGGTGTCGCGGTTGATGCCTTCGATCGCGGTGGTTTCGTCCGTCCCGCCGGTGCCGATCGCGGTCCCATCCCAGCTCAGCGGCGTCGTCGTGCCGGGATCGATTGTGCCCTCGGCGGGGTTGGCGGCGCGGAGTGGAGCGGCGGGAAACAAAAAAGCTGCCAGGGCGGCAGCCATCGCGAGTCGGAGTCTACTCTCGTTCAGTGCTTTCATAGGGAGGTCTTTCTCTTAATTGGTGACCATTTTTGAAATAGAAATCGCGGCTGCGGAGATCCTTGGACTTGCCGAAATTTCCTCGAGCTGACCCCGATGGATGACACATGGGATAGGACCGACCTGAGATAAGGCGCATCGGGCTTGCCGCTCAGGGACATTCCCAATGCAGCACCATGCGAAAAGAGACTGCTTTCGAAAATTTCATCCTCCATTCCTGATTCGATCAACGCCTCACTCTCACTGACTTTGCGTGATGTCTTCGAAGCAAGTTGGTCCAGCCGCTTTCGCAACCAGCGACGCTTCGCCTATGGGAGTACTGTGAGGGTCAGGTCATTGCCGTCGCCGCCTTCATAACTCACCTGCAAGGTATTGCTTCCGATGCTCAGCGTGCTGTTATCCGGCAGATCGGCAAAGGTGCCGCTGATGGGATGACGTGAGCGGTTGTCGATGACTTTGAAGACGGTGCCGGCGGAGAGACTTTGGTTGCCTCGGCTGTTCAGGCTGAAGTGCGCTCCGCTCTCGATCGTAACCGCTTTGGCAGCCACTTGATCAGCTTTGCTTTTGGCCAGGTTCAGATCGCAGTTGTAGGTGCCATCGGATTTGAAGCTCAGGCTGCTTTTTACGACCAGCACTCCTGGCCCTTCGATCCCCGGAGCCAGTTCGGCTCCCGGGCCGCTGCCGCTTCCG
>JAICMR010000140.1 GCA_025929155.1 Chthoniobacterales bacterium | reverse complement strand
GAGAGAGCGGTCCGATCACTTTTCCGACAGGATCCGGCGCCGTCTCGATCAACGCGGATGGAATGCTTTTCCAGGGGGACCAGCCAGTGGCGAAGCTGGAGGTTTATCAGTTCAAGGACTTGCAAAGGCTTCATCGCATCGGGGATGGACTTGTCGGTCCGGAGAGTAAAGGAGACAAACCGGTTCCGGCGGAGAAGCCGACAATCCTTGGCGGCTATCTGGAGCAGAGCAATGTCTCTCCCATGAACGAGATGGTTAATCTCATCACGGTTTCAAGGGCTTACGAGGCTAGCCAGAAAGTCATCCAGAGCCATGACGACGATAGTGACAAAGCAATTCAAATCCTAGGAAGCCCAACAGCTTAACCGTTCACTTATTATGATCCAATCACTCTATTCCGGCGCAACCGGCATGGCTGCACAACAGCTGAACCTAAACGTGATCGCAAACAACCTCGCGAACGCGAATACCAGCGGCTTTAAGCGCAGCCGGATCGAGTTTCAAGACTTGCTCTATCAGAAGCCACGCGCCGTCGGCGCCGATGCCGGCGCAGGCAATGTGGTTCCTACGGGGGTAGAGATTGGCAATGGCAGTAAGGTCGTTTCGACTGCGAAGCTTTTCACTCAGGGTCAGCTCACGCAGACTGGTAACAAGCTCGACATTGCAATCGATGGTGATGGGTTTCTCGAAGTGCAAAAGCCCGATGGAACTTCCGCTTTCACCCGGGACGGATCACTTAAGATCGACGGACAGGGACGGGTCACCACAAGCGATGGTTATCCTGTGCTGAGTGGCTTTCAGCCCATTGCGCCCGGCACCACCGCGATCTCGATTTCCGGGAATGGCCAGGTGACGACTGAAGGCGCGGGCGGCACCCAGACCTTCCGGGTTCAACTTTCGCGTTTCAATAATCCGAGCGGCTTGCGCAGTCTCGGCGGTAACGTCTATGAAGAGACCCTGGCCAGTGGAGCGCCGGAAGCCGGGAATGCGGGCGAGAATGGTTTCGGTTCGATCCAGCAGGGCTTTCTGGAATCCTCGAACGTGAACATCGTTGAGGAAATGGTGAATATGATCGAAGCGCAGCGCGCCTACGAGATTAACTCCAAGTCGGTCCAGACCTCCGACGAAATGCTCGCCAAGATCGCGGAAATGAAGCGCTGATGAAATCACTGGCGCTTTTCTCTGCTCTAACTCTTTCCCTTTGCGCAAACGCTCCCGCGCAACTGGACAAAGTCCTGGCGCCCGTTTCCTTTGCCGCAGCATTGCCGCCCGCTCCAGGAGACGTTCTAGCTCCAGCCAAGCCTACCCTGCATCTACTAAAGCCGGAGGAAGCAGTTCCCTTACTCGAGAAACAGTTGCGCGAGCACTTTTCCCTGGAAGGCGAGCTGAAGCTCGAGACCAGCTCTTCCTGGGGACGCATTCTCGTTCCCACCAACTACGACCTTACCATCATCGACTATCCCGGCGGAGGTGTGACTAATAGCTTTGTCGTGCGCTGCAAACTAACCGGGGAAGGACAATCGCTCGGAGAATTCCAGGTGCCACTTAAGGCACAGTTGTGGCGTGAAGTATGGGTCGCCGAAGGCCGCCTTGATCGCGGGCAGACGCTCGATCGTTCACTCGTTAACGCTCGCACAATCGACGTTCTGCGAGAGCACGACGCCCTTTTGTTCTCAGACATGGATCCGACGATTTACGATCTCGCGCAAAGCGTCGCGCCAGGTCGACCGCTGACGCGGCGCGATGTTTCTGAGCGACCTGTCATTCATAAGGGCGAAGTCGTCGATGTGGTAGCCCATCAGGGCACATTCGCCATCAGGATGAAGGCGCTCGCGCTCGAGAACGGGGTTGCCAAGGAATTAATCAAGATGCGGAACATCGAAAGCCGCAGGGATTTTACCGCGGAGGTTATCAATGAAAGCCAGGTTCAGGTTCACTTTTAAAGTGATCACTCTAAGTCTAACTCTCCTTCTCCTGATTCAGGGGGCGCAGGCCGGTTCACTCTGGCGGGAAGGTTTGACTGAAGAGCGAGGGATGTTTGCAGATAAGCGAGCCAAACGGGTGGGTGACATCGTCACGATCGTTATCTCAGAGACGGCGTCACTTAATAACACTCTGGATCTCAAGACGAACAAAGAAAGCAAAGCCGGGGTGGAAGGATTTGTCACTAATCTTCTGAATCAATTCATAACCGGAATCCCGAATGCGCTTCTGGGCAAGATGCAAAAGCCCTCGGACAGTGTCGTCATTCCCAGCTTGCCCACGCTGCCGGTCTCGGGCGCAAACAGCTATAACGGCGGGGGCGAGATTAATAATAAGCAAACGATCAGCGCGCGCGCTGCCGTTCAGGTGATCGATGTGCTGCCGAATGGCAACCTGGTGGTCGAAGGGACTCGGGAGATTTCCTTCTCTAAGGAAAGACAGTTCGTCACCCTGCACGGGATTATTCGCCCCTACGATATTCAGCCGGATAACACCGTCGCTTCCAGCAACGTCGCCGACGCGCAAGTCCGAGTTCTATCCGAAGGCGAGCTAACCGACGCCCAAAAGAAGGGCTGGCTGCTGAAGATAAACGACAAGATCAATCCGTTTTGATGAAGGTTGGAATTACATTCTTAGTAGGTCTTTGCTTGATCGCCACTTTGCCGACGGGCGCCCGGGCCGCTCGGATTAAAGACGTAACCGTGGTGGAAGGCGGCCGTAGTAACCAGCTGGTGGGTTACGGTCTGGTTGTCGGCCTCGCCAAGAAAGGGGACAGCAAACTCGCCTTCACCGTCCAGAGCATCGCCAACGCATTGCAGCGTTTTGGCATTAACGTCCCGGCGAACACGATCAAGTCTGACAACGTTGCCGCCGTCATGATCACCGCGGACATCCCTGCTTTTGCCAAGCCGGGAACAAAAATTGATGTGACCGTCTCATCGATCGGCGACGCGGAAACGATTCAGGGCGGTGTGCTCTTACAGACTCCCCTGCTCGGTGCGGACGACGTGGTTTATGCCGTGGGACAAGGCCCGATCGCGATCGGCGGTTTTATCGGAGGCACGAGCGGGCCGGGTGGCGCGACGGTGCAAAAGAATCACCCGACGGTCGGCACGATCAGCGGCGGCGCGATGGTGGAGCGAGAGATCGCTTCCCAGATCGTTTTCAACAAGAGCGTTCAACTGTTACTCTTGAATCCCGATTACTCTTCCGCGGCGCGGATCGCCGAGGCGATTAACAACGTCTTTCCGAAAACCGCGCTGGCCAAGGACGCTTCCACCGTCAACATCTGTGTGCCGGATGATTACAAGGGCTACGAGGTTAATTTCATTGCTTCGCTCGGCGCAATCGATGTGGAACCGGACAATCTGGCGCGCGTGGTTATCAACGAACGGACGGGAACCATCATCGCAACTTCCAGTGTGCGCATCTCGGCGGTTGCCGTGAGCCACGGCTCGCTCACGATCACAATCGCTTCGACCCAGGGCGTAAGCCAACCGGCGCCACTGAGTAACGGTCAGACGGTCGCGGTGCAGGGAACCGATACGCAGGCCAACGAGCAAAAGGGAGGCTTTAAGGTCGTGGAAGAGCTGCCCACGATTCAGGAAGTCGCCTCAGCCCTCAACGCTTTGGGACTATCCACCCGGGATATGATGGCAATTTTTCAAGCAATGAAGACAGCTGGCGCGCTTCAAGCTGATCTGATCCTGAATTAGCATGAACATTTCCGCGCTCTCCAGCTCTTCCGGCGTCGCTGTCGCTCCCGGCGATTCCGAGGTAAGGCAAAAAGAACCCGCCAAAATCGCGCAGGCCGCCGGCCAATTCGAAGGCGTGCTGCTGCGGCAGATCCTCGGCGAAGCGATGAAGCCGCTCCTGGAAAAAGGACCTGGCGCGCAAGTCTATGGCTATTTTTTGACCGGTTCACTCGCCGATAGCATCGGCAAAGCCGGTGGTCTGGGGCTGGGACACGTCCTGCAGGCGCAACTTACAAAAGGCACCACATGAGCACTGAATGGGAATTTTTGATTCAACCGTTGCGCGATGAGATGCAGGAGCACGGCGCACTCCTTAACCTGTTTGAAGAACAACAGGCGGCGATCCTGCGACGAGAGCCGGACCTGGTCCTGCACGTGGCGGAAGCCATCACCAAACAGGCGGAACTCATTCGTGAATGCCAGAAACGCCGGACGATCGCACTCCGGGCCGCAGCCGTGAAAGCGGGTTGCGCGGAAGAGATTGCCTTCTCGAAGTTGCTACCTCATCTCCCCGAGCCGGCCTGGCCTTTATTGCAGGCCTTAACCGGGGAAGTGAATCGGCTCGTCAGGCAAACTCGCCGGCGGGCGCGCCAAAACCAAATGCTGCTCGCCCGCACGATCGAAGTGTCGCAGGAACTTTTGCGCCGCTTCAGTCCCGGCGCGGTCAGCAAGACTTATTCGGCACAAGGCCGGGTCGCGATTGACACGACTGAAAAACTTTGCCGAGCGAGGAGCTAACCATGTCACTCTTTGGCGATCTCAACAGCGCAGCTCGCGCACTGGATACCTTCGGTCAGGGCGTCTCTCTGGCAGGTAAAAACTTGGCTAACGCGACCAATCCCGCCTATGCGCGTCAGCGGTTGGCGCTCGGCGATCTCGGCACCGTCCAGACTGAAATCGGCCCGCAGAGTATGGGCGTGCAGGCGTTGGGCATCCAACAAATCCGGGACCAGTTACTCGACGCGCAGCTGACGCGCGAGATTTCCGCGACGTCTCTTTGGCAATCGCAGCAGGACAACCTCGCCAAAGCACAAATCGATCTCGGCGTGCAGATTGATCGAACGGCAGACTCCTCCGCAATCGGCGACGCCTCGCAGACGACGACCGGAATCGGTTCAGCCATGAACGATTTCTTCGCCGGGTTCCAGGAGCTATCGGCCAGCCCGACCGACGCGGGGGCAAAGCAGGTTTTGCTGACAGAAGCTGGAACACTTGTAAGTCAGTTCAATGTCGCTGATAGCCGCCTCGCCAGTTTACAGGGCGACATCAACACGCAGATCTCGAGTGACGTGAATACCGTGAACGGTATTCTGAAGGACATAGGCAGTCTTAACGGGCAAATCCAAAAGCTCGAAATTGGCGCGCCTGGTGCGGCCGTCGATCTGCGGGATCAACGCCAGGCGAAGTTGGAGGAACTGGCGCAATACATGAATTTCACTGCGCAGGAGGTTCCTGGCACAAACGGCCAAATTCAGATTACTACTTACGACAACGCGAGTAACCCGGTCGTACTGGTCAATAAGACGAGCCCTTCGACGCTTGCCTTTGACGGGACTAACTTTACCACCGGCAGTCCGGCCGTCACCCTTGGCCTGCAAAGCGGTTCGCTGAAAGGACAGGTGGATGTGCGTGACGGCGCCATCCAGCAGTTGCGCGATGACATTCAGACGACCGCAGGTCAGCTCGCGCAGGCCGTTAACCAAGCCTATAACCCTACCGGCGCGACCGGCAACTTCTTCGAAGTCCCGCCCTCGAGCGGAATCATCGCGCTCGACCCGACCCTTAGTTTCAGCACCCTGAAAACCACCGACACAGGCGATGCCGGCGGCAATGAACTTGCGCTCGCGGTGGCGCAACTCGCGACCAAGCAATTTTCCACCAGCGGCGGCGATCAGATTGACGGCACAATCTCGGGTTATTTTGCCAAAACCGTCAGCGGGTTCGGCGAAACCTTCTCGGGCGTGAATGACCGGGTGGATAACGAAACCATCCTCCAACAGGCAGTGCGCACGCAGCGCGACTCGGTCAGCGGTGTTTCCCAGGATGAAGAGCTGACTGACTTGATGAAGTATCAGCGGGCTTTTCAAGCCAGTTCACGCGTCATAAATATTGTCGACAATCTCCTCGACGTCGTCGTCAACGGCCTGATCCACTAACTAATCCTATGAGAGTACCGTCGAGTACATTTACAGATACCGTCGCCTTACAGTTACAAAAACTTTTCGCTCGACAAACCACGTTGCAAAGCCAGATCGCCACTGGTCAGCGCATTACAGGACCGGCTGACGATCCCACCGCAATGTCGCGCGTGCTGGGCCTGGAAGCGGAAAAGCGGGACATCCAGCAATTCTATCGCAACCAAGGTCACGCCACGCAGATCAGTCAGGCGGTTTTCAGTTCCTTGAGCGGCCTGAAGACCATCTCGGATCGCGCGGGTGAACTCGGAGTTCTCGGAGCCGATTCGACCAACACCGCATCTTATCCGGCCTACGCCGCTGAACTCAATCAGATGATCGAGGAAGCGGTGCAGGACAGCAATTCACGATCGGGATCGGACTATCTCTTTGGCGGCACAAAAACGGACGCTCCACCGTTCGAAGCGACACGCGATTCTTCAGGCAATATTACTGCAGTCACTTACAAGGGAGCAGCGACGGCGGCGCAGATACAGACCGGCGAAGGATCGCTCATTTCTCCCTTCACGGGCGGCGAGGTGAATCAGCAGTTAGGTGACTTCGTGAACAATCTCATCTCCTTGCGCGACGCCCTCACGAACCAAGACCCTGGGGCGGTGCAGACCGCGGCGACCACTTTACACGGTTCGGAGGATGATCTGCTGGTTGCGATCAGCGGCGTTGGCGCAGTGCAAACACGTTTGGAAGCGGATGGAGCCCAGAATGCAGCGCGCTTTACCGACTTGGGAAAACTTATTTCTCAGGACGCCGACGCAGACCTCGCGCAAACCGTGGTAAAGTTTCAGCAGGCGCAAACCGCCTACCAGGCAGCGTTGCAGAGCGGAGCTCAGGTCATGCATCTCTCGCTCCTTGATTACCTGCAATAACCGCGCGGGGGAATTTTCTCATCATGAAACTAGCGAACATCAAGGGACATGGAAGGGATGTTGCCCAATCTGTCCTCCATTTGCCCTATGGATTGATTGGTTTTCCGGAGATGCGGCAGATTGAGGTGGATCCGGTTCCCGAGAGCTGGCCACTGCTCTCGATGAAATCCGCCGAGAGCGAAGAGTTGCAGTTTTATATCGTAGAGCCAGAAACGCTCATCGCCGGATACGAGCTGGAAATTGGGGATGACGATCTCGAGTTGCTGCGAATCAAATCCGCTGACGACGTGCAGCTTTACAACATCGTCACCATTCATTCGCTTAAGCCTCAGTACGTCACCGTTAACCTGGTCGGGCCGATCGTGATCAACCGGCACACGTTGATCGGTAAACAGGTGATCATCGTGAACTTTGAAAAATATTCGAGCCAGCATGTATTGATTGACGAGCGGCAGAAGTGAAAGTGCCGCCATGTTAGTTCTCACACGCAGAGTCAACGAAGGGATCATGATCGGTGATGAGATCGAGATCCATGTCAGCCGGATTGATTCCGATGCGGTCAAGATCTGCATCAAGGCGCCCCGGAGCCTGCCAATTTACCGCAACGAGATTTACCGGCAGATCAAGGATTCCAATCTGGGCGCCGCCCGGAAGAGCGGTGAGAACTTGCCGAGCCTGAACTTTCGCCGGCCCGTTGCCTAACGAGTATAACACTCGGGAGAAGGCTGTCAGGACTCCTGAGGCAGATTCTCGAATTGGTATTCGTGGAGCTTGTTCCGCAGCGTTCGAATGCTGATTCCGAGAAGGGCCGCGGCCTTGGTCCGGTTGCCTCCGGTCCTTTGGAGAGCCCGCAGCGTCTGCCGCTTTTCTAATTCCGGCAGGGAAAGGAATTCTTCTTCCGAATCCACAAGCTCCTCGGACTTATTCGACTGCCGACGTTCCGGAACGGATTTGAGTTCGCCATTCCCAGAAACCGTCTCCTCGGCAAAAGTCCCCGCAGTGTGGCCCTCCGGAAGAAGGACAAGCGAGGAACTTTGCACCGGCGTGCCGTCTTCCGTCAGGATGACCGCACGTTCGATTGTGTTTTGCAGTTCCCGCACATTACCCGGCCAATCGTGGCGCAGGATTCG
>JAICMR010000073.1 GCA_025929155.1 Chthoniobacterales bacterium | reverse complement strand
GGCCGCCGGACGAAAACCGTTGCGGCGCGGCCTCTGCTCGTTCGGCGAACGTGCCGACCGCTCCCGCACTTCGCTTCGTGGCGGTGCGGCGGCGGCATAATCAAAATCCTCCGCCCGTCTCCGCACGATCCCGCGTCCGATGAAACGTTCGAGCGAGCGGAGCGGCCCGTGATCGTCCGGCGTGATAAAGCTAATCGCGTCACCGACCGCGTGAGCTCGGCCGGTCCGTCCAATGCGATGCACGTAATCTTCCGGGTGCATTGGAAAGTCGTAATTCACCACATGCGAAATGCCATCGACGTCGATTCCGCGCGCCGCGACATCGGTCGCCACGAGCACGCGGACCGCGCCGGATTTGAAATCCTTCAAAGCGCGGAGCCTCTGATTCTGCGACCGATTTGAATGGATCGTGCCGGCTTTGATCCCGCTGCTCTCGAGCCGGCGCGCGACGCGGTCGGCGCCATGTTTGGTGCGGGTGAAGACCAACACGGTGTCGAGCTTTTCATCGGTCAGCAGGTGCTGGAGCAACAACGGTTTCAGGTGGGTCGGCACTTCGTAAACCAGCTGGGTCACGGTCTCCGCCGGATTCGCGCGGCGGCCGATCTCGATCACCTTTGGGGAACGCTGGAACTCATGCGTGAGCGCTTCGATCTCGCGCGAAAACGACGCGGAAAACAGAAGCGTTTGCCGCTTCGTCGGAAGCGCGCGGATAATTTTGCGGATCTGCGGGAGGAAACCCATGTCGAGCATGCGATCGGCTTCATCGAGCACCAGAAATTCGACGTTTGAGAAGTTCGTTAGGCGCTGATCCATTAAGTCGATCAGCCGGCCGGGCGTCGCCACCACGAGTTCGACGCCAGCGCGCAGCGCCTGGATCTGCGGCCGCTCACTCACGCCACCGTAGATCGTTGCCATACGGAGCGGCACGTGGCGCGCGTAAGCCCGCACGTTTTCCTCGATCTGCACCACCAGTTCGCGCGTCGGCGCCACGATTAGCGCGCGCATCTGCGGGCGCTCCTGGCCCCGGCGCGGATGCGCGAGCTGCGTGAGAATCGGCAGCGTAAACGCAGCCGTCTTGCCCGTGCCGGTTTGAGCAATGCCGATGACATCGCGCCCAGCCAGGATTTCGGGAATGGCCGCCGTCTGGATCGGCGTAGGTTCGGTGTAGCCCGCTTCCTGGATGGCTTTGTAAATGCGGTCATCAAGACCGAGCGCGCGAAAAGACATAGGCGCGGACTATCGGTCAATTCGCGACAAAGACACGCACGGATCCTGGAGCGCGACAATCCTCCTGAGCCAAGCGCAGCTCTCCCGAAGGGATCCGCGGTAGCTTTCTTGGCGCCCTCGTCTGAACCCTCAAGCCGGCGCCACGAATCTCTCGTCAGCGCTGCGCTTCACTCAGGAGGGCAAAGGCCACTTTAGATGGCTCGGCCTCTCCTTTACTCGTTAGGCCGCGATGGAATCCGGGGAAGAAGCCAGCACGTCGATCGCGTGCCGGAGCTCTTCGACGTCAAATGGCTTCGACAGCATCAAATCGACGTGAAGATCCTGATAAGCGTGCATGTTCTGCTCGTTCAAGTGCGCGGAAAGGACTGCAATCTTCCCTCCGAAATGTTCGGCTCGGAGTTCGCGCACGAGCTGGAGCCCGTTCATTTCCGGCATTTGATGATCGGTAATGACGATGTCGAACGGCCTCGATGCGGTCGCGATTTTCTCGAGCGCTTTGGCTCCATTACACGCCGTCGTGACCTGACAGCTCGGACCACAGAGAACGAGGGCGAGCAGTTGCGCAACGGCTGTTTCATCTTCGACAGCGAGGATCTTCTTACTTTCGTTCATAGGTGCCTCAAAATTAGCAAGACTCAGGCCGCGTCTGGTAGTGTCCGATGGAAAAATTTTTATCCGCGCTTCGGCACGAAACTTTCTGTGGAAAGGGGCGTGCGCGTGCTGATTGCCGACGACGAAAGAACGTTCGCCCGGACGCTGGCCGAGATGGTTCGGTGCGGCGGACACGAGGTCGTCGATGTCGTGCACTGCGGGCTCGACGCCATTCGCTCCTATCGTCAGCACAAACCGGAAGTGGTGCTGATGGATTTCCGGATGACGAAGCTGAACGGCTTGACCGCCTGCCGCAACATCCTGAGCGATGATCCCAAGGGCCGGATCGTTTTCCTCTCAGCCAATGCGGAATGCGAGCAACTCGCGCCTCGCTCTTCCGGTGCGATCAGCGTACTGCAAAAGCCGATCGGCCTGGCGACGCTCGAGCAGGCGCTCCACGACGTCGTCGAAGAACCCCGGGCTCTGCTCGCGAGCTAACGGGGCCCCGAAGTTACTTCCCGTATCTTACCCCGGACGCGGTATGGAGATGGCTTCTTTCCGTGTGGATTGCGCCATTTGAATCGTAAAGCGTATAGCTGCGGACACGGCCATTTGGAGCCAGGAGCACGTCCAGCTGCTGCACGTCGAAATCGAATCCACCCATGAACTGCCCGACGATTGGCGCGTAACTCGCGGGACCCGGTCCGGCCGAACGAAACCAGCTGAGATTAACGTCGCCCTGGTCGGAAACGATCCGCGTGTCGGGTGCCCCAAAGAGAGCCCGGAGCTGCGGTTCGGTGGTGTAGCCCGGCCGAATCTGCCGCACGGCCGGCTGCGTGATCGTGTGATAGTAGCTCGCGCAACTCGCCAGGCAAAAAGTCAGGAGGGCCAGAATCAGAAATCGATTTTTCATTTCAGAAGCAAAAGCTCATCGGCAGAGATTGGCGCATAAATGGGAGGAAAGTGCAACAAGTGAACGAAAACGCGAGGGATGTGAATCAGATTTGTGCGGAAGGAGGAGTTTCCGTTAGGCTGAGGCGATGAAAAACCCGACGCCCGCGCAACTTTCGACCGTTCAGACCTTCCGCGCGCTACACAAAGCAGGCTGCTTCGTTTTGCCGAACCCATGGGACGTCGGAACGACGCGCGTCCTGCAGCAACTCGGTTTCGCGGCGCTGGCCACGACATCCGCCGGTTATGCATTCTCGCGCGGGCAACGGGACGGCGCCGTGCCGCGCGACGAGATGCTTGCCCACATCCGCGAGATTGTGGGCGCAACTGACTTGCCGGTGAACGCGGATTTTCTTGGAGGTTTCGCGGAGTCTCCGGAAGGCGTGGCCGAGAACGTTGCGCTTTGCCTGGCGACTGGTGTCGCCGGACTATCCATCGAGGATTCGACCGGCAACCCGGAGCGGCCGCTTTATGAGAAGGAATCAGCGGTCGCACGTGTCGCCGCCGCCCGTTCCGCGATCGATCGCGCGGAAGTTCCGGTCGTGTTGACAGGCCGATGTGAAGCGTTTCTGGTCGGATCACCGGAGCCGCTTCCGCTCGTGCTCGATCGGCTCACGGCTTATGCGGAAGCGGGCGCGGATTGCCTTTATGCGCCGGGCGTCTCGGAGCCGGGGCAAATCGAGGAGATCGTTCGCGCGGTCGCGCCAAAGGCGGTGAACGTGCTGATCTCCGGCTTTAACGCTCACCTCTCGTTGTCACAGTTGGCCGGCCTCGGAGTGCGACGGATCTCGGTCGGCTCCGGCCTGGCTTTAGCCGCGTGGGGCGCTTTCCTGCGCGCTGCCCGGCAAATCGCGATGGAAGGAAAGTTTGCGGGGCTCGCAGGTGGTGCGCGCTTCGCGGAACTGACGGAATTCTTCGGAACATGACGCTTTTATTCGTTAGGCCACCTTCCTCGCGATTAGTGGAAGTGGTTTTCAAAATCCGGTTTCGCCATGGTGGCGGTCTGCGATCGCTTGCTTGTCACCGGCGCGATACTTCTGGGGTAGGGCGCGATTCTTCGAGCCGGGCAAATTTCCGCCTCGTCCCCAGCTCGACGGATTCGTGCCCTACCGATCGGACTGCAATCGCCGCTAACGTTTCCTGTGCACCAATGTTCGTATCGATCTCGACCCGAAGTAGCGATCTCATTCCGGAAATCTGATACCTGATACGAACTTATTCCGCGGGTAGTTCCTTGCGGGTAAGGGCGTGAACGCGGCGGCGGGGTCAGCGAATAGAAGCCGCCGTGAGTTGGAGACCCTTACGCCCGGTGCCTTCCGTTCTCAGGTGCAATAAGCACTGCTTGTGACGAAGCGAATCCGCGCGGCCGACACCTCACATCGCCTCACCCGAGACGTGCCTAACGATGGAACTGTTTCTTTGACAGCATCCTGGAATTGAACGGATGTTCTGCCGTGAATTCTCAATACCTTTTGTCCCGACTCTGGAAGCTATTCCCGGCAGCGCTCTTCGTTGCCTTTTCGACCGCACAGGCCGGTTTCGTGGAGACGTTCGACGACGGCAGCAACAACGGCGACTGGCATCTCACTACCAACCCGGCAATGATCGAGCTGGACGGTGGAAATCCCGGTGCCTGGCTGCATGCGGAGGGTGACTTGGCCACGCCGACCTGGTTCGTTCCTTTCGGCACAATGCCTACTCACTTTCTCGGAAATTATGCTCGACACGGCGTCGCTGCTTTGAGCTTTGACGTCAACATTCTGGCTGGCTCGCAGGTGCCAGATCGTAACATGACACTCGACATTCAAACCACGCTGGGCACGGGTGACTATAGCAAGGGCGTGGATGCCTACTATGTCGGGCGAGACATCTCTCGGTTACCCGTGGGTTGGCATACCTACGCCTTTCCCGTGGACGCCGCTTCGCTGACGATTCCGCCCGGTTGGGTGGTGACAAAGGGCAACGGAAAAAAAGGCACCGATGCCGATTGGCAGGCTTTAATGCAGGATGTGGAAACCATCGGGTTGGAACTCGGAACTCCTGGTTTCTTCTACCCGTTCTCGATTTGGGATCTCGGCCTCGATAACGTTCGCATTGGACGACGTTTCCCGACGAATTGACGACTACCGTGCGGCGGGCGCGGCGGCTGTTGACCACAAGCTCAGGAAACGAGACCCGAGCCAAGGTTATGTGTGAAACCTTAGTATTTATTGACCTTGTTCGCGTTTGTTACCGCAACCCAGATATTGGCGCCATCGAAAGCGACTCCTATCGGTTTCGGGCCGGCAGAGAAGCTGCCAATCTTCGCGCCGTCGCTTGCTCGCAGCTCGGTCACGTTGCTTCCGCCATTATTCGAGACCCAAATATTATTCCCATCGAAGGCTATCCCTTCGGGGCCTTTCCCGACTTTGAAGGTGCCCAGCAACGACCCGTCCTTCGCCAAAAGTTTTGTGACGGTGCTACCGAGGGTATTTGTTACCCAGATGTTCGCTCCGTCGAAAACAATCCCATATGGGTCTTCGCCAGAGGTGAACGTCCCGGCATCAGAACCATCGCTTGCCAGTAAGCGCGACACCGTTCCTGCATTCGTATTTGTCACCCAGACATATTTGCCGTCGAACGCCAGAGCAATGGGACTTGTTCCGACAGAAAACGTTCCCTGAGTCGCTCCGTCGCTCGCTCGCAGCTTGGTGACGGTGGAATCATTCGCGTTCGCCACCCAGATGTTTGCACCATCAAATACCAGTCCATAAGGGGTGGCGCCGACGGGATAGACTCCCAAGAGCATTCCGTCACTTGCTCGCAATTTCGTAACGGTGTTATCGGCAGCGTTCGCCACCCAGATATTGGCGCCGTCGAAGGCGATTCCCAAGGGATTGTTGCCCACGCTGAAGGTGCCGAGCAAGGTCCCGTCGCTAGCGCGCAGTCTGGTTACACTCCCTTCCCCATTGTTTGCCACCCAAATACTCTCACCGTCAAAGGCAATGTAACCCGGGGTCGCTCCCACAGGGAAAGAAGTCGTCTGGTTCGCCGACCATTTCAGAAGAGCTACTTGCAAAGGATTCAAAACAACCTTGCCGGGTCTTGCTTCGGCGAGGGATTGCTCACCTGGCTCCGCCGCAGAGGTGGAGAGATTGGACTCTGCAAGATCAGGCGAAACCACGGCGGCCTGACCATGAGTCGCTCCTAACGACATAGATATAACAGCGAGCACGAGGATCGCTGATTTCAACACAACAGTTTGGCTTTTCATAAACGTCTCTTTTTTATCTCCCCGAATGAACTATGGCTTAAGGTATTGGTCCAGGAATTGAAGGGCGTGATAGCCCACGTCATGTTCTGGTTCTGAGCCCACAGGCGGTATGCCATCCCACTCGCGCCAATATTCGAAGGCATGCGAGGAGCTGTCTGGCACGGTTAAAACTTTGTAGAGAGACGAGTCCACACCTGCCGCTTGGAGTGCATTTTCCATGTCTACAATTTGATGGAATGGCATGGTGTCCATTTCACTGTTGATGAGAAACATCGGTTTGATATCCGCTGTTGATGGGCTCAGTAACGAAACCGGTGATTTGCTTCTCTCGTAATTCAAATCACAGCTATTTGTGTAATTTTCGATAAAGTCTTTGAACGGCTTTACCGGATCCGGCATGTAACCCTCCGTGGTGCGGTCGCTAAAGTCATATGCACCGGAAAGAAGCACTACTGCATCTGGGCGATCATCACGGTAATTGTTCCAGAAAGGCCAGTCCGCCGAAACGCTCCGATCCAGGTTAACGAACGCCGCATGACTTCCCCCGGCAGACCCGCCCACGATTCCAACGAAGCCATTGCAATGCGTGTCCGCGCGTGCCGCACGCATAATCGCCTTGACGTCGTTAGTCTGCTGAGGAGGGCGCCCAGAAGATTCGTCGGTAATATGACAGGTCTGGCCCTTGATGAGGCCACACGGTGCCAGACGATAGTCAGCAACGAACACGTAATAACCAGCGGCCACGAGGTCCTGCTCGGACTCAAGCATTGTGTTCGAAAAGAGGCCGCCTGTCTTAAACCCTCCTACATGGAGAATGACAACGACGGGCCATTTTGGTCCGCCAGTCGCCGGAGCAAAAATGCGCCATTCCAGGACCGTCTGAGTTCCGTCGTCGTTTGCTGGTGGCTGAAATGCGCTCGGAATCGCGACCGGATGTGGCGACTGGGAGGGCGTCATCGCTGGAACGCACGAGTCGCAGGTTAGAGTCGTGGGGGTGCACGGCGGCGGCGTTGGAGTTGGAGATTGCGCTTGGACGCGGGACGCTGATCTGATGCCGAAAAAGATAAAGAAGATGCAGAACAGGATGCTAAGCAGGCAGGCTAGAAGCGTGCGTCCCGTCTTCTGGTGAGGCGTTCTGGTGAGTAATTTTCTTTCATCCGACGATGTCGCCAGAGGAAAAGAGTAATGGCAAGCAAAAAAGTTGCTTGCGCGCCGATGAGCCAAACACGCGGGGAGACATCAATGGACACACCGAGATTATTTGCAGCGCCGTCGCACGACGCAAATGGAGTCGGGCCGCTGGCGGCTCAGCGGACTATATGGCGAACTTACCTGAGATGTTTCCAGACAGCGGCGAGCCTGCACGAGTACCGTGAGACGCCTTACGCGGATCTCCGCTGTCCTGGCGGTACTCACACTGAAAACAGCATCACTTGTTAACAACCAAGCGGAGTGCTGTGAAAGAAACTCCAACCCAACGGCTCGCACTGGAAAGACCTATAACTCCTTTCGCGACAGCGTCCGGGCGCGCGATGATTGGGCGCGCGGAGCGTTCGGACAGGTGTAGATTCCCTGCCGGTGAGCAGAGCATTTGTAAAAGAGGACGTCGATCCGCCGGAGCCATCAGGCAGGAAGCGGTCGCCCTCGGGCCTCCCGCCGGGAGCAATCAATTATATCACCGCGAGTGGCGCGGCGCGTTTGCGCGCGGAGCTGGAAAACTTGGAACGTTCGCCGCGCGGACCGACGCGACGTATCTCTCAGCTGCGCGAGATTCTGGAGACAGTTACAATCGTCGAAGCGCCGGACAAGCTGGATCAGAGCGTGGCCTTCGGAGCCCGCGTGACTGTGCGTGATGCAGCGGGCAATCAACGCACCTACCGCATCGTCGGCGTCGAGGAACTTGCCTTCTATCCTGATGCCGTCAGCTGGATTTCTCCGATCGGGAAAGCGTTGCTTGTCGCGTCGCTCAACGAGCGCGTGACTCTCGATGAAAGCAACACGGTCGTCGTGGTGAATATCGAATATCCTGCCGAGTCATGACGCTTCGGCGGTTTACGAGTGACAGGGTTACTTGTGAACCAATGCGAAGCGGCTGACTTCTTCTCTCGATGGATGAAACGAACCTTAGGTAACTCGGACTTAGCTATCACCCCGATAGGCTTCGGCGGGTGGGCGATCGGCGGGGGTGACTCCAAATTCGGCTGGGGTGAACAGGACGACTGCGATTCGATCGCGGCGCTTCATAGGGCGCTTGAGCTTGGGATTAACTGGATCGACACCGCGGCGATCTACGGTCTCGGTCATTCTGAAGAGATTGTAGCCCGCGCGCTGGCGGATTGGACCGGTCAACAGCCGTATGTCTTCACCAAGTGCGGGTTGGTGTGGGATGGGAACAGAAATACGAATCGGTCACTACGAAAGGACTCTGTTCGCCGCGAGTGCGAAGCGAGCCTTCGGCGCCTGAAGAGAGAGGAGCTGGACCTTTACCAGATTCATTGGACGGTCGATGAGCTGGAGGAAACGATCGAAGGCTGGGAGACTCTGGCGGCCTTGCAGCGCGAAGGGAAGGTAAGATGGATCGGAGTCTCGAACGCGACCGTTGAAGAAATGGAGAAGCTCCAGGAGATCGCTCCCATCACTTCACTGCAACCGCCTTATTCCCTGATCAGGCGCGAGGTGGAAGAGTCACAGCTACCGTGGTGCGCGAGTCACGGCGTCGGCACGATTGTCTATTCACCGATGGCTTCCGGACTACTGAGCGGCGCGATGACCCGCGAGCGGCTCGCAACAATGGATAGAAGCGATTGGCGGCTTCGGGATGCCGAGTTCCAGGAGCCCCGGCTGACACATTACTTGGAACTGGTCGATCGTCTGCGCGCGGTCGGCGAGCGTCACGGGCGGGCGCCCGGCGAAGTCGCGATCGCCTGGACTCTTCGTAACAGCAATGTGACCGCGGCGATTGTGGGCGCGCGCAATCCCGGACAGATCGAAGGAACGATTGGCGCGATGGACTTTCGCCTAACGAATGAAGAAGTCGCCGAAATCGAAGGCAGAGTCCGGTCCTGATTTAAAAAATCTGATTACTTTCTCTTTCCTTCGATCTCATCCGCCAAACCATTTGCCTGATAGACCTTTCGCAGCGCTTCGATGATGGCGGCGGAATCAACCGACACAGAGCGCGCCTGGTCGCTCGTATAGACGTAGTCGAGGACAAGGGACTGGATGTTGCCGTCGAAGATAATGCCGACAAATTCGCCGTCTCGGTTTACCACGGGACTACCACTGTTGCCCCCGATGATGTCGGCATCACAGACGAAATCGAAGTGGGTGGCGAGTGAGAGCTGGTCCTTCCGTTCCACCCAGCGCTCAGGCAGATTGTATGGCGCCTTGTTTTGATGTTCAGCCGCGCGCTGGTATAGGCCCGCCAGGTCCGTGAAGGCGGGTATCTCCTTTCCATTTTCCTGGTAGCCGCGGACCGTGCCGTAGGCGAGACGGAGCGTAAAAGTCGCATCGGGATAACTATTCGCGCCTTCGATTGCGAACTTGGCGTGCGCGATCTGCGCGTAAGCCTGCTGTTTCGCTTCATCATTCGTGTCGTAAATCTTCCGCGCAGCGCGTGCGGTTGGCTCGACCAAGAGCGCAAGATTCAACAGCGGATCATTGGCCGCTTTGATCGCCGCTGAGTCGCCCTTGTATAACTCTTTGCGGAAGGACAGGTCCTTCAGCTTGGTAGCCGTGATTAACTCGGTGGCGCGAGCTGATGGAGATTTGCCGGCCAGTATCTTCTGCACCAGTGGATCCTCGGCGCCGAACCGGCCGGCGAGATCGGTCAGCGAATCAGTCAGCATTAACTCTTCCAGGTCATCATAAACAGGTTGAGTCGAGAAAAGCGCCAGCTCGAGAGATCCCCGCGAGCTCTCTCGGAACTCAGGAAGTCTTTCGCCGTTCGGCTTGGCCCGTTCCTCCGCCGCGCGCACGAGCGTCCGCGCATAATCGAAAAGCGTTCCGGCAAAGCCGCGAGGCCGGCCGCGCCGGCCTTCGTAGTAATCATACGCGGAGCTGTCCTTGATGATCGCCTCCTGTGCGCTCTTGATCTGATCATAAGCTGCGAGCGCTTTTTGGAAGTCTTCCTGCTTCCCAGAGTGCGCTTGCATTTCCTTCTGCAGCTTATCCTGATCGGACTGCAACTTTGAGAAGATCGCTGGATCAAGCAGGCCGGCGAGCATTCCTTTGAGAGCCTTGCGGCTATTTTGCACCCCAAAGAGTTCGTCTCGCGCGCGCCGGGCATTTTCAATCGATCGGTCGCTATAGCTATTTAGAATCACTTCCCGGCGAAAGAGCAGATCGAGCCGTTGCGGCAAAGCCCGATCGCGGGCATCGCCGAGCTCAAAAGTAGTGAGTTCGCGATCGGTTCGTCCCGGATTGCCGCTGACAAAGACGAGATCACCTTCCTTGGGACCGTTCGCGTTGAACTTAAGATAGTTATCGATTCTGGCGGGTTTGCCATTCTCGTAAACCCGAAAGAGACAGATATCGAGATCATAGCGCGGATATTCGAAGTTATCGGGATCGCCGCCGTAGAAAGCGGCCTGCTGTTCCGGCGCAAAGACGAGCCGCACATCCGTGTAAACCTTGTAGCGATAGAGTTGGTAGGAGCCGCCTTCATAAAGAGTAATCACGTTGCTGCGCAGACCGGTCTTATCCTTCGATTCCTTCTCGATCTCCGCGATGATGGAGCGTCGCGCAGCAAGTGCAGTCGCTGGATCCATGCCTGGCTTCACGGCTTGGTTGACCCTTTGCGTGACGTCCTCGATCGACTGGAGAACATTCAGCTCCAGGTCGAGCGCCGGCTGTTCCTCGGCCTGCGTCTTCGCGTAGAAACCGTCTTGCAGATAGTTATGTTCGGCGCTGCTGAGTTTCTGCAAGGTATCCGCACCGACGTGGTGATTCGTGATCGTCAGCCCGTCCGCAGAAATGAAGGAACCACTCCCGCCGGAGTTGAACCGGACACTTGATTTCTGCAAATGCTCGAGCCATTGAGGCGTCGGATCGAACTGGTATTTCTGCTCCAATTGCGACTTCGGCGGGTTGTTGAAGAGCCACATCCCTTCATCGGCCCGGACCGGGGAAAGAGTGCAGCCGAGAGAAACCAGGAGCAGCGCGCGCAGAGAGTTCATCCACGCACAGTAGAGTGGAGCAGCAGCTTCGCCAAGCTCCTTCCCGCAACGGCTGAAGAAACAGGGTTAGCGAGCGAGGGCTAGGCAGCGACTCGCCGCTTCTGCTTCACGAGCGATGAAGTAGAGCGGCTGCCTTGCCGCGCCGCGCTGGTCCGTTTCGGCTTCAGTGACTGATTTCGGTTCAGGCTTTCCTGTAACACCTTTACCAGGTCCACAACATTGGTCGCCCGCGGAGCGGCAACCGGCGCGGCAGCGATCTCTTTCTTGTTCGCCTTCTGCTCGATCATCTCCAGCACCGCGTCACGGTATTCGTCGCGATACTTCTCCGGCTCCCACGGCACCGTCATTCCTTCAATTAAGGTCTGGGCCATGAGCAACTCCTTGTCATTGATTGTCGCCTTCGAACCATTGCTCAGCTCGCTCGGGCTCAGGATTTCACTGGCAAAATGCATCAGCTCGAGGACAAGGAATAAACCATCCGGCTTCACGGATGCGAGATGCTCGCGGTTGCTGATGACGACCTTCGCGATGCCGATCTTGCCCGTCCCGCCGAGCGCCTTGTGGAGCAGCGCGTAAGCTTTCTCTCCGCCTTTCTGTGGCTCGAGAAAATACGGCTTGTAGAAAAACTTTGGATCGACCTGATTCACTTCCACGAAATCGGTGATGTCGATCGAATGAGTCGATTCGATCTTTACCTTTTCAAAATCCTCGTCCTTCAGGACGACAAAGTGGCCGCGCTCGTATTCGTAGCCTTTCACGATTTCGCTCGCGCTGACCTCCTGTTGGTCGGCCTCGGCGACCTTCTTGTATTTGATCGGGCTCAGGTCCTTGCCGCGGAGCTGGCGAAAGCTCAATTTCTCTTCGCGGGTCGCCGGGAAGACGGCGACCGGGATGTAAACGAGACCGAACGAGATACTGCCTTTCCAAATTGCGCGCATAACGATGAAAGTTTCAGCACGTTACGTGCAACCGGCGCGGGAAGTCAATTGAGACTAACGAACGGGTGCGGCACCCGTGCAGTGGCATTTGTTTTGGAAAGTCTGCTTGCCTTCCTGTCGTGAATGTAATATTCTTCGCGTGTTCTGGGGGGAACTGCCGCCCTTCATGCCTTTCGGTGTGGGGGGCGGTACTTTTTTAGCCGGACGAGAATCTCATTCTGGCGGCGGCCAAAAATCAGCGGCTGCGAAAAAGCCCCGCGAAGGCGCTGCGCCAGCGCCACATGAGGAAGAGCCAAAGTACGAGCACGACCAACGCCACGACCATTCCTTTCGGGTCCAGGAAAATATGGAAAAGCACGATGTTCACCACTATCGGTCCGAGGATGGTGAGACCCAGCGGAATAAACCGACCGATCAGCAGAAGGAATCCGCCCGCGACCTGGCAAGCGCCGATGCCATAGATGTAGCCGCTCCGGAAGATCGCGTTCAGGAAGTCGCCGGTGGCGTTGTGCGGCAGCTCAGGCATCGGCATGAATCCGAGGAAGGCATTGGCCCCGAAGACAACGAAAACCAGCCCGAGAAGAAGCCGGATCACAGCGGTTAGAATTTTCATGGGGCGGAGCTTTTCAAAAACCTCAGGTGCCGCCCAGCAGAAATTCCTGCCCGGTCGCACCCGCGCGGGGCCGTTGCGGAACGTATCTTCTCCGTGCTATCGCCATCCCGGCAGGAACTCGCGAGACCTTCACGGCGCAGCCGCGCGATCACACGATAATGAAATCCGTCAGTAAAGCCGCTTCCGTTGGCTTCAGTCTTGCGATCGTGATCTTGCTCGGGAGCGGACTGCTCTCCTATCTGAACCTCCGGCGCATTGGCCGCAACGAAGCGCTCGTCGTGCATACGCACACTGTGCTCGACCAGATGCACGACATTCTCGCGACACTCTCCGAGGCGGAAAGTGGTCAGCGAAGTTACCTGATCACGGGAGACGCACGTTATCTCGTGCCGTACGCGGCCGACACGACGGAGATCGGGGCGGGTCTCGATAACCTGCAGCGGCTGACGGTAGATGATCCCGTCGAGCAGGAGCGGATTTCAAAGCTTCGAACGTTGATCGCCGCGCGAACGGCTTCACTCCATCGCGGGATCTCGTTACGCGATAAATCGGGAGCCGAAGCGGCGCGGGCCTACGTGCTGGAAGGGCAAGGCCGGCGTGAGATGAATTCAATCCGCGACCTCTTTCGCCAGATGGATGAAACGGAGTTTGGGTTACTGAAGCAGCGCGAAACGGAGTCGCGCGTCAGCTATCGCACCGCCTTGGTGACGCTCTGGTCCTCCACCGTGGTAGGTCTGGTTCTGGTGGGAGCGGCTTTTCGGATCGCGGGACGAGAGTTGGAGACACGGCGGCGCAGTGAGGAAGCGCTCGAGGAGGCCAATAACGAGCTGGAAGGGCGAGTCGAACGTCGCACGCAAGACTTGAACCTGGCGAACGAATCCCTCCAGCGCAGCAACCGTGAGCTCGAGCAATTTGCCTCGGTCGCGTCGCACGATCTCCAGGAACCGCTGCGCAAAATTCAGGCATTTGGCGACCGCTTGCAGGTCCGCTGTTCCGATCAACTCGGCGAACAAGGCCGCGATTATCTGGCCCGCATGCAATCGTCCGCCGCCCGGATGCGTAGCTTGATCGACGCGCTTCTCAGTTTTTCGCGCATCACGACCAAGGCGCAGCCGTTCGTGCCGGTAAACCTCGCGAACGTTGCCGAGGAGGTCGTGTCTGATCTCGAGGTCCGGGTGCAGCAGATGGAGGGAAGCGTCGAGATTGGTGAGCTGCCAACGGTCGAGGCCGATCCCCTCCAGATGCGACAGCTTTTTCAAAACCTCGTGGGCAACGGACTGAAATTCGCGAGGCCAAACCAGCCGCCGGTGGTCCGAGTGGAAAGCAGAATGCTTCCGCGGGAAAACGGCGAAATCCCCCGCTACGAAATCGCCGTGCGCGACAACGGGATCGGTTTTGAAGAGACCTATCTCGACCGCATCTTCGAGCTTTTCCAGCGCCTGCACGGCCGCCAGGAATACGAAGGCACCGGGATGGGACTGGCAATTTGTCGAAAAATAGTGGAAAGGCATGGAGGCGAGATCACCGCCCGGAGCGCGCCCAACGAAGGCGCCACATTTTTAGTGACTCTGCCGACGCGGCAGGAAATCAGAGAAGGAACCTAACGAAATGGCACAAGGCAAACCAATCACTATTTTAATGGCGGACGACGATGCCGACGATCGTCTCATGACCAAGGAAGCGTTTGAAGACAGCAAACTGGTTAACGATCTGCGTTTTGTCGAGGACGGCGTCGAACTCCTCGATTACCTGAAACGGCGCGGCAAATATGAAGATCCGGAGAGCTCGCCTCGGCCGGGGCTGATTCTGCTCGACCTGAACATGCCGAAGAAAGACGGCCGCGAAGCGCTTAAGGAGATCAAGGCCGACCCGAACCTGAAGAGCATCCGGATTGTCATCCTCACGACCTCCAAAGCGGAAGAAGACATCTACCGCACCTACGATCTCTCGGCCGCTTCCTACATCACGAAACCAGTCACCTTCGCGGCGATGGCGGAGGTCGTAAAAGTTCTCGGGAAATATTGGCTTGAGATCGTGGCGCTACCCGGGGAGAACAACGGCGGGTCCGGAGGCGGGCATGGATAAAGGCCAGTTGCGGGTGCTCCTGATCGAGGACGATCCCGACGACTACCTGCTCACGACGGAGCTGATCGCGGAGATACCCGGGAGCAAAATGGTGCTCGAATGGGCATCCGATTACGACGCCGGGATTGCGGCACTCGGCCGCTGCGAGCACGACGCGTGTCTGCTCGACTATCGGCTCGGAAAAAAAGACGGCATCCTCCTGTTACGCGAAGCGCTGAGCCTCGGCTGCAAAGCGCCGGTGATCCTGCTCACTGGGGAACGCGATCGCGACCTGGCAATGCAGGCGCTCGAGGCCGGAGCCGCGGATTATCTGGTCAAAGGCGAGATTGACGCCGATTCGCTCGAGCGCTCGATTCGCTACGCTCTCCAGCAGAATCGACATGCAATCGAGCTGCAGGAAAAAGTCGCCGAGCGTACGGCAGAGCTGGAAGAGGCCAACAGCGCGTTGCGGCAAAGCGCGGAGCAGGTCCGCGCCCTTTTCGAAGCCGCCGAAGCCGCGCGCCTTACCGCCGAGGCGGCGAAGAGCCGGGCTGAAGCGGCCACGCGCGCCAAAGACGACTTCCTTGCCGCGCTCTCGCATGAGTTGCGCACGCCGTTGAATCCCGCGCTGCTTCTCGCTACCTCGCTCGCAGAAGATAAGGGACTGCCCGCTTCTGTCCGCGACGACATCAACGTCATCGCTAAAGGCATCGCTCTTCAGGCGCGTCTCGTTGATGACTTGCTGGACATTACGCGGATCACCGGCGGGAAGTTGCGGCTGGAGCTTCGTCCGATCGATGCGCATGCCGCGCTTCGTCATGCCTATGAAATCCTGCGCGCCGATATCACGGAGCTCGCGATCGAAGTGACACTCGACCTCGACGCGCCCCGCCACACGATCAAGGCCGACGCTGTGCGGTTGCAGCAAATTTTCTGGAACGTGCTCAAGAATGCGGTGAAGTTTACACCTTCCGGCGGCTCGGTCGTAGTCCGCACCTGTAATCCCGCAGCCAATCCCGAGACCCTTGAAGTTGAGATCAGTGACACCGGCATAGGGATTGAACGCGAGATGCTGAGCCGCGTCTTCGACGCTTTCGTCCAGGAGGAACATGATCACGGGCATCGCTTCGGTGGCGTAGGACTGGGACTGGCGATCACTCACAAACTGGTTGAGCTGCAAAACGGCCGGATCGAAGCCCGGAGCGGCGGGCGGGGCGAGGGTTCCACCTTCCGAATCGAGCTGCCGCTCGAGGATGCTCAAGCGCAGGGAAATGAGGGACCCGTGGCGAGCGCGCCCGCTTCCGCTCCCTTCTCTCGTCGGATTTTGCTCGTGGAAGATCACGAGCAGACTCGTGAAACCTTGGTAAGACTTTTGCAAAAACGCGGCCATTACGTGGTCGGGGCGGGAAGTTGCAAGACCGCGCGCGAATCTGCCGACTCCTGCGATTTCGATCTCGTCATCTCCGATCTTGGCTTGCCCGACGGCGAAGGCCATACTCTCATGGCCGAGTTATCGGAAGCGCATGGTCTTCCTGGGATAGCTCTGAGCGGTTACGGGATGGATCAGGATATCGTTCGCAGCCGTGCGAGCGGTTTCTGTGCGCACCTGACCAAGCCGGTTGACATTCGCTCGCTGGAAACTGCGATCGCCAGCGCGCCAAAGCTAACCCGAGCCCGCGAGGAGACTGATGATTACTGCGCTCCTCTTTCGGTGATTACATCTTCCGCTTCCGGGCGGTTAAAGCAGGCCTAACGAGTGTCTTCGAACCAGCTCACGATCTTGTAATTATTCAAGACGCCGGCGGCGCCCAGCGCTTCGTCGTAGTGCAGATTGGTTACTCCGGTCATGGTCGTGGTTTTTCCAATGACCGATCCGAAGACGTGGCCACTGTTTCCCCCGCCGTTTACCGTCACATCGTAATCCGGAGCGTAAACCGCCGCGGCAATCTGGCCGTTCCCGCCGAGGTTGACCTGGGGCGTCGTTCCCTCCACCGGCTGCACGCCGTAGAGAAGCAGATCGCCAGGCTGGTTCTGCGGATTCAGCATGCCGTTCCCGGCGATGTTGACGTTGCCTCGGAAGTAGATTTTCGCACTGACCCCGGGACCGAGAACGATCTGCGAACTGCCGCCAACTGTAATGTCGCCCGTCACGTAAAGCTCGATGTAGGTTTTGCTGCCGTCCGGGTTTCCCGCCAGGGTCAGTGTCTGGCCGCCGCTGACCGAGACGCGGCTAAGCCGATAGCGAGAGTTGGGGCTTCCCTCGGTGGCACTGGCGGTAAGGGTCGTGGTCCCCGAAACGACGGAGGGTGTCGGATTAATGGATAACCAGTTGGGCTCACCAATCGGGATCGGTTCCTGATAAAAATCGGTGCGCTGCACCCCAACCACGTTGCTCACGCCGGTCACGGTGCCGGAGTTCGTCGCGACGTCACCGTAAATGTGCGCGTTCCCGGCCTGGATCAAATTTCCGTCGGTCGCGATGTTCCCGTGGTTCTGGCGCTTCGCGACGTCGTAGAGACCATTGGTGGATTTGGTGGAGTCCCGGGAATCGTAACTGTCGACCACGATGTTTTGGTTGTTCAGGTTAAGCGTGCCCACCGAGAAAACCGCCTGGGCGAAGGAGGAGGTGGGCGCGACGATCGCTTCCACCCGCCGCGCCGCATGCGGCGTGTTGGTTTCACTCGTGAAGGTGTTGTCGATGAAACGCTGGACGCGCAGGGTCAGTTTGCGCAGTCGGTTATCCTGCTTGCTTGAGCCCACACGCGGCACCCCGGTCAGCGGCACCGTGCCCAGCGTTCGCACCCGATAATATTGCCAGCCATTCGTTGGATCAATCAACTCGGCGGGCGCATCGACGCTCACCTCCGCTGTCATCGGCGTGCCAGCAAGACCGGCATTTGGGATGATCGTTAGGCCGTGGCTGGCGACGCCGTTGCCGGGAGTGTTGTCCCAACCTTCCCATGCGTGATTGGGTGCGGGGTAAAGCGATTTGCGTAGCTCGATAATGGCGAGATCAATTCCCGATTCTGCGGCAACAATCGATTCCTGCCAGGCCGCGGCCTGGACATTGGTCTGGTATCGTCCGGAGACTTCGCGCAATACCTCCGTCCCGAGGATCGAGAGGATGGCGATCATAACGACCGTCCAAAGCAGGACGCTGGCGCTGGTTTGGGATTGAGCGGAGCAGCGCATCAGTAAACGGAGCTGGTTGTATCGGTCCGGCTGTTGCGCAACAACGTCGTGTTGTAGATCGCGGTGGCGGCGATC
>JAICMR010000159.1 GCA_025929155.1 Chthoniobacterales bacterium | reverse complement strand
TGCTCCGAGCGCACGGTGATGAGCACAGCGTGCCGAAACGGCGGAAAATCACAGCGTTCCCGGAATTCCAGTTCCTGCTCGAAGTAACCGGCGAAGTCGTGGTGTCGCGCGAACTGGATGGAAGGGCTGAATGGCGTGTAGGTTTGGACAAAGACTTCGCCGGGAGCATCGCCACGACCGGCGCGACCGGCTACTTGAGTCAGTAACTGAAACGTGCGCTCGCCGGCGCGGAAGTCCGGCAGGTGCAAGGCCAGATCCGCGTTAATGATACCTACGAGAGTAACGTTCGGAAAGTGCAGGCCTTTGGCGATCATCTGGGTCCCGACCAGGATATCAATCTTGCCCGCCCGAAATGCGTGAAGCGTTTCGCGGTAAGCATCCTTTCGCGTCATTGAATCGGCATCCATGCGCTTTACCACCGCGGACGGGAAGATGGCGCTGACGGTTGCTTCTACCTTTTCCGTGCCGAAGCCGGCGTAGATGAGCGCGTCTTCGCCGCATTCCGGGCAACGTTTTGGGACGGCGGCGGTGTGGCCGCAGAGATGGCAACTTAAGCGCGCATTGCTCCGGTGAAAGGTGAGCGCGACGCTACAATTAGGGCATTCCCGGACTTTGCCGCAGTGACTGCAAAGAAGGGAGGTGGAGAAGCCGCGCCGGTTCAGGAAAAGGATTGTTTGTTCTTTACTTGTTAGGCGGACTTCCATCGCGCTCCGCAACTTTTCCGAGAGGATCGCGGGGGCTTTTTCCTTCCGGCGTTCCTGGCGCAAATCCACGATCCGGATCAGTGGCATCTGGCATTGATCGACCCGCTGGGTAAGCTGGCTAAGCACGTATTTTCCACGGGTTGCGTTCGAATAACTCTCGAGTGAGGGAGTCGCAGTGCCGAGAAGGACGACGCATTTCTCGATTTTGCCTCTTACTACCGCGACGTCGCGCGCGTGGTAGCGGGGAGCTTCTTCCTGTTTGTACGAATTCTCATGTTCCTCATCGACGACGATAAGTCCCAGGTTCTCGAGCGGTGCGAAGACAGCGCTGCGGGCGCCGATCACGATTCGCGCCCGACTGGAATGAATCTTGTGCCATTCGTCGTGCCGCTCGCCTTCGGAAAGATGACTATGGAGGACGGCTACCGTTTCGGGGTTATCGGCGAACCGGCTCTTGAAACGTTCGACAGTTTGCGGTGTGAGTGAGATTTCCGGGACCAGCACAATGGCGCTTTTTCCGCGCGCCAGCGCAGCGCGAATGGCTTGCAGGTAAACTTCGGTTTTGCCGCTGCCGGTCACGCCATGGAGCAAGATCGGCGCGTGCGTCTCCGGATGTTCCAGCGCACTTTCGATAGTCTTCAGCGCCGCGAGTTGCTCGTCATTCAGCGCAAGCTCAACGTCGGCGAGGAACTCTTCGCTTCCGTGTGGATCGCGCGCGACCGACTCTTCGCGAAGTTCGATCAACCCACGTTTCACCAGCGCGCGAAGGGTGGAGTTATCGAGGGAAGTATCGCGCAGGAGATCAGCGGCGGGAGCGGGTTTGGTTAGTTGCGTGATGGCTTCCAGCAGCTCAGCCTGACGCGGCGCGCGCTTCCGCAGTTTCTCCAGTTCTTCCGCGGTCGGAGGTCGTGTCAACCTAACGAAAAGCTGTTTCTTCCACCCGACCTGCGCTTTGCGGATGACTTGTGGAAGCAGGCTCCGCATCACCGTCTCGATCGGGCAGCAATAATAGGTGGCCATCCAGCGTGCGAGGTCGATCAGGCTCGCGCTCAGAACCGGCTGGTCGCCTAACAGTGCCTCGACAGGCTTGATGCCGCTGGCCGGACTTTCCTCCAGAGTCGCGACAACGGTGGCGAGCAACTTCCTGTCGCGGAAGGGCACGCGCACGCGAGAACCAACGACCACCTTGCCGGCCAGCCCCTCCGGCACGGCATAATCGAGCTCGCGCCGAATGGAGCGGTCGATCACGACGCGAACGAATTTAGTGGAAATCGATTGCTCAGCCAAGGGATGCGTGAATTGCTTCTGCCCATGACTTTCCGCGCGACAGCGAAGTTATCCAGCAAGGTTATAGCGGCGCCCGTGTCGGCCGTTGGGAGTTTGGCGGGGCCTTGTTCTGTGCGGTCGGAGGATTGCAGCCAACACGGCCGCCGCTACAGCGCGGGGAGGGTGGTTTTTCCAGGCTCACCATGCGATTTTTCTTCAAGCTGATCATTTGCCTGCTGCTCGCGGCGGCTGCGGGCATCGCGGCGGTGGCGTGGCGCTCGGGCGATCCGTTTTACACGCTCCAGGAATGGATTAGCCCGGCCCGTTTCGCGCAATACGATCAACTCATCCGCGCGGTCGCCGCACCTAACGAACTCGACCCGATGCTGGTGAAGGCGGTGGTCTGGCGGGAAAGCCGGTTCGATCCGAAGAAATTCGGCGCGGCGGGCGAACGCGGGCTCATGCAGGTGAGCGAAATCGCAGCGCAGGAGTGGGCCGCTGATAAAAAGATCGAGAACTTCCGAATGGAGGAGCTATTCGATCCAAAGACGAATCTTGAGGCCGGCTCGTGGTATCTGCGGCGCGCGATGTTGCACTGGCAGGCGCAGAAGGATCCGACGCCATTTGCGCTCGCGGAATACAACGCGGGCGCGAGCCGGGCGCAGCGCTGGGCGGGCGGCGACGGGAAGCGCTCAATGCCAGCGCGAGAGTTTCAGCGGAACATCGATTTCCCGGGAACGAAGAGATATGTCGAATCGATCATCGAGCGGTATCACTTTTACCAGCGTCGCGGGCGGATGTAGGTATCTGCGTTCGCCGGATTTTGTCGCCGAAGAGCCGGCTGCGTTGAGATGCTAAAGGTTCGTTCCAGTCTGGCGCGGCATGGGCCGCCACTGCGTCTTCTGAACGGTGGTCGTGGTTGTCGTCGTGGTCGTGGTCTGGGGCGTCGTGGTGCAGCCGGTCCAAAAAAGCGTGATAAAAGTCATGGCCAAAAGCGAGACGCAGGTTTTTTGCATCGGCGATTTTTGGCAACTTCCCGATTTCTGTCAACGGCCGCGATCGAGATAGACGGAGCAGCCCTGAAACCTCTCCTATTCTCCCGCCAGTCCCTGCCACTTGCGAAAGCGCCAAGTTCATCTACACTGGCCGCTCGTTTATGGCAGAAAGCAGTGACACGAAAGACATGAAGGAGTTCCAGCTCCACGATAAAGACACCGGCAGCGCAGACGTCCAGGTGGCGCTCCTGACCCGTCGGATCGCGCAGCTCACGGAACACCTTAAGAGTCACGCCAAAGATCACTCCTCGCGCCGCGGCCTCCTCAAGATGGTCGCCACGCGCCGGAGCCTTCTCGATTACCTCAGCCGATCGAAAAACGATCGCTACAAGAGTGTGATCGAGAAACTGAACCTGCGGAAATAATCCGCACCTCGTTTTGATCTCTGGCTTCGGCTCGCATAGCGCGTCGCCGCTCGAGCCATTCGATTAAACCAAAACCAACCGCGATCCGAGCCGATCGTGCACCTTGAGTTTAGGTTTTAGCCCCGAGATGACTCGGGTTTAAAACCTACAATCAGGGTGACCGGCTTGGATTTCGCATCGTTAGAAATCCATATGCAAAATAAAGTCACCGCCCAAATCGGGTCCGCGCAAATCACCATCGAAACGGGCAAAATCGCCAAGCTGGCCGACGGCTCGGTCATCGTCAGTTGCGGCGAAACCATTGTCTTGACCAGCGCCGTCTCCGCCACCAGCACGAAGGAAGGACAGGACTGGTTCCCGCTCACCGTCGATTACCGCGAAAAAGCCGCGGCCGTCGGCAAATTTCCGGGCGGCTATTTCAAACGCGAAGGTCGCCCGAGCGAGAAGGAAACGCTCACTTCGCGCATGACCGATCGACCCCTGCGTCCGCTCTTCCCGGCCGGTTATCTTTACGACACGCAGGTCATCTCAATTCTCCTCAGTGCCGACGGCGAGAACGATCCTGACATTCTCGCGATCAACGGCGCGTCTGCCGCTCTTACCATTTCCGACATTCCCTTCGCCGGTCCGATCGGGGCGGTCCGAGTCGGTCGTGTGAATGGCGAGTTCATTGCGAATCCGACCCATACCGAGCGTGAGCAGAGCGATCTCGATTTGGTTTACGTCGGCACCGAGAACGACATCATCATGATCGAAGGCGCCGCCGACGAGCTGCCTGAGGATGAATTTGTGAAGTCGCTCGAATTCGCTCACGGCTTCGCGAAGGAGATGATTCGCGCGCAAAAAGAACTCGCGGCTCTCGTTGGCAAGCCGAAACGCGAGATGCCGCTCATGGAAGTGAAGCCGGAAATCCTCGACATCGCCGACCGCGTTGCCGGCGATCGAATCGAAGCTGCGCTTTATACCGAAGGAAAAGTCGCCCGGAGCAAAGCCGTCGGTGGATTGCGCGATGAAGTGAAAGCCGCAGTCCTGGAGCAGTTCCCGGATGCGGACAAATTCGCGATCAACCAGGCGTTCGATTACATCCAGAAGAAGTCGTTTCGCAGTAACATTCTCGACAAGCAAAAGCGCGTGGACGGCCGCGGCTACGACGATCTGCGCCAGATCACTTGTGAAGTTGGCGTGCTCCCCCGCGCTCACGGTTCCGCGATTTTCCAGCGCGGCGAAACTCAGGCGATGGCGCTCGCGACCCTCGCGCCGATCGAAGAAGCGCAAATGATTGACGCCTACGGTGGCGGCGAAAACTCGAAGCGTTTCCTGCTCCATTATAACTTTCCGCCGTTCAGCGTCGGCGAGACCGGCCGTTTCGGTGGCGCGAGCCGCCGCGAGATCGGCCATGGCGCGTTGGCAGAACGCTCGGTCGAGCCCGTGGTCCCGAGTCAGGAAGACTTCCGCTACGCAATCCGTGTCGTCAGCGAAGTAATGGAGTCGAACGGCTCCACCTCGATGGCGAGTGTTTGTTCTGGAATGCTCGCGTTAATGGATGCCGGTGTTCCGATCAAGACGCCGGTCGCTGGAATTTCCGTCGGCCTTGTCACGGAGAATGACGAGAGCGGCAACCTGAAACGCTACAACCTGCTGACCGATATCATCGGTTCCGAAGACCACTTCGGAGACATGGATTTCAAACTTTGCGGAACCAAAGATGGCGTTACCGGTTTCCAGCTCGATCTAAAGCTGCCTGGCGTGAGCCACAAAATCCTCGGGGAAGCGATCTATCGGGCGAAGGACGCGCGCACCAAAATTCTCGCCATCATGGCCGAAGCGCTCGATAAACCGCGCGAGACCCTCAGCAAATACGCACCGCGGATCGAGACGTTGAAGATCAACCCGGAGAAGATCGGCGCCCTGATCGGCCCGGGTGGCAAAACGATTAAAGGCATCGTCGCCGAAACCGGCGCGGAGATTAACATCGAAGACGACGGCTCCGTCCACATCTACGCCACGAGCGGCGAATCAATGGCCCGCGCGAAAGAAATCATTGGCGGCATGACCAAGGAGATCGAGATCGGCGAGATGTACCACGGTCACGTTGTGTCCATCAAAGAGTTCGGCGCCTTCGTCGAAGTTTTCCCGGGCAAAGACGGTCTTGTGCACATTTCCGAACTCGCCGATTTCCGGGTCAATCGGACCGAAGATATCGTCAAGATCGGCGACCTGATCTGGGTAAAATGCATCGGCATCGACGACAAAGGACGCGTCAAGCTTTCCCGCAAAGCAGCCCTGAAAGAGCGCGGCGAGATTGAAACCGGAGGCCCGACCACGGGTGAATCGGTCGAAAGCAGCGGCGGTGGCGCCGGCGGCGGAGAG
>JAICMR010000221.1 GCA_025929155.1 Chthoniobacterales bacterium | reverse complement strand
GAGTCGCCGGAGCTGTTGGAGCGGGCCGTCTCGTGGACGAAGTTCCCGCCCGTAGGCATACGCGGGTTCGGACTTTCCACTATGTACGTGGATTTCGAGAAGGTCTCGATTCCGCAGATGATCGAGCACATCAATGCGAACACGCTCGTCGTGTTGCAGATCGAGACGCGGCGGGCGGTTGACGCGCGCGATGAACTGCTCTCGGTACCGGGCATTGATGCCGTGATGCTCGGCCCGGTCGACTTGTCCATCTCACTGGGCGTGCCCGGCGACTTTCAGAACCCGGTCATGGTGGACGCGATGGAAAAGGTGATGGAGACCTGCCGCAAACACAACATCGCCCCCGGCACACAGACCCGCACGCTGGCCCTGGCGCGATTCTGGCGCGACCGCGGTATGCGCTTTCTCGGCTGCGGCAGCGATACCGGCATGCTGTTCGAGCGCGCCACCGAGATCGCGGCGGCACTCCGCGAAGCGGCGACGTCAGCCTAAACTTTGCTCGACTGTGCGCCCAGCTGCCCCAACCATCTGATGGCGTCTTCGCTTCCGCTTCGCTTCGCCGCGTCGAAGGCTGTCAGACCATCGTGGCCGACCCAGTTCATGTCGGCGCCTCTGGTTAAAAGATATTGGGCAGCGGGCAATTGCCCGCCGTGACATGCACACCAAAACGCGTTGGTGATCTCGTCGCGCGTAGGCGCCGTATCGCTTCGGAAGAACTCCTCAACCCGGTCCAGCAATCCCAAAGCAGCAGCCTGCCAGAGCATCGTTCGTGCCCCTCGCTCTATCAGGCGGCGTGCCGCGCTCCACTGCCCAAAGGCAACAGCATCCGCAAGCGGTGAGCCACCACCGATCACCGAACCCGCCGCTTCGATATCGGCGTTGTGGTCGAGCAAGGCATCGAGGGCCTCCAGATCGTCGCTGCTGGCCGCCCAGTGAAGCGGTGTTTCTGAATGGCGGCCCCGGAACGCTGCGTTGACGTCGGCACCGTGCGTTATCAGCGTCGCTATAGTCTGCTTAACATTCGGAAAATGACCGGGCCAGTCCGTCGCGACATGGAGCAGGGTGCGCGCACCGTCAACCCTTTCCGTCGCAAGCACCGGATCCCCATCGAGAAGGCAGCTCAAACAAGCGACGTCCCCCGAGCGAATGGCTTCGACCGCTTCGGCTGTTTTGTCCATCGTTTTTGCCTCCTGCATGCGAGCACGCACAATTTCGTAGAGCGATTTAGGACGGGTCTCGCACCACTTCTCCCGTCACCTTTTATATACCGTTCGCGCTGCCACGGATAAGCCTGGCTCCGCTGTGCTCGATGGGAATGCTTCCGAGCGGTTTAGAGGGCGACTTCCGGATGCGCTCGATCGCTACGAAGGATACAAGGGCGTATGCCGCCAAGCGTCTGCTCGCGAGCGACTTTTCTCACGGGTCAGTTCAGGAGCTGCATGGCCAACGCGATCTCTCGACACAAGAAGCAGCGGCGATCGCAGCAACGCAATCTGCAAGCCGGAACTGAGATACCAGCAAGTTCCGATAGTCGCACTCGAAACTACCCTTCTGCAGGCGCGATATCCAAAGAGTACGGTGGGCTTGCTCGTTGAAATGTGGAACGGTGCAAATGCGGGCCTCATTGCGCCTGAAGAAGTTCGGTCCCTAAGAAATACGACCCCTACAACGCTGGAGTCTTTTGCCGCCGACGTCTTTGCCCCTGCATACCGAAGTTTTGCAGATCCTGACGTCAGCGAAGTGTTGACTTCCGGAATAACTCCTGTGTCGCCGGCAGACCGGAAGTTGGGTGGGATTACGAGTGTCAAGCCGGCTGTGCCTGATTGAGCAGTGCGTAGGACCGTGAGCGAATTCTCTGATAAAGTTTGAGTTCGTGGAGTTCCCAGAATTAATTGAGGCACGAGCTGACGTCGTGATGGGAAAGCCTTGCCTCAAAGGGACTCGAATCCTCGTATATTTGATTCTGGAAAAGCTTGCTGCCGGCGAGACGGACGAGATCATCCTCGCTACATATCCGCAACTCGGGCCTCAGCACACTCGGGCCAGTCTCGAATACGCAGCCCGGATCGCCGCCAACGAGATCGTACGCGCAAACCAGTGAAGCTTTTCCTAGACGAAAACCTCTCTCCCCAGCACGCGTCCGATTTGAGAGAGCAGGGGCACGATGCGATTGCGGTTGTTGAAGTCGGCCTCTCAGGAGCGAGCGACGAGCAGGTTCTGCGCTTCGCTGTTGAGAACGGACGCGTTCTGGTAACTCTGGATGCCGATTTCGCGAATGTGATGCGGTTTAAACCGGAGCGAACGCTGGGCGTTGTCCGAATGAAGTCTATCCGGTCACCGAGGAGAGGATTCGTGAGGCGATTCGCCGAGCCTTGCTCTACCTTCACAACATTGACCTAACCGGAAGGCTGGCGGTCGTGAATCATGAAAAAATCCGGATCAGAGGGTAGCGTCGGGAGCCAAATGGGATTACTCCCGGCGTGTCGGCTTGTCTCCCCAATAGCTCCCGAATCACGCGCGATCCGGAGACTGAGCGCGGCCGCCGTCGTACACGCGTTCACGGCACATGCGTGCGATGTCCGGCGACTCGAAGCTTTTGTGAATGGCCGTCCGATCAAGTTCGCGGTCTTCGTTGCAGGCGCGGGCCCGGCACGCT
>JAICMR010000132.1 GCA_025929155.1 Chthoniobacterales bacterium | reverse complement strand
CCTTCGGCGAAAAAGTCATTCTTTGGATCGGTGCTGAGGTTTCGAAACGGCAGGACCGCGATCGATTTGTCATCCGTGGAAGGATTGGGCAGAAAGAAATAAAAGAACAAGCCGAGGACGGCTGCGAGCAGAAGCGCGGCCGCCGTTAGTGTGCGTTTGCGCGCACCGCGAAAAAATCGCGCGCGCGGCTCTGTCTCACCAG
This sequence comes from Chthoniobacterales bacterium, assembly GCA_025929155.1. Taxonomy (GTDB): domain Bacteria; phylum Verrucomicrobiota; class Verrucomicrobiia; order Chthoniobacterales; family UBA10450; genus Palsa-1392. The sequence continues at coordinate 8,390 of JAICMR010000132.1, read as the reverse complement.
TCACTGCGCGCCGGCCTTCTATCAGCGCTTCACTGAGCGCGGCCGCGGAAGCCGGGCGATCGTCGGGATCGGTTGCGAGCATTGACTCCAGCAAAGCGACGACCGGAGACGGCAAATCCAAAGCGCTGGCTTGCTCGCCTAAACCTGATGATCGATTCGCGATGGTTCCGGTGAGCCCATACCAAAGGGTCGCGCCCAGCGAGTAGATATCAGAACGAATATCCAGCCGGCGACCCTGCAGTTGCTCCGGACTGGCAAACTCCGGCGTTCCGAGAAAGCGCGCCGGGTTGGCCGATTCTCCCTCCTCTTCGGCCTTTGCGGCCTGCGCGAGACCGAAGTCGATCACTTTTACCCAGGCTTCGCTCGAATCCGGAAGGGAGAAATCCTTACCGTCGGCTGCGTCCGCAGCGCGAAGCATAATGTTTGCAGGCTTGATGTCGCGATGGACCAAACCACACTTCTCGGCCGCGGCCAAGGCGCGCGACACTTGCAACCCGATCTCAACCGCCATCAGCGGTGAAATCCGACCGCGTCGCCGCAACAGCGCTTCCAGTGTTTCGCCTTCCACGAACTCCATCGCATAAAAGCAATCCCCCCGCGGTTGTTGTTCCTTCCGATCGGGATCGGACCCGGGTCCGTCGAAATCTGGAAAGAGGTTGACGACCCCAAAGTGGAAGACGCTGGCCACATTTGGGTGGCGCAGTTGCGCCGCTGCCTGCGCCTCATGTAAAAATCGATCGTCTGCGCCCGGCAACGAGGAAAAGCGGCCATTCAAGACCTTCAGAGCAACCGGAACCTGCAGGTTGACGTCGACTGCTTTGTAGGTGACGCCCATCGCACCGCGCCCGAGCTCCCACGCCGAGCCATCTTCCTTCAGGAGAATCCTGTAATGATGGTAGGCATGGGTGCCGAAATCCGCTGGCGAATTCGCATTCTCGACGGCGTTTGGCTCCAGGCCCGCTTGCAACAGACAACGCAGGCAGCCTTCGCTTGTTGCCCATCGAGACAGAGGCGCACCGCATTGCTCACAGCACAGGATCTTTTCCATCTTCTCCGACCGCGCGGCGAGCCGGCAGCTTATGTAGACGCAAGCAAAATTCGGTAGAGATATCGCAACTCGCTCTCCACTTCTTCAGCGGCGGACACCGTCCGCTGAACCTCCGCCCGAAGGAGCGCCCGATAGCTCACGCGTAATCGGTATAGATGACTGCGCAAAGTTTCCATCGGCACTTCAAGCCGGGCCGCCGCTTCCTCGTAGGAGGGCAATCCGACGCCGCCGCTGAGAAACGGCAGAAGCTCTTCCAGAACGCGCGCCCTTTGCCCGCTGGAATACTCCGCTTTCAAAGCCACCATCGCTCGGGCGACCAGTTCCGCGGCCCAATCGCAATCGAAAGCCCGCTGTTCATCCAGCGGCGCATCCACCAGGAACGCGTCGGTTTGATCGTCAGGGGATATGTGGAGATCGTCGTCATCAATGACCAACGGTGTGTAATTGCCACCGCGCTTCTGCCGGCGGCGATATGCGTTCGCCTTTCCCAAATATCTCTTCAGCAAGTGCAGCAGGAATGTCCGGAACTGCCCCCGGTCCGGGCGCGGTGTCTTGTAGGCCTCTTTCTCCAGGAGATAAACGAAGAATCCCTGCGTGAGATCCTGAGCGTCTTCCTCGCTGTAGCCGCGACATCGGACGAATCGGTAGAGCGGCGGCCAGTAATCACTGCAAAGTTGCGATAACAGTTCCTGCGTTCGTTCCGGAGCCACCGGCTGCTCGGTTGAAAGATCGCGCAAAACGCTCCAGTGAGTCGTCATGAACGACCCACCGCGCGTCGGGAATGTGGCGACGTTGGCTTTCAGAGCCGACGATCTTATCCAACTCGCGCGGAAAGAGCAAGTGTACGCTTCACAAGGAAAAACTGGGTGCCGGGAGCGCTACTTCTCGGTAGCGACCGGTTGCCGCGACTGCAAAGATGCGCTACTTTTCCCATCTTCCAAAACGGGGGCGTACTGGTTTCGACTGATGGTTTGAAGCGCAGGCGGCATGTCGAGGATGGTTCGTTGGCCTCGTTAAAATCCGGACCAAAAAAAATAAATGTAGATCACCAAGATCTCGCTCTCGCGGCTTAATTGACTGCGATGTTTTCGGTTGGACGCCTGCTACGGCCGGAAACATGGACAGCAGGCTAATCGGACGGCGGAGTGACCGCGCCGGACGGTGAAAGGATTTCGTGGACGCTCGGGGATTGGCGGTGTGCCGGTGCTATTTCCACTCCCTTAAAAATCATCACCGGCTACACATGTAGAAGCTCGCGGGGAGAGCGATCAGGACAGGGGTTCAACTCCCCTCGCCTCCAATTATTTACACTGGCACCAGGCAATTTCCTCTCCCGTTTGTGAGAGTCTGTTACAAGCCATTTTCACGGCGCTGTCCGCTTTCGCCCGCAAAGCTCGGTTGCTTGGACCGGGGTGTAACCATTGTTCCATCGCTCCTCGCGTTCCTTTTTTCAGCTCAGTTCGGCGGAGATCGTGCGGAACTTCGGCGATGCCAAATCCCATCGGGGACCGACGCACCACCTCCCGCGACTTCCGCGCGCCAGAGCTCATCGTTAGGCAGAGCATCGGGCCGACTGGATTCGAACCAGCGACCTCTTGAACCCCATTCAAGCGCACTACCAAGCTGTGCTACGGCCCGACGTGCCGCAACTATTCGCGCGACCGTTGCCGTTGCCAAATGCTTTTGGCGAGCCGAGCGCTGCCTTTGCGCACCGGCGACTAGCGGATTTCCTCGCCGCTCTTTTCGGGCGGCGCCTCCCAGGCGGTGAGAAAGCTGTCGATCAACTGCGGGAGCTTTTCGCTATAGCCCCCCTCAAGGATGGCGCCCGCCGGCACATCGACGGCGCGCAGCCAGTTGCCAAAGGTCCTGAAATCTTCGGCTTCGAGGGTCATCTGCGTGATTGGGTCCTCGGAAAACGCGTCGAACCCGGCTGACACGAGAATCAGGTCGGGCCGAAATTTCAGCAGTTCGTCCAGTCCTCGCTCCACTGCATCGCGATGGACCTCGCGCTGCGCGTAAGGGCGAACGGTAAAATTGTGAATGTTGCCTAACGATTCAATGCCGGTGCCGGGATAGCCAGGAAATTGATGAATCGACGCGAAGGCAATTTGCTCATGACCCGCCACGATCGCTTCGGTGCCGTTACCGTGATGCGCGTCGAAATCCCAAATCGCGATCCGCTCCGCGCCCTGCGCCAGCGCCTCCAGCGCGGCAATGGCGATATGATTGAAAAAGCAAAACCCCATCGCTTGCGCGCGCGTTGCGTGGTGCCCCGGCGGCCGCATCAAACTAAATGCGCGCTCTCCGCCTAACGACACCTGCGCAACCTCGCAGGCCGCGCCGGACGCCCGCGCCGCATGCCCGAAAATGCCTGGGTACGCGGGCGTATCGTGATCGAAATCATGTCGCGCATCCCGCACCTGCTCCACGTGCGCGGAAGTGTGCGCGCGGAACAGAGCTTGGTCCGACGCTTCCCGCGGCAGTCGCCATTCCCAATCCGGATGGGTTTCGCGAAGGTGTTGCGCGCTCACGAGCACGCGCGATGGGCGTTCCGGATGTCCCGCCGCCGAATATTCGGCGCTGCGCGGGTCGTGAAAAATAATCACGCGTTACGCCTAACGATCGCCGAAAAATGCGGCCAGTAGCGCCAGATCAAAAACACCTCGAGCACCGTACAAACCAGAGCGAGCGGCAGTCCGGCCGGCGCCATGCAGGCGTGATAAAGAAGAATATTTGCAATGATCGGCCCGAGGATCGCCAGGCCGAGCGGCACCCAGAATCCCAAGAGCAGGAGCAGCCCCGCCAGAATCTCGAAAGCGAAAATCACGTTCAGGCAACCGGTAATTGCGAGCGAAGTGTAATATTGCACGGCCAGCGGGTTCGTCGGCGGCGGCAGGTGGAGGAAATGGAGAAAGCCGTTGCAGCCGAAGACGAGGAAGATCAAGCCAAGAAGAATTCGCACCGCTATCGTAGCGATTTTCATGAGGACAGGATTTTTCTGCTCCGGTGGACTAAAGCTCCGTTTCAGCGTTTGGGCCGATGGCGAACAGCTCAACATCCGTACTGAAGCCCCCGTCGTCGACGGCGTTGGGTGCGGTAAAGAGCAGAGTACGGCCAAACACCGTGAGGTTGTTGATTCCGTATCCGAAGTCATTCCCCGGCTCTTCATAGACGAGTTGCGTTCCCTCGGTCGTGCCATCCGTCTCCCAAAGCTGCGTCCGGACGGTGAAATGCTCGTCGTCCGGCACGATCGCGACGAAGAAAAGGTGCGAGCCGACAACGGTGAAATCTTGCGGTGAGGAGCGGAGCAAGCCGGGATTCAGGTCGGCCAGAAGCTTGGTTCCGGTCTCTGTGCCATCGGTAACCCATGGTTCACTCCCGTGCACGCCGTCGTCCGCGCTGAAATAAACACGTCCCCGAAACTGGGTCGCGCCTAACGGAACCGAATCGCCTTGCGGGTTAATGTCCTTGATCAGGCGCGTGCCTTCAGCCGTCCCGTCGCTCCGGAAAAGTTCCAAGCCGTGAGTGCCGTCGTCGGCAAGAAAGACGAGCGTGCCTCGAGGTTCTTCGGCGGCCGGCGTTTGAGTTCCGGTTGGCCGGAAATACGCCCGAATCGGATACTGCGGACCGGAACCAGCAGGGCCCGGATTTAGATCCAGCACCAGCGATGTCCCAGCCTCGGTGCCATCCGTCTGCCACAATTCGGTGCCATGCACGCCGTCGTCTGCGCGGAAGTAAACCCGCTTCCGATAACGAATAAAATCAGTCGGCGTGGAAGGTTCCGCGCCGGGGTAGATATCTTTCACGCGGTAGGTGCCGGTCGCGCTTCCGTCGGTTCGGAACAACTCGCGGTTGTAAGTCGCTGTCCCGTCCCGGTGATAAACGACGGAATCATCGGCGCCGAAGCAAGCGAAGCCGCCCAGAGGCGTGAATTCGATCGGGATCGACCATTCATCGCCAGGATGCAGATCCAGGATTCTGCTTGTGCCTGCGGCGGTTCCATCAGTTTTCCATGGCTCAAGTCCGCCCTGAGGGTCGAGGGCAGAGAAAAGGACAGTGGAAGCACCGAGCGCAGTGAAATTCCCGGGAAGCGGCGGCCCGAAAGTGCCGCCCCCCTCCAAACCTGGATAAGTATCCGCCAATAACGTTGTGCCGGCGGCGGTGCCATCGCTTTTCCAGACCTTCGACCCGACAAAGTCGGGCGAATCGAAGCCATTGAAGTAAAGACTGCCGTTGAGCGCCGTCAGACTGTCCGGAAAACCGTTCAGCGGGCCGGGATTAAGGTCGAGCACCAGGTCTGTCCCCGCTTCGGTGCCATCGGTACGCCAGAGCTCAAAACCATGTGCGCCGTCGTTTGCGCGGAAATAAGCGACGCCGTCGAGCACAACAAAAGCTGCGGGATCGGACCCTTCGTCGCCGGGATTAATCTCTTTCACCAGCCTAACGACCGGCAGATCCTTCGCAGCAAGTGCGGAAAAACCTAGAGAAGACGCCACTGCAGTTAGAAGCAAGCGCGTGCTAACGCGACGCAGGAAATGGATGGATCGAGTTGAAGCCATGTTTATGATTACGAGCTGAGCCTCGTTCGTCAAAAGCGGCTTCCACGCGCTATCTTCCGAGATGCACAGTCCGCCTTGTTGCAATTCGCCCCCTTCCGGCGAGTTTTGTCCATGGCTCTGGATTTAAAGGAAGTGATCGCTGCCCGTCTCGGCGAAAACTATGAATTGCACGAACGGCATCTCAATCGAACCCTCGTCGCGGCGCAGCGCGTCATCGGTTTCGACAAGGTCTATGCGCGCGCGGAAGGCGCTTATCTTTACGATATGGACGATGTCGCCTATCTCGATTTTTTGAGCGGCTACAGCGTCTTTAATATCGGACGGAATCATCCTGCCGTTCAAAAAGCGATCCGCGACGTGCTGGATCTGGACCTTCCGAACATGGTGCAGATGGATTGCTCGCTTCTAAGTGGATTACTCGCGGAGGCAATCACAAGCAGGACGCCGAAGCACCTCGACGCGGTTTTCTTTTGTAACTCCGGCACCGAGGCAAACGAGGGCGCACTTAAATTCGCTCGCGCAGCGACGCAACGGCCACGGGTATTCTCGTTAGGCGGAGCCTTTCACGGGCTCAGTCTGGGGTCGCTCTCACTCATGGGCTGCGAAAGCTTTACGGAAGGCTTCGGCGCGCTGATGCCGGGATTTGATGGACGTATCGATCTAGACGACAGCGCCACGCTGGAGCGGGAGCTGAAGAAAAAAGACGTCGCTGCTTTCGTGATCGAGTCGGTCCAAGGCAAAGGGGTCAACTATCCCCGAGGCGACTTCTTCAACCGCGCGCAGGACCTATGCCGCCAGTATGGGACGCTTCTGATCAGCGATGAAATCCAAACCGGGCTCGGCCGCACAGGAAAGATGTTCGGCTTTGAGCATTGGAACCTCCAGCCGGACATAATAACTCTGGCGAAGTCACTGAGCGGAGGCTATGTCCCGTGCGGCGCGATCGTCACCCGGCGCGATATTTATCAAAAGACTTTTAGCCGGATGGATCGTTGCGTCGTACACTCGACCACCTTTGGGCGAAACAATCTTGCCATGGCTTGCGGCCTGGCCGCGCTCGAGGTCCTCGATGACGAAAAGCTGGTCGCGAATTCAGCTCGCATGGGTGCGCTTCTCGTGGAAAAGCTCGATGCGCTCAAGGCGAAACATTCCTTCATCAAGGAAGTGCGCGGCAAAGGACTAATGATTGCGATCGAGTTCCATGAACCTAACGAGTTTAAGGTAAAGATGGCTTGGAAACTCCTGCACAAGGTCGATAAGGTTCTGTTCGCGCAAATGGTCGTAACTCAGATGCTCGCGCAACATCGCATCCTTACCCAGGTCGCAGGCCATAAGATGGATGTTGTGAAAATTCTGCCGCCGCTCATGATTGGTGAACGCGAGGTCAATATGTTTGTGGATGCCCTCGACTCGACGCTGACTGAATGCCGCAAGTTTCCCGGTCCCATGTGGGAGATAGGAAATAACTTCGTCCGCCATGCTTTGCGCTCGAAGCGTACGAGTGAGCGTGCGGATACGGCCGCGCCCGCGGCCCGGAGCTGAGAAGCGGTCGGTAATGGTGCAAGGAGCGGCCCGCGCCTCCGGCTCTTGCATTGTCCCATCCGCCCAGAACATTTGCGCCTTCCTAGTCTTGGCCTGCTCTCTCTTGTCATCGTCCTCCCCGAGCCAGCCCTCGCGCTCTTCAAGCGGGCACGAGGCGCGGCCACACCTCGCGACCTACTGACGCAATTTCTGTTCGATGGCGGCGGTCGTTATTGCGATCAGTATCGCGTTACTCTGGCGCATCGATGTGGAAGAAGGCTCGCTACGCAGTGCCTTCGGTAGTGACTACGTCAGCTATTCAAAGAGTACCCACCCTCTCATTCCGGGGTTTCATTAAGTTGAAGCAATTACCGGATCCCGAAGTCCTGAAGCAGGAGAGCGAAACCTCTTATATGGTTAGCATTTTCTTTGGTGGCGACCTGCCGCCTTTCATTAAGCCGTGGCGCCGCCAGCAAATGGCGTTAGGCAATTGCGCCAGAAAACTTCGGTGAAAGACGGGATCGAAGCCTGCGGCGTTCCACATCCCGAAATTGATCTCATCCCGGTGGGCAACCAGCCGGTCAACTTTTCACACCGACTTCAAAAGGAGGCGCTGATCCATGTCTATCCCGCGCCGGCGCCAGCCGGACTTTTCCCAGAGACGCGACTACAGCATCGTGAGCGGACATTTTTGTCACGGACGGTCACCTCGGGAAACTGGCGCGCAACCTGCGATTGTTAGGCGTCGATGTCGCTTATGATCCGCTGGCGACGGATGCGGAGTTGGTAGCGCGACCGGTCGCGGAGGAGCGAGGTCTTCTCACTCGTGATCGACGTTTGCTCATGCATGCTGCGGTGCGCGACGGTTGGTATCCGCGCTCGCAAAATCACGAAGAACAGACGCGAGAAGTGCTACGACGTTTCGCTCTGCAGCCCGCAATATCTCCGCGCACGCGCTGTCTGTTTTGCAACGGATCGCTTGAGCCGGTGGACAAGAACGCGGTGATCGACGAACTTGAACCGCTCACGAAAATTTATTATGCGGAATTCCCGCCGCTGCCGCGCCTGTCGAAAAATCTTCTGGGCCGGCGGCCATTTCAGTAAATTGCAGGAGCGGCTGGGCGGTAGTGGTACAGTTTGGAGCCTACTCGCTTTCCGGCTTGAAGGATTTTTTTAAGCCTTCATCCAGAAGTGCCGGAAAGGTGAGAAGATCTTTAGACGGTGGTAATGCCTCAAGATTGTTCTGATTAGAAAGAACCTTT
>JAICMR010000040.1 GCA_025929155.1 Chthoniobacterales bacterium | reverse complement strand
TCTGCATGGTCACGCACGACGTTCGTTTCGCCGAGCATGCCGATCGCACGATTCATCTCTTCGACGGCCGGGTCGTCGAAGACAAAATTGCGGCCTAGCGCCTAACGAGGAAACGCCCGATGCGCGCGTCCGATTTGAATGATGGAACGCTCAAGGCGTTGCTCGTTCTGATCCTGGTCGCCGCCAACATCGTGCTGCAGGTTGCTCCTGCGCCCGCGCCCGCCGGGCCGCCGGGGAACCCACCTGCTTCGCGTGCTGTTTTGGGCAGCGTCGCCGAAAACTTCTCCGCCCCGCGCACCAAATTCCCGCAAACACCCGGGGAGGCGCAGGCGCACCCCGGCAACCCGACGCCGTCGAAGGAGACTCATGTGGCGCGACGTTAAATTCGCGGTTCGCAGCCTGCTTAAGGCGCCCGCTTTCGCGGCGATCGCCATCCTCACGCTGGCTCTCGGAATTGGCGTGGTCGTGACGGTTTTCTCGGCAGTCAACGCCGTCCTGCTCAAACCGCTGCCCTTGATGCAAAACCAGAATCGGATCGTGGCTCTTGAACATTTCGTGAAGAATATGGGGAGCGATCGCGACGCCGGTTTCGACTACCCGAGCGTGGTCGACGCGCGCAAGCAAGTGACCACGATTGAAGGGATCGGAATCGCGGAGGAGATGACGATGATCGTGGCCGGTGCCGATCAGCCGGAGCGCTATCTCGGCGCTGCGGTCCAGGCGGATCTTTTCGACACGCTAGGTGTGAAGCCGATCCTTGGCCGCGGCTTTCGTCGCTCCGAGAATGAGGTGAACGCATCTCCGGTGGCATTGTTAGGCTACAACCTCTGGCAGGAGCACTTCGGTGGCAGCCGGGATGTCGTGGGTCAGACCATTCAGATCAACGGGTTAGTCGCGACCATTGTTGGTGTGATGCCAAAAGGCTGGCGTTATCCCGCCGTCTCCGATCTCTGGATGCCGCTGCGCCTGACGGAAAAAGGAAATCCACGCGGCTCGTTCGATTTCACGCCGGTCGGACGTTTGAAAAAAGGCGTCACACTGGCTCAGGCGAATGCGGAGCTCGCCCTTTTCGCGAAGAATGAAGAGCGCGCGCATCCAAACATCTATTCGGGCAGCGTCTATCGCGCGACGCTGATGCGGGAGGAAATCTCGCGCGATTCCAAAACCCTCACGTTGCTCCTGATGGGCGCGGTTCTCTTCGTCCAGCTCATCGCCTGCGCGAATGTCGCCAACCTGCTCCTCGCCCGCAGTGCGACCCGCAGGAAAGAGTTTGGCATCCGCGTTGCCCTCGGGGCGAGTCGCGGCCGCCTCGTTAGGCAACTGCTCGTGGAAAGCGCGCTGATCGGTCTCGCGGGAAGCGCGGGCGGGCTCCTCTTTGCCGTCTGGGGAATCGATCTCATGATTTCCCTTATCCCGGTGCCGCTCCCTTATTGGCTCCAGATCGACCTCGACGCTCGCGTGCTTTTCTTCGCGGTTGGCGCTGGCCTGCTGTCGAGCCTCCTCTTCGGTCTGTTGCCGGCGCTGAAAGTGTCACGGCCGAAAATCACGGAAGTGCTCAAGGAAGGCGGTCGCTCTTCGGCAGGCGGCGCGCGGGGTCAGCGACTGCGCGATTACTTCGTGGTGGCGGAAGTCGCGACCGCGCTCGTGCTCCTCATCGGCTCGGGGTTGCTCATGCGCAGCTTCATGAATTATCAACGGATCGACCTCGGGATCGCGACAGAAAATGTGCTCACTTTCCGGGTTGGCTTGCCTGGCGCGCAAGGTTCGGATCCGAAGGTCACGACACGCTTTTTCGAGCGATTGATGCCGGCGCTCGACGCGATTCCCGGCGTGCGATCGGCGGGCGCAGCCGATCGGCTGCCGACGACCGGTGGCGGCCCGTTCGCATTTCTCCTCGAGGGGGAGCCGGCGCCGAAATCGATCCAGGACGCGCGCACCGCCACGATCGTCACCATCACTCCCGGATACCTGGAGGCGCTGCGCATTCCGCTGCTGCGCGGGCGCAGTTTTTCTCCTGACGACAAGGAGGGTAAACCGCTCGTCGCCCTGATCGATCAACGCGGCGCGGAAATGCTTTTCCCGGGACAGAATCCGATCGGCAAGCGTTTCGCTCAGCCACTGGGCGCATGGGTGGAGATCGTCGGCGTGGCCGGCACCGTCATCTACGATCAACTGCACAACCGGCATGACCGGCCGGTCTTCTATTTCCCGTTCGCGCAAGCGCCGGAACCCTTCATGTCGATCGCGCTCCGCACTGAGGGCGCGCCGGCCGCGTTCGCTAATCTCGCCCGCCAGGCGGTCCTCTCGGTCAACACCCAAATCCCTATCTACAACGTCAAGCTCATGTCCGACGTGGTGAAGGAATCGTATTGGGACCGCGTTTTCTTTGGGACCCTTTTCACCGCTTTCGCTGTGCTCGCGCTCTTTCTCGCCTCGATCGGGCTGTATGGCGTGATGTCTTATTCCGTTAGGCAACGAACCCAGGAAATCGGCGTGCGGATGGCGCTGGGCGCGCAGACGGGCGATGTCCTGTCCTTAGTCGCCCGCGCCGGCCTGCGGCTCATCGGGCTCGGCCTGCTCATCGGCTTGGCCGCAGCCTATTTCGGCATGCAACTCCTGCGCGGCACGCTTGAACAGATCTCGGCGCACGATCCGCTGACCTTTCTGCTTTTGCCCCTGCTTCTCTTGTTTGTCGGGCTGCTCGCCTGCTATCTGCCGGCCCGTTCCGCGACGCGTTTGGATCCGGTAAAGGCGCTTCGTTATGAGTAAAGCCGGAGTGCCATTCGAAAAGCCGGGCAGCGCACACGTCTGGCGTGCTGGTCGTGGCGTCTCACAGCAACGGACCTTCCCAACCGCGCCGTCGGCTCCGCACTACCCGCCTTCCCTTGAAGTCCGCTTTCGCGAAACGCAAAAACCAGCACTCGAGACGAGTGCGCTACCGGGAGGAATCCTCCTCGCCTAACCATGCTCCAAGATTTTCGCCTTGCTCTTCGTCTCCTGATCAAGAACCCGCTCTTCGCGGTTCTCGGAATCCTCACTCTTGCGCTCGGGATCGGCGCCACCACCGCCGTCTTCACTCTCGTCAACGCGCTTCTGATCAAGCCGCTGCCTTACCAGAATCCTTCGCGCCTCGTCCTTCTCTTCGAGCATTTCAAGGATCAACATCTCGACGCCATCCCGGTCTCACCCCCCGAGTTTCTCGAGTACAAAGCGCAACTGAAGAGCTTCGATCAGCTCGCCGCTTTCACGACCGCGACCTACAACCTCGTGGAAGGCGACGCGCCCGAACGCGTCTTCGGCGCGACCGTCACGGCCGATCTCTTTCCATTGTTAGGCGTTCAGCCCATTCGCGGCCGCACTTTCCGGCCGGAAGAATGCGCCACTGGCCGTAACGATGTCCTGGTTATCAGCGAACGCCTCTGGCGGCGGAAGTTCGATCGCGACCCGCGCGTCCTTGGGAGCAAGCTCGTCGCCGACGGCCGCACCTACACGATCGTTGGAATCATGCCTGGGACGTTCGAGTTTCCGCTCGCGCTCTTTAACCTGACCGGCGGGCAATTCGGCCAACAAGCGGATATTTGGCAGCCTGCGGCTTTTACCGAGCGGGAAATGAAGAGCCGCGGCTCCCGCGGCTATGGCGTGATCGGGCGTCTCGCGTCACACGTCTCGCCGCAGCAGGCGCAGGCGGAAATCGAAACCGTCGTTAGGGGAATGCGCCAGCGTTTCCAGGACAATTACCCGCAAACCGAAAGTTTTGGCGCCACGATTTATCCGCTCAAGGAACAGGTCGTCGGCAACATGAAACCGCTCCTGATGATCCTGTCCGGCGCGGTCGCGCTCGTCCTCCTCATCGCCTGCGCGAATCTCGCCACCATGCTGCTGGCGCGCGCCTCCGCGCGGGAGCGCGAAACCGCGATCCGCGTCGCCGTCGGCGCGAGCCGCGCCCGGCTGCTTCGTCAGGGTCTGACCGAGAGTGTCGTTCTCGCCATTTTTGGCGGCGTGGCTGGAACGATTCTCGCCATTTGGGCGATCGAACTCGTCAAGACGCTCGGGACCCACACCATCCCGCGGCTCGGCGAGGTGCACATCGACGGCACGGTTCTTCTCGTTACCTTGGGGATCGCGATTGGCACGGGTCTGATTTTTGGGCTGGTCCCCGCGCTCGCCACCGGTAAACCCGATTTGACAGAAGCGCTCAAGGAAGGTGGCCGCGGTTCCACTTTGAGCCGACGCCACAACCGCCTCCGCAATGGCCTTGTCATCGGTGAAGTGGCGCTCGCCCTCGTCCTGCTGACGGGCGCGGGATTACTGCTCAAGAGTTTCGTTAGGCTGGAAAACGTCAATCCGGGGTTTAATCCGAAAAATGTCCTGACCGCCGAGATTTCGCTCCCGGCACTGCGCTATCCAGATGCCTCTTCGCAGGTCAACTTCTTTAACGAGCTGGATCGCCGGGTGAGCAACCTGCCGGGCGTGAGCAGCGCCGGTCTCACCACGATTCTGCCGATGAGCGGCACGAACAGCGATTCCTCCTTTGGGATCGAAGGACGGCCGAGCGATGACGCTCATCCTTCACCTGACGAGGAAATTCGGCTGGTCTCGCCCGATTATTTCAAGACCGTACAGATTCCGCTTCTTCAGGGGCGCTTTTTCAACCCCGCGGACAAAGCGGGCGTGCCTTACGTCGTCCTGATCAACCAGGCGCTGGCGGAACGGTATTGGCCTAACGAGCAGCCGATCGGCAAGCGCATCCAGGTTTACACCGGAAAAGGTAAGGCCTGGGCCACAATCGTCGGCATCGTCGGCTCGGTCCATCACAAGGGGCTCGATCAGCCGCTCACGCCAATTTATTACATGCCTTTCGCGCAGGCGCCCTACACTTCCATGACCCTCGCCGTGCGCACGACCCAGGATCCGCTCGGCCTGACGAGCGCGGTCCGGCGCGAAGTGCAGGCGATCGATCCCTCTCAGCCGATCGCCCACGTCCGCACTCTCGAACAGGTCGTCGTCGATTCGGTCGCGCCGCGTAAACTCTCGGTCGCGCTCCTCGCCGCCTTTGCCGCCGTCGCGTTAGTGCTTGCCTCCGTCGGCATCTACGGCGTGATGTCGTTTCTGGTTGTGCAGCGCACCCACGAGATCGGCGTGCGCATGGCGCTCGGTGCACAGCGCTCCGACGTTCTGCGGCTCGTCATTTCTCATGCCGGGATCCTGATCGGCGCCGGCACGCTCCTCGGCCTGATCGTGGCTCTTCTCAGCACCTCGGCTTTGCGCTCCGCGCTTTACGAGGTGAGCGCGCTCGACTTATCGACTTTCCTTTTCGTGACGGTCGCCCTCGCCGTCGTCGCCTTTGTCGCCAGTTATATTCCGGCCCGGCGAGCGACCCGCGCTGATCCCATGATCGCGCTTGGTCACGTCCAATGAAGATGCCCTTGTCACGAAATTTACCTCTATGGCTCCATTAATTGAACTCAAGCACGTCGAGCGATCTTACCCGTTAGGCAAACAGCAGTTCACTTACGTCCTGCGCGACATCAATCTTGAGGTTCAGGAAGGCGATTTCGTTTCTGTAATGGGACCGTCGGGCGCGGGGAAATCGACCCTCCTGCATTTGTTAGGCATGCACGATTTCGGCTGGACGGGCGAGTATTTCCTCGATGAAACCGCGGTCCATCGCCTGAAGCCGAAGGAGCGCACTCAGCTGCGTAACGAGCAGATTGGTTTCGTTTTTCAGAACTACAACCTGCTCGACGACCTGACCGTTTACGAGAACCTCGACATTCCCCTCTCCTACCGGCACTACAGCAAGTCAGAGCGCACCGCGCTCGTCGCCGACACGCTCGATCGTTTCTCGATCGTCGGAAAAAAAGATCTCTACCCGCGGCAGCTCTCCGGTGGTCAACAGCAACTTGTCAGCATCGCACGCGCCATCATCGCGAAACCAAAGTTGATCCTGGCTGATGAGCCGACCGGCAATCTGCATTCCGGCCAGGCCGAAGACATCATGCGGCTCTTCAAGAAGCTCAATCAAGAAGGCATCACCATCATTCAGGTGACGCACTCCGAAACCAACTCAGGCTACGGCAACAAAGTCATCCAGCTACGCGACGGCTGGATCGTAAAATGAAAGCGGCGCGAACAGACGTCACACGGCCATCCTGGCTGTCAGGCACCAGCCTGCTGATTCGACAACTGCGGCTGGAAGCCCGCAGAACTTCCCACAGGCTGGAGTCCTGTATTACGCAACCATTTATGAAAACCCTGCTCACTACACTTACCCTCGTTAGTCTCTCCGTCCTTAGGGCCGCGGCCGCGACCGAGGAAAACATACACGAAAGCCGCGCCGCAAAACCGGGCGGCACCATCGTCGTTGATGTCGATTTCGGCTCGATCGATCTTGCGCCGGATTCTGCGGATCAGGTAACGATCCAGGTCCATCGCAAGGTCGAAGCTTCCTCGAAAGAAAAGGAAGAGGAATACCTCAGGGCTGCGCCGGTCCGGATCACGACCGAAGGCGATAAGGTCATCGTCCGCGCCACCCGCAAAGACGACTCGTTAGGCAAACACTTCTGGAACATGTTTGGACGCCACTCGGCGGAGGCCAATTACACCATTCGTGTCCCGGCCAGTTTCAATGCGGATCTCGACACTTCCGGCGGGGACATCAGCGCCAGCGGCCTCACGGGTTCGATCAAGGTCGACACCAGCGGCGGCGACCTCACGTTTCAGAAAATTCAGGGCGAGATCAAAGCCGAGACGAGCGGCGGCAACATTAAAGTCGCGACCTGCGACGGCCGCGCCCACCTCGAGACGAGCGGCGGCCACATCGAGGTGACCGACAGCCGCGGCAATCTCGATGCTGATACTTCCGGCGGAAATATCACGGTCAAGAACCTCGCCGGCAGCGCCAAGGTCGAGAGCAGCGGAGGCAAGCTTCGCCTCGCCAATGTCAGCGGGAAACTCCATGCCGAAACATCCGGAGGAGCGATCTCTGCAATCCTTCCGGCGACGGTCACCGACGACGTCCAACTCGAGACCTCCGCGGGTGCAATCAAGGTCATGACACCAGCGAACGCCGGGCTAACCATCGACGCCCAGACGAGCGCCGGCGGGGTGCACAGCGAGTTGCCGATCACAAACATGCGTTCGGACGACGATACCCTGCGAGGCAACATCAACGGCGGCGGCAAAAAGCTCACGCTGCGCAGTGGCGCCGGCTCGATCGAAATCATCTCCGCAGACCGGGAAACGGCGCAACAATGAGCGGAACACAGCCATCCCGGCTGTCGGTTCGGGCGAGCATTCTGCCTGCGCGTTGCAATCAAATTGCAGGCTGGAGGCCTGCGCTACTCATCAGGGTCGAAGCCTGAGCTCCTTATGCTCGCCGACGTTCGTTACGCATTCCGGCTGCTCCTGAAGTCGCCGGGTTTCACGGTCATCGCCGTCCTCACCCTCGCCCTCGGGATCGGGGCGAACAGCGCCATCTTCAGCATCGTCAACGGCGTGCTTCTGCAGCCGCTGCCGCTGAATGCGCCGCAGCAGCTCGTGCAGGTGTTCGAAAGCAAGGAATTTCCCGCCGGCTTTACCGGCTCGGCGTCCGCTGGGAATGTGCGCGATTGGCGCGAGCAGAACACGGTCTTTGAAAATCTCGCCGCTTATCAATACAAAAACTTCGCCCTGCAGGATAAAGAGAGTCCCGAGCGGGTCGCCGGTGTAGCGGTCTCGGCGAATTACTTTCGCACGCTCGGAGCGCAGCCCCTTTTCGGCCGGACCTTCCTGAAAGGTGAAGATGTTTCCGACGCCGGCGAAACGGTGGTTTTAAGCGAGCACTTGTGGCGCGCGCGCTTCGCCGGCGATCGATCGATCGTCGGGCGTCGTGTCTCACTCGACGGCCGCGCTTTCACCATCTTGGGCGTTATGTCTGACGACTTTCGTTTTCCCAGTTCGCGAGCCGATCTCTGGGTGCCGCTCGTGATCACGCCAGCGCGACTGGCCGACCGCGGAAGCCATGATCTCCAGGTCGTCGGACGATTGCGGTCAGGCGTTTCCCTCGCCCAAGCGCAGGCAAACATGAAAGCGGTGGCGCAAAATATTGCCCAAAAGCTCCCGGACGAGCAGGGCGATCGGAGCGTGAAGCTGGTTCCCTTGCAGGAACAACTGACCCACAACAGTCGGAAGTCGCTTTTGGTTCTGCTTGGCAGCGTCGCCTGTGTCCTCTTGATCGCGAGCGCGAACATTGCCAGCCTGCTCCTCGCGCGCATGGCGGGGCGACAACGCGAGATCGCGTTGCGCCTGGCAGTCGGCGCCAGCCGGCCACGGCTCGTCAGGCAATTCCTCACGGAAAGTCTGCTCCTCTCGTCTCTCGGGGGCCTGGCCGGAATCGTGGTGGCCGTCTGGGGCCTCGACCTGCTCGTCGCGCTCTTCGGCGATCAGGTAGCAGGAATGAGTGCCGCGCATCTGGACGGAACGGTGCTGGCCTTTACGGCCTTCGTCTCTGCACTGGTGGGAATCGCCTGCGGGCTGACCCCGGCGCGCCAGGTGATCGGTCATTCAGCAGCCGATTTGCAAACCGCTTTGCACGGGCAGACCGCCGTCTCTGGCGCCAACCGGTTGCGGTCACTGCTCGTCATTGCGGAAGTGGCACTGGCCGTTGTGCTGCTGGCGGGCGCCGGACTTTTGCTGCGCAGCTTTGCACAACTGCAACGGACCAATTCCGGCCTTGTCGCGCCCGAGCAGGTGCTGACCGCGCGCGTTGCACTGCCCGCGGAACATTATCCAGCCAAGGCTTCAATCACCGATTTCTACGAAGGCACGCTGAACCGCATCGCTGCGCTGCCTGGTGTGCGCGCGGTCGGAGCGATCAATTTTCTCCCGCTAGCGCAATGGGGCATGAACGGCAACGTCGTGCTCGAAGGTCATCCTTTCCCGCGGGGGCAGACACCGATCGTGGAGTTTCGCGCGGTCGCCGGAGATTACTTTGCAACCATGGGCGTCCCACTCGTTAGGGGGCGCCTTCTCGATGCGCGCGACGGCGCGGCCGCGTCCCCATCAATCGCTGTCAATCGCGCTTTTGCCCGCCGCTATGGGCTAAGCGAAGCCGAAGTCGTGGGCCAAAAGGTGAATCTCGGGACGGATCATTCGTTCACGATTGTTGGCGTGGTCGGCGACGTGCGACAAAGCGGCCTCGATCGGCCGCCGGAACCTGAAATGTATTTCTCGGTTCCGCAGGCGCCCGGTTCGGCTGGTCCCGGCGGAGATATGATGCAGAGCAGCACGCTGGTGGTGCGGGCGCGAATGGGGAATCCCAACGCGCTCGTTGGTGCCGTCCGAAGTGCGGTTCGCCAGGTCGATTCGGCGTTGCCACTCTTTCGCGTTGAGACCTTGCAAAATGTCGTCGCGGAATCCATTGCCGATCGCCACCTGAACGGCGCGTTGCTTGGGAGCTTCGCCGGCATCGCGCTCGCGCTGGCCGCGCTTGGTCTTTATGGCGTCATCTCTTATGCCGTGACGCAACGCACCCGCGAGTTGGGCGTGCGTCTCGCGCTCGGCGCGCAACGAGTCGATCTCTTCCGGCTCGTCGTCGGCGGCGGAATGAAACTGGCCATGATCGGTGTTGGTCTCGGACTGCTTGTTTCCTTTGGAATCACACGCCTGCTCGGGAGTCTGCTCTACGGAGTTGCGCCTAACGATCCGCTCACTTTCGCGCTCGTGATCGTTCTCCTCGCGCTGGTCGCGCTGCTCGCGAATTACCTCCCGGCCCGCCGGGCGACCAAAGTGGATCCGATGGAGGCGCTTCGTTATGAATAGGCGCCCATCCACTCTGGTAGCACACGCTTCTCGCGTCCTGGTTGCGCGGTTTCAGCGCGATGAAGTTTGCTTCCCTACCAAAAAGCTGGCGACAGCGAGGACGCCGTCGCCAGCACGCGAGG
Source organism: Chthoniobacterales bacterium (assembly GCA_025929155.1). Classification (GTDB taxonomy): domain Bacteria; phylum Verrucomicrobiota; class Verrucomicrobiia; order Chthoniobacterales; family UBA10450; genus Palsa-1392. The sequence continues at coordinate 16,212 of JAICMR010000040.1, read as the reverse complement.
CGCGCGCGCTGCACGGAGGCTTTTGCCCTAACGATCCTGGGAGATCGCGATGAATAATTTCCGCATCGCTATCCGCACTTTGCTGAAGTCGCCCGGCTTCACGATCGTTGCTGTCCTCACGCTCGCGCTCGGGATCGGCGCGAACAGCGCGATCTTTTCCGTGATCGATGCCGTCCTTCTTCGACCGCTACCGTACCCGCAGCCCGATCGAATCACCGTCTTGAACGAATCGGACGCGAACCAGCCCGAGATTTCAATCTCGTTCCCTGATTACCTCGATTGGAAAAAGCAGAACCAGGTTTTTGCGCAGCTCGCAATCAGCCAGCGCAACTCCTATAACTTAAGCGGAGTCGAGGGACGACAGGCCGAACAGGTCTCGACCGCGCTCGTGACCGCGAATTTTTTCGAGGTCATCGGGTTAAAACCGGAGCTCGGCCGCGTCTTTACCGAAGAGGAAGATCGGACGGGCGGGCCGGCGCTCGTCGTCATTAGCGATCAGCTTTGGCAGCGGGTTTTCGCGCGCGATCCTCACGTGCTCGGGCGTTCGCTTAACTTTGCCGGCGAGCTCTACACCGTCATCGGCGTCATGCCGCCGCAGATGTTTTCGCCGCGCACGGTCGAAGCATGGTTTCCGCTGATGCGGCGCTCGACGTCCGCAAGCTGGCAATCACGCGACAATCACCCCGGCCTCTTCGGCTGGGGTCGGCTCAAGGAGGGTGTGACGCTCGAACGGGCGCAGGCCGACATGAGCGCAATCGCCGCGCGGCTGGAAAAGGCGTATCCAAAATCGAACAGCAAAGTGGGCGTAAAAGTCAGCGAACTGCTCGATAACCAGGTCGGCGAATATCGCCAAAGTTTGCACCTCCTCTTCGGCGCGGTCGCTGTGGTGCTGTTAATCGGCTGCGCCAATCTCGCCAACCTTCTCGCCGCCCGTGGCGCGGCGCGCTCCCGCGAGTTTGCCATCCGCATCGCAATCGGGGCGAGTCGATGGCAGATCGTTAGGCAACTGCTCATCGAAAGTCTCGTCCTCGCCGTCGCGGGCGGTTTGTTTGGCCTCTGTTTCGCTGCCTGGGGCCGGGATCTGCTCGTGGCGCTTTCGCCCCCCGATTCGAAGCGTTTCGCCGAGACGCGCCTCGATACCTGGGTGTTGCTTTTCACCGGCGCGCTCGCGGTGGCGACCAGCGTGCTCTTTGGCCTCTGGCCAGCGTGGAACGCGTCGCGCGCGGACGCGCAGATGGCGCTGAAGGCCGGTGCCCATGGTGCCTCCGATGCGCCCGCCGCACGGCGCTCGCGTGAGTTGCTGATCGTGGCGGAAGTGGCGCTGACTCTGATCCTGCTCAGTGCCGCGGCGCTCGTTTTGCAGAGCTTTCAAAAGGCGGCGTCGCTCTCGTTAGGCTACAACACGCAGCATCTTCTGACTGCGCGGGTCGAGCTACCCGACGCCAGCTACAACACGCCCAAGGCGCTCAACTTTTCCACCGCGGTGCTGGAAAAATTGCACACCACGCCGGGCGTCAACGAGGCGGCGATCGCGACTAATCCGCCACTTATGACTGGATGGCAGACCGGCTTTCTGCCCGAAGGCATGGCCGAACCGCCACCCGGAGAGTTGCCATCATTCGAGATGGCAGTGATCCAGGGCGATTACTTCAAAACGTTAGGCACGCCGATTTTGCGCGGTCGAGCTTTTACGCCGCAGGACGACAAGAAGGCGCCGCCGGTTCTGATCGTCGATCAACTGTTCGCGCAGCATTATTTCCCCGGTCAGAATCCGATCGGCAAACGTGTCCGCATGGAGGTGGACGAAGGCGGACGGAAAATGCTCACCATCGTCGGCATCGTGCCGCACCTGAAGGTCTACGGCTTTGAGGAAACCCGTGAGCTGCCGCAGGCCTACATCGCGCAACGCCAGGTCGCACAGACCGGTCTCGTGCTGCTCGTCCGCGGTTCCTTAGGCGTGGAAAGCCTTGAGCGCACCATCCGCGCGATCGTCGCCTCAGTCGATCCAACGCAACCGGTGTTTCAATTTCGGAGCATGGAAACACTCGTCGCGGACACCTGGGCGACGCCGCGACTGATGGCGTTTCTCCTCTCGACCTTTGCCGGGCTGGCGCTCCTTCTCGCGGTCGTCGGCATCTACGGCGTGATGGCTTACAACGGCCAGCGTCGCACGCGTGAGATCGGCGTTCGCCTGGCACTCGGTGCGCGCCGGCAACAGATCGCAACCATGATGCTGAGCCAGGGCGCGCGGTTGCTCGCGCTTGGCCTAACGATCGGCTTGATCGGCATGCTCGTGGTCGCGCGCGTCCTGCGGAGCGTTCTTTTCGAGGTGAACGTTTCCAATCCTGCGCTTTACCTCATCGTGGGCGGAGTCCTCGCAGCAGCGGCTCTTTTCGCCTGCTGGATTCCGGCTCGCCGTGCGTCGCGCGTCAATCCCATGGTCACCCTGCGAGCGGAGTAACAGGAGATGCACGAGCTTCGCTACGCCTTTCGCCAACTGCGCAAAGCTCCGGCCTTCACGGTCACGGCGCTGGCGACGGTAGCCATCTGTCTCGGCGCGAACCTCACCATTTTCGCGGTCGTTGATTCGGTCTTGCTCAAGCCGTTGCCATTTCCGCACGCCAAGCAGCTGGTCACCATCTTCAACACCTACCCGAAAGCGGGCGTCGACAACGACGGCTCTTCCCTAACGAACTACTACGAGCGGCGCGGCCATATCCCGGCGTTCTCCAGCATCTCCATCTATCGGGAGGGCAGCGAAGTCGTCGGCGACGCCGGCTCGACCGAGCAGGAAGAGCTGATGCGGGTCTCACCCGATTTTTTCGCGACGCTCGGCGTCAACCTCGCGAAGGGCCGCACTTTCACGGAGCCGGAGACGATCACTCCAATCGAGAACCACGGCGTCGCCATCGTGAGCGACTCATATTGGCGGCAGCGGCTTGATTCCGATCCCGAGGTGCTCGGCCGCGATCTTCGGGTGAACGGTGTCGCGCGTAAGATCATTGGCGTTCTGCCTCCTGGCTTTCGCTTCCTCTCGTCAGAGGCGCGGATTTTCCTGCCGCTTACGTCGAGGTTGGCGCAACGCGGCCCGCGTGATCGGCATTCTGGCGGCGGCGGCACGCACATGATCGCGCGCCTGAAACCGGGCGCGACGCTCGCTGAGGCGAAATCGCAGATCGACGCTCACAACACGGCGGTCGAGCGCGACGATCCGCAGGCGAAAATGATGGCCGACGCCGGTTTCCGGTCGCCGGTGCTTTCGCTCCATGCGGACCACGTGCGTTCGATTCGTCCGACGCTTTGGCTGATGCAGGTCGGCGTCTTTTTTCTCCTCCTGATCGGCGCGGTCAACCTCGTCAACTTGCTCCTCATCCGCGCGAGCGGCCGCGCCAAAGAGATGGCGATCCGGCGATCGATGGGCGCGAGCCGGAGCGACGTCGTTAGGCAGGTAATGCTTGAAACCGTCCTGCTCACGCTCGCCGGCGGATGCCTGGGACTCGTCGTGGGAGCCTGGGGAATCAGGCTGCTCGAACTTCTGGGCGCCAACCGTTTGCCACTCGGGGCGCAGATCAGATTCGACGGCTCGCTCGCGACGATTGGTTTGGGGGGCGCGCTTGTTTTAGGCGTCTTGATCGCGCTTCCGATCGCGTGGTTTAACCTGAACAGTCACCTTGGGCTCGCGCTGCAATCCGACTCGCGCACCGGCACAACGAGTCGCGCGGCGCAACGCCTGCGCCACGGTTTCATCATCGCCCAGATCGCGCTCGCTTTTGTTCTGCTGGCGGGAGCGGCGCTACTCGGGTCGAGCTTGAAGAAGGTGATGGCGGTGTCACCCGGCTTCCGTGCTGACCAGGTTGTCACCGGCCAGTTTACGTTGCCCTACGGGAAATATTCCGAGCAATCCGGCGAGCGTGTTGCCGTCCTGGATCGCCTGGTCGCAGCGATCAATCGGCAACCCGGTGTCGTTTCGAGCGGGATGGTCACGAATATTCCGCTCAGCGGAGATGACGGCAAAACTGCCGTCACACCAGTCGGCTACAAGGCACGGCAAGGGGAATCGCCGCACGGCCACTATACCTACGGCGTCACCGGCGATTACTTCTCCACACTCGGGATTCCACTGCGCAGCGGACGCTTTCTGACCTCAGAAGATTCTCAACGCAGGCAGCGGGTCTGTGTCGTGGATGAAGATTTCGCGCGCCGCTATTGGACGAACGGACGCGCGCTTGGAGAGCGCGTCTTTCTCGGCAGCGACTCCGATGTAACAAATCAGTTCACGATCGTCGGAATCGTGGGCGCGGTAAAACAAGCGGAGCTGACCGAGCGGCAAGCGCAAGGTGCCGTCTATCTGCCATTCCGCGCGCGTGGCGCCGGTAGCATTTTCGTCGTCGCCCGCACCAGCCAACCTTCGGAGGCGTTCGTCGCGGCTCTACGAAAAGTGTTTCGGACGGTCGATCCGGAGTTGGCGATCGACGATCTACGCTCGATGGACGCGCGCGTTGCCGATAGCCTCGTCGCTCGTCGCTCGCCTGCGCTGCTCGCGGGGATTTTTGCGACCGTCGCCCTACTGCTGGCCGCTGTTGGCACCTACGGCGTTCTCAGTTTTGCGGTCGCGCAACGCCGACGCGAGATCGGCATACGCATGGCGCTGGGCGCGCAAAAGGGTCAGATCGGCGCGCAGTTCTTCTCGTTAGGCTTGCGCCTCCTCGCCGCCGGCAGCGCGTTCGGACTGGTAGGCGCTTGGCTCACAAGCCGCGGGATGCAGAGCATCCTCTTTGGCGTGCCGGCGCTGCCCGTAGCGACACTTCTTGGGACGGCGCTCGTGATGACTACGGTTTCTCTGGTCGCCTGTCTCATCCCCGCGCGCCGCGCCACCAACGTCGATCCGATGATCGCTCTTCGCGCCGAATGAAAACGCTCCCGCCATCGCTGCTCTTTTCCGCCCTCTTCGCCATGACGATTTTCAGTCCCGCCGCCGCCAGACCCGTCGCGCAAGCCCCACGCGCAGATTGACGCTCATGCACGACCTGCGCTTCGCCCTTCGCCAGCTTCGGAAATCGCCCGGTTTCAGCCTGGTTGCGATTGCCACGCTCGCGCTCGGAATCGGCGCGAATACCGCGATCTTCAGCGTCGTCGAGTGCACCCTGCTGCGGCCCCTGCCATTTCCGAAGGGGGACCGACTCGTTAGGCTCTACGAACTTTCCGGCGGAAATGGCGCGCAAAGCACCAAGCTCAATCTCGCGCCCGCGAACCTGCGCCAATGGCGCGAGAACAGCACGGAGATTTTTCAAGGCATTGGCGCGGCGACCGGGGCGAGCCTGACCTTAGGCGCGCGCGCCGGCGAACCCGCGCGAAATATCCCCGCGGCGCTGGTGAGCGCGAACTTCTTCGACGTCGTCGCTTTGCGGCCGATCCTCGGGCGCAATTTTGTTCCCGCGGAAGACGTGCCGGGTGCGGCGCGAGTCGCGATCGTCGGCTACGACTTTTGGCAGCAAGATCTTGGCGGCCGCGCCGATGCCCTCGGCAAAACAGTCCAGCTCGACGGGCTTTCTTACACGGTGATTGGTGTGATGCCGAAGACGTTCCGGCATCCTTATCGCGCGCAGGTCTGGTTGCCGTTGCGGACTGACTATTCCGCGGAGCGCTCGCAGCATCATTACCTCTATGGTGTCGCGCGACTGAGCGATGGCCTGACCATCGCACAAGCTCAAGCCGCGACCGATCGGATGTGCGCCGCGCTCAAGGCCGAAACGCATAATCCAGCCGCGCCGGACCGCACCGAGCTAATCCCGCTGCGCGATAGCTTCATTCTTGATCTCCGGCCGAAGCTGCTCATCATCGCGGGCGCGGCGCTCTGCGCGCTCCTCGTCGCGGCCGCAAACTTCGCCGGTCTCCTCCTCTCGCGCGCTGTTGAGCATGGCGGGGAAATGGCGATGCGGGCGGCACTCGGAGCGAGTCGTGCCCAACTCGTTAGGCAGGGCCTGGTTCAATCGCTCGTGCTGACCGCCGCCGGCACCTTGTGTGGTTTGCTGGTTGCTGGCTGGCTCACGCCGTTGCTCGTCGCGCTCAGCCCGGAAGGCGCGGATAACACCGGAAGCGCGATCCGCGAATTTGATTACGCGGTGCGGCTCGACTGGCCGGTTTTCGCTTTCGCTGCGGGCGTAATGCTCATGGTCGGAATCGGCGTCGGGTTGTTCCCAGCCTGGCGCGCGGCGCGGGTCGACGTGCGCGGCGCGATCGGCAACATCGGCCGCGGTGCCACTCTCGACGGCGGGACGCGCCGCTGGTTGAGTGGTTTGATCATCGCCGAGATCGCAATCGCCGCTGTGCTCCTCGTCGGCAGTTTGTCGCTCACGGAATACTTCCGCGCGATCGTTAGGCAACCGTGGGGCTTTGTTACGGATCATCGGCTCGTCTTTCACGCGATGTTCTCAGATCGGCTCTTCCCCACGCCGGAGACGCGGCTGCGCGCAATCGATCGGACGCTCGATGAATTGCGGACTCTCCCCGGCGTTCGCTCCGCGACCGTGACTGCGCCCGCACCGATGGACGCGTCGTGGGATACGATTGCGCTCGCGCCGGAAGGAAGTCATCCGCCGGAGCCGAGCGGCGTCTTCTACGCTTACCTGCGCGCGACCGGTCCCGGTTATTTCGCAACCATGGGCCAACGCCTCGTGCAAGGGCGCGAGTTCACGGCTAACGATCGGCCGGGCCAGCCGCCGGTCTGCATCGTCAACCAGGCGTTCGCGCAGCGCTTCTGGCCTAACGAGAACCCCATTGGGAAACGGATCAGGGAAGGTCGGCTCGACAGCGCGCAGTCATGGCTCACGGTGGTTGGCCTAACGAACGACACGAAAGCCGTGGCCGACCCGCGCGATGGCGAAGTCGTCGGGACAATTTACGTCCCGCTCAAGCGCGCGATCGCGAACGGCTTCGACGAGATGACATTCGTCACAGAAACCGCCGGACCTGCGCTCGCCATCGCGAGCGATATCCGGAGCGCACTCGGGCGCGCGGATCGCCGCATCGCCGCTTACAACATCGGCACGCTCGAAGATGCGGCAGCCGATTCCTGGGTGACAGAACGGTTTCTCTTTGTCCTCGTCTCGCTCTTCGGCGTGCTCGGGCTCGTCCTCGCGGCGATCGGCGTCTATGGACTGCTCGCGCTGCAAGTGGCGCGGCGAATTCGGGAATTTGGCGTCCGGCTCGCACTCGGAGCGACCGGCACAGCGCTCGTTAGGCTGGTGGCAGCGCAAGGGGCGCGACTGCTCGCGTTCGGGTTCCTGATTGGCACCGCTGGCGCCTGGGGCGGCGTGCGCCTCCTGCAGCATGAATGGCCGGGAGTGCCAACTGGGGATCCGCTGATCTGGCTGGGCGCGGCTGCCGTTCTGTCGTTAGGCGTAGCGCTCGCTTCGTGGCTGCCCGCGCGCCGCGCGGGGCGCGTCGATCCGATGGAGGCACTGCGATATGAATGATCTTCCCTTCGCTTCTTCGCCAGCTGAGCAAGTCCCCGAATTTCACTCCAGCTCTCTGCTCACGCTGATGCTCCGAATCGGCGCGAACGACTTTGCGAACCTGCTGCTCGCTCGTCCGAAATCGGCAGCCAGCCCGCCCCCGGGTTTGCCTAACAACTTGCCTAACGACTTCACCACATTATGAACGACCTCAAATTCGCCCTTCGCCAGCTCCGCAAATCGCCGGGCTTCACCTTCATCGCTGTCCTCACGCTCGCGCTCGGGATAGGTGCCAACACCGCCATCTTTAGCGTGGTCAATGCGGTCCTCCTGAAGCCATTGCCGTTCCCGCAACCGGAGCAGCTCATCGCCGTTGGCAGCACCAATACTCACGACGGCCGGCCGCAAGATCAGTTCAGCTCGCTTTCGTATCCCGACTACTTCGATTTCCGGAAACAAAACCGCACGCTCTCAAGCCTCTCGGTTTATCGGGAGGAGACGGTCAGCTTCACCGGCGACGAGGGTGCGCAGAGCACCTACGGCGTGAAATGCAGCGGCGAGTTCTTCGATACTCTCGGGATCAAGCCAATCCTCGGTCGCACGTTTGAGCGGTCGGATGAACAGGCCGGCGGCGGCCCCGGCGGCTACAAAGTCATTCTTGGAAACGATTTTTGGCGGAAGCATTTCGGCGGCGACAAGAAAATTCTCGGCCGTCAGATCGAGCTCGACCGCCGGCCCTACACGGTGATCGGCGTGATGCCGCCGCGTTTTCAATTCCCTATTTCGATCGATCAGGTCGATGTTTATGTGACGATCGCGGAAGACGCCGTCTCTGCCGAAGGCGGCGACCCCATGACGGAGCAGCGCGGCAACCATAGCCTGATATCGATCGGACGCCTCAAGCCCGGCGTGACGCCGGCACAGGCGGAGGCCGATCTTGGCGCGATCGCCGCGACGCTCGCGAAGCAATATCCCGACTCGAATAAGTATTTCGGCGTCGGCGTGAAGCCGCTGCGCGAAGACCTGATCGGCGACGTGCGGACCGCTCTCTATGTGTTATTCGGCGCAGTCGTCTGCGTGCTCCTGATCGCGAATGCGAACGTCGCGAACCTGCTCCTCGCCCGCGCGTCGGTGCGCGGAAAGGAGATTGCGCTGCGCGCGGCGCTGGGTGCGAGCCGTTCGCGCATCGTTAGGCAATTGCTAACGGAAAGCCTGCTTCTTTCTCTGCTCGGTGGGCTTTTCGGATTGATCATCGCAGAATGGGGCACCTCGGCGCTGATCAAAGCCGTTCCCGAAAACATCCCGCGGATCGGCGACATTCAGCTCGACGCCGCAGTCCTTGTTTTCACGGTGCTGGTCTCGCTCCTGACCGGTGTCGTCTTCGGATTAGTTCCCGCCTGGCAGGCGTCGCACGTCGATCTCAACTCCTCTCTCAAAAGCGGGATGCGCACCGGCAGCGACACCGGCCACAAAGGCCGGCTCCGCAACAGCCTTGTGATGGCGGAGGTCGCGCTCGCGCTGGTCCTCCTGATTAGCGCTGGGTTGCTCATCCAAAGTTTCGCGCGCCTCGGTCAGGTGCAGACTGGCTTGCGGCCCGAGCGTCTCCTCACCGCGCGCATCAGTTTGCCGGATTCGGCTTACCCGAAGAACGAAAACATCATCACCTTCTTTCAGCAGGTGATGCCGAAGATCCGTGCGCTGCCGGGCGTGGAATCGGCCAGCGTGATCGTTCCACTGCCGCTCAGCTCGAGCAACATGACGACCACTTTCGATAACGCCGAACATCCACTGCCGGAAGGTGAACGGCCGGCCGCGCCGGTCCGGATCGCTGGGAACGACTACTTCAAGACGGTCGGGATTCCGCTGAAGCAGGGCCGGGCTTTCGACGAACACGATACCTTCACTTCCACCCCGGTTGTGATCGTGAACGAATTCTTCGCGAAGAAGTTTTTCCCGGGAGAAAACGTGATCGGGAAACGCATCAAACCCGGATTCAGTGCCGACGATAAAGGCGAGAAAATGCGCGAAATCATCGGCGTCGTCGGCGATGTCAAACACCGTTCGCTGCGGAGCGAAGACACGCCCGAAATGTATCTGCCGCAGACGCAGATTCCGTTCAACATCATGAGCCTGGTGGTGCGGACGCGGGTCGATAAACCCGCCAGCCTAACGAGTGCGATCAAGGCGCAGATAGCAACGATCGATCCGAATTTGCCCCTAACGAGCGTGAAAGTCTTCGACGAATACATCGCGAAGTCGCTCGCCCGCCCCCGCTTCAACGCGCTCCTGCTTTCCATCTTCGCCGGCGTCGCGCTCGTTCTCACCGCGATCGGGATCTACGGCGTGATGGCTTACTCGGTTGCGCAGCGGACGAATGAGATTGGGATTCGAATTGCGCTCGGGGCGGCCAAGTCGTCCATCTTCCGTCTGATTGTCGGCCAGGCGATGGCGCTGGTCGCGATCAGCGTGATCGTCGGCGTTCTCGGCGCTTTCGCGGCCACGCGATTGCTTAACAGCCTGCTCTTCGGCGTCGGAGCCGCGGATCCGATTACCTTCGGCGGAATCGTACTCCTCATTTCTGCGGTCGCATTTCTCGCGGCGTGGCTCCCGGCCCGGCGCGCCGCGCAGGTCGACCCGATCGTCGCTCTCCGCACCGAATAGAATGTCTGCCTAACGCCTAACGATTATGATCACCGACCTAAGATATGCCTTCCGGATGCTCCTGAAGTCGCCTGGCTTCAGCCTCGTCGCCATTCTCACCCTCGCCCTCGGGATCGGAGTCAACAGCGCGATCTTTAGCGTCGTCGACACCGTCCTCCTGCGGCCGCTTGCATTTCCGCATCCCGAGCAACTGGTCATGATCTGGGGCAACGACGTCAGCGAGCCGAACTCGCAGGAGACCGATTCCTTCGCGGACTTTTACGATTACCGCGCGCAGAGCAAAAGCTTCAGCGGCATGGCAGCCTATTCAGGCGCAGGCGCGGTTTTGAACGGCGTCGGCGAAGCGCAGGAGCTGACCGGTGTCGCGGTGAATGGCGACTTCTTCACTGTCATGGGGATTCAGCCGATGCTCGGTCGCGGGTTTTCCGCTGAGGAATCGAAAGTCGGCCAGCCGAATGTGGTCGTCCTCAGCTACGGGCTTTGGCAGCGCGCGTTTGGAAAGGACCCAAAGATCATCGGGCAACAGATTAATTTTTCCGGCCGCAGCGCCACGGTCCTCGGCGTCATGCCGCCGGGCTGGAAGTTTCCGGTGCAGGCAGAAGCAAGTGATTACATCGCACCGCTCGAGCCGCTCGTCGCGTCGCAAGTGAATGACCGTGGAGCGCATTTCCTGCGTTTGGTCGGGCGTCTGAAACCCGGCCTGAGTCCGCAGCAGGCGGAAGCGGAATTGCAGCCGATCGCGGCCCGGCTGGCGGCGCAATATCCGGACACAAACAAAGGGCGCGGTCTTTTCGTCAGGCCGCTGCTCGAGGACATCGTGGGAAATATCCGCCCGGCGCTCCTCATCTTGTTAGGCGCGGTCGCGCTCGTGCTCCTGATTGCCTGCGCCAACGTTGCGAATCTCCTCCTCGCGCGAGCAGCGGCGCGCAGCCGCGAGATCGGCATCCGCGCCGCGCTGGGCGCGAGCCGACTCCTTATCGTTAGGCAGTTACTCGCGGAAAGTTTCCTCCTAGCCCTGATCGGCGGCGCGGCCGGATTGGTTCTGGCCTGGTGGCTCGTCGATCTGCTCGGCACCTTTGGACCGCATGACGTCCCCCGCCTCGCCGAAACGCGGGTCAACCTCGGCGTCTGCGCCTTTACTTTTGGCCTAACGATTCTGAGCACGCTCGTCTTCGGACTGGTGCCCGCGCTTCAGGTCTCGCGCCCGAACGTGAACGAATCCCTCCAACAAGGTTCCAAAGGTTCGACCGGCGGATTGCACGGCGCACGGACCCGCGCCTTCCTCGTCGTCTCGCAGGTTGCGCTCTCGCTCCTTCTCCTGGCCGGCGCCGGCTTGCTGATCAAAAGCTTTTTCAATCTGCGCGCGACCAATCCCGGTTTCGATCCGGCGCGACTCCTGGTGCTCGATCTCGCGCTCCCGCGGATCCATTACTCCGAAGCCGAACCGCAGCGGCGGTTTTTTGCCGAGACCATGCCGAAGCTGGCCGCACTTCCGGGCGTGCAAAGCGTCGGGGGCGCCGATCCCCTGCCCTTCAGCGGGAATGACAATGCCAGCTCTTTCACGATCGCCGGGCAGCCGCCGCTCGCGCCGGGCGATCACCCGGACGCGTCGCTCCTGACCGGTCTTCCCGGTTACTTCCGGACGATGAAGATTCCGCTGCGCAACGGCCGCACCTTTGACCCACACGATAACGAGACCTCGAACCACGTTGTCTTGATCAACGAATCCTTTGCCCGCCGTTTTCTGCCTAACGAGAATCCGATCGGACAGCACATCCTCCTCGATGTCGGCGATAACCAGGCCGATGCCCTCGAAGTGGTCGGCGTGGTCGCTGACGCGAAACAAGGCGACCTAAGCGCGGCGGTCACGCCGGAAATGTATCAGCCGGTCGCGCAGAATCCGACACGCCGCATCTGGCTCGTCCTGCGGACATCGACCGCTTCCCTCTCGGGCATCGACGCCGCGGTCCGCCGAGTCGTTCACGAGCAGAACCGCGACATCTACGTCCAGAATCTGGAGCCGATGGAAAAGCTGATCGGACGAGGCCTGGCGCAACCACGTTTCAACATGTTGCTGCTCGCGATTTTTGCAGGCGTCGCAATGCTTCTCGCGGCCGTCGGCATCTATGGCGTCATCGCCTACAGCGTCGCTCAGCGGACACGCGAGATCGGCATCCGCATGGCGCTCGGCGCGCAGCGCAGAGACATGCTGCGGATGGTTTTACGGCAAAGCCTCAGTGTTGTCGTGGTCGGATTGGTCATTGGACTGGCGGCTGCGTTCGCCGCGACGCGCTTGCTCGCGAGCCTGCTTTACGGGGTTGGCGCGAACGATCTTCTCACCTACGCGAGCGTTGTCTTTTTGTTAGGCGGAACGGCGCTGCTGGCGAGCTACATCCCCGCGCGCCGCGCCATGAAAGTCGATCCGATGGAAGCACTTCGCTATGAGTGATCTTCGCTTCGCTCTTCGCCAGCTCCGCAAATCGCCCGGCTTCACCTTCGTCGCGATTCTCACGCTGTCGTTAGGCATCGGCGCGAACACGGCCATCTTCAGCGTGATCAACGCCGTCCTCCTCCGGCCGCTGCCTTACCCTGCGGCGGGGCGGATCATGACTCTGAACGAGCGCGATTCGAAAGGGAACGAATTCGCCATTTCGCTCCCGGATTACCTCGATTGGAAGCGCGACAACACCGTCTTCGAAAATCTCGCGCTCTATCGCACCTACTCGCTCAACCTGAGCGGAATCAGCGGCCGCGCCGCGGAGCCGGTTTCCTCCGCACTTGTGACCGCCAACTTTTTCAAGGTGACCGGCATGAATCCGGAGCTGGGCCGAACCTTTGCCGCGGAGGAAGATCGGAAAGGCGCGCCCCCGCTGGTCGTGATCAGCGACCAACTCTGGACCCGCGCTTTTGGACGCGACCCGGCGGTGCTCGGGCGGAGCGTCGATTTTCATGGGCAGCTCTACACCGTGATCGGCGTGATGCCGCCGGCCCTGCGCGCGCCGACCGAGACGGACGCGTGGTTCTCGCTCATGCGCCGAAACAACGAAGCGTGGGAAACGCGGATGAATCACCCGCTCATGTACGGCTGGGGGAAATTAAAGCCGGGCGTGACGGTCGAACAGGCGCGGACGCAGCTCACGGCGATCGCGGCGCGGCTCGAGCAAAAATATCCGGAGTCGAACAAGGACGTGCATGCGGTCGTGACGCCGTTGCTCGAAAACCTCGTCGGCAAGTATCGGACGAATCTAGGCCTGCTCCTCGGCGCCGTTGGGCTCGTCCTGCTCGTGGCCTGCGCGAATCTCGCCAACCTGCTCGCGGCTCGCGGGGCTGCACGTGCGCGGGAGTTTGCGATTCGCGCCGCGGTCGGAGCCTCGCGCGGGCAGATCGTTAGGCAACTGCTTCTCGAAAACACGCTCATCGCGCTCGCCGGCGGCTTTTTGGGATTCCTCATCGCACTCTGGAGCCGCGACGCGATCGTCGCCCTGAGCCCGGCAAACGTCGGACGTTTCCAGAGCGCCCATTTCGACCTGCCGGTCCTCGGCTTCACTTTTCTTCTCGCCAGCCTAACGACGCTCCTCTTCGGTCTCCTCCCGGCCTGGCAAAGTTCCCGGGTCGACCTGCAGCTCGCCTTGCAGGCGGGCGGCCAGGGCAGCTCCGAAGCGCGCTCGGCTCGGCGCTTGCGCGACTGGCTCGTGGTCGGCGAAGTCGCTCTCACCCTCGTCCTCCTCAGCGCTGCCGGCGTGGTCCTGAAAAGCTTCGCCCGGATGCAGGCGGTATCGTTAGGCTATGCCCCGCGCGGCTTACTCAGCGCACGCATCGATCTGCCCTATTCGCGCTACAAGACGGTCCCGCAAGTCTCCCATTTTTCCGAGGCGCTCCTGCAAAGAGTTCGCGCGCTTCCCGGAGTCGATGAAGCGGCGACGGGTGGGACTCCGCCGCTCTTCACCCCGTGGCTGATCCGGTTCGTGCGCGAAGGCGCGCCCGCGCCTCCAGCCGGGCAGGAACCCGATACGGCAACCGAAACCATTTCGCCGGATTATTTCACAACGATGGGCGCGACCTTGCTGCGAGGGCGCAGCCTCGAGGCGCGGGACAAGGAAAACGCCCCGCTTGTGGTTGTAATCGATCAAACGATGGCAGAGCGCTTTTTCCCTAACGAGGACCCGATCGGCAAGCGCCTTCTCACGAATCCGGACGACCGCGGCGATCGCTGGTTCCAGATCGTTGGCGTGGTCGCGCGGATGAAGTTTCGCGGCTTCGACGAAGCCGTGACGCAACCGGTCACCTACTTTTCGCGCGGCCAGATGAATCGGCAGAGCCTGGTGCTTTTCGTTCGAAGCAGCCTGCCCGCCGGCGCGCTCGAGAGATCGATTCGCGGGATCGTGGCATCGATCGATCCCGATCAGCCGGTCTTTGATTTTCGCAGCATGTTCGACCGGGTCAGCGACACCTGGGCGGCGTCGCGTTTTCTGAGCACACTTCTGCTGGTTTTCGCCGGGCTCGCCCTCACTCTTTCCGTGGTCGGGCTCTATGGGGTGCTCGCTTACACGACGGTGCGGCGCTCGCGCGAAATCGGCGTGCGCATGGCGCTGGGCGCGCGCCCGGGACAGATCCTCACGCTCATTCTCAGCCATGGCATGCGCCTGCTCGTCCTTGGCCTAACGATTGGTCTGGCAGGCGCGTTTCTTTTCTCGCAAGTGCTGCGCGGCTTCCTCTTTCAAGTCAGCGCGATCGATCCCCCTATCTATGCCGGCGTCATTCTCCTCCTCGGTCTCGCCGCCCTCGTCGCCTGCTGGATCCCCGCCCGTCGCGCCGCGCAAACCGATCCCATGATCACCCTTCGCTCCGAATGAAACGGGGAACCTTTTCGCTGCCAATGGGAACGTCCGTCGGGCTTCCGGAGGACGCGTTTCCCCAGTGCCGTCGGATTTTTCCTAACGCCTAACGCTTAACGAACAATGCTTACCGATATCCGCTACGCCCTGCGCATGCTGCTGAAAGCACCCGCTTTCACGGTCATCGCCATCCTCGCGCTCGCCCTCGGGATCGGCGCCAACACCGCCATCTTCAGCGTGATCGATGCCGTCCTTCTCAAACCGCTGCCTTATCCGCAGTCCGATCGACTCGTCCTCCTGCGCGAGAAGATGCCGCTCCTCGATACCGGCTCCGTCAGTTATCCGAACTACCTCGATTGGCGCGCGCAGAATCGCAGCTTTACCGATCTCGCCCTCTTCCGGCGCGGCGCCATGAACCTTTCGAGCCGGGACGAATCGACTCCGCCGGAGCGGGTTGCGGGCGGAGTGATGACCTGGAATCTGCTGCGCATCGCCGGGCTGAAACCGATCGTCGGCCGCGATTTTGAGGAGGCGGAAGACGTGCCGGGCGGGCCCAAAGTCGCGCTCATCAGCGAGGCGCTCTGGAAAAGTCGCTTCGGAGGTTCGCCCAAAGTGATCGGACAACAGCTCATCGTGGATGCCGTCCCGCGCCAGATCGTGGGGGTTGTGCCTAACGAAATGCAACTGATGCGCAGGGCGCAGGTCTATCTCCCGTTAGGCGAAATGCGCGCCGATAAGAACGTTTTGCAGCGCGATAATCACCCCGGATTCTCCGGCTTCGGCCGGCTCCGTCCCGGCGTCTCACTGCAAATGGCGCGCGACGATCTCGATAACATCGCGCACGAGCTGACCCGCAAATATCCCGCTTCCAACACTGGCCGCTCGGTCAACGCAATGGAACTGCTCGAATCGGCGGTCGGCGATTACCGACAAAACCTCCATCTGTTGCTGGTCGCCGTCGGGTGCGTGCTGCTCATCGCCTGCGCGAACGTAACCAATCTGCAGCTCGCGCGCGCCCTCGCCCGCGGGAAAGAACTCGCCGTCCGCGCGGCGATGGGCGCGAGCCGCTGGCGGCTCATGCGGCTGATGCTGATCGAAAGTGCGATCCTCGGCGTGGTTGGCGGTGTCGCCGGTTTGCTCATCGCCGTCTGGAGTCTCGATGCGATTCACGCGCTCAGCCCGCCTAACGTTGTCCGTTTTCAGGAAACGCGGCTCGACTTCATGACCCTCGGCTTCACGGCTGCGACCGCGCTGGTCTGCGG
>JAICMR010000035.1 GCA_025929155.1 Chthoniobacterales bacterium | reverse complement strand
GAGGTCCCCTTCTTCGACCTTGAGCTTGTTTCGCAGCGCCGCTTTTTCCGACTCGCTGAAAAACTTCACAATCGGCGATTTCCATTCCTCGTCCTCAATTTTGACAGAGGCGAGACCTTTCGCGCCGAAGTTCTTTGCGATCGCAGTCATCTCGTCGAGCTGTCCCGTCGTAATGCCGGCAAAGCCTTTTGCGTTGATCGCTTTGACAACGCCGCCGCTATCGATCGTGCTGCGGAAAACCTTGAAGCTGCTTGCGCGGAAATCGTCTGTGAAATCAACCAAGTGCATCGCGAAACGCCGATCCGGTTTGTCGCTTCCGAAACCGTCGATCGCGTCGCGATAAGTCAGCCGCGGAAACGGCGTCGCGATGTCGATTCCGCGCGTGTCCTTAAAGATCCGAGCCAACATCCCTTCGGCTAAGGAGTAGACTTCTTCTTGCCTAACGAACGAAGCCTCGATGTCAATCTGGCTGAACTCCGGCTGGCGATCCGCTCGCAGATCCTCGTCGCGGAAGCATTTGGCGATCTGGAAATACTTCTCGATTCCGCCAACCATGAGGAGCTGTTTGTATTGCTGCGGCGCCTGCGGGAGCGCATAGAACCGGCCCGGAAAAATGCGGCTGGGTACGAGAAAATCGCGCGCGCCTTCCGGCGTGCTCTTCGACAGGATCGGTGTCTCGATTTCCACGAAACCCTGTTCGTCGAGGTAATCGCGCGTTGCCTTCGTGGCGCGATGGCGGACGCGCAAATTGCGGGTGAGCTGCGGGCGGCGCAGGTCAAAATAGCGATACGCCAGCCGCAGGTCTTCGTTGATGTTCTCGCCATCGATCGGAAATGGAAGAACGTCCGCGCGGTTGAGCACGAGCAGTTCTTCAACCACGACCTCGATCTCGCCGGTTGGCAGATTCGGGTTTGCCTGACCCGTGATGCGGGGCGCGACTCGGCCCGTGACTTGAATCACATCTTCCAGCCCTAACGAGTGCGCATGCCTTGTTACTTCCGGAAATTCCTCCGGTCGAAAAACAATCTGTGTCAGCCCTTCGCGATCGCGAAGATCAGCGAAGATGACGCCGCCAAGATCGCGTTTTGAATGAAC
Source organism: Chthoniobacterales bacterium (assembly GCA_025929155.1). GTDB lineage: Bacteria > Verrucomicrobiota > Verrucomicrobiia > Chthoniobacterales > UBA10450 > Palsa-1392. Next base: position 28,582 of record JAICMR010000035.1, on the reverse strand, counting down.
CCAGCCGGCGAGCGTGGTTTGTTCGCCGATGTTGGCGGCGCGGAGGGCGTTGCAGTTGTGCGTGCGATACATGTGGGTGGCGGCGGACTCTCAGTGTGGGCGAAGCCCGGCCCGGCGCAAGTTGGGCTAGGCTCCGCGGAGTTCCCCAGCGCGCGCCTGGAGGTAGGCGGCGATCTTCTCGTGCGGCACGAGTGTTTCGCCGCGTGTCGCAAGGGTCTTTAGTTTCAACTGCGGCCATTCGTCGCCATAGAGCAAGGTCGCCTTCGCACCTAACGATTCGGCAGTTTGGAATTGCTTGCCGACCTTCGTGACGGCCGACGCGTAATCGACGCGCCAGCCAGCGTCGCGCAGTTGCTGCAGCTGACGCATCGCTTCGCCGCGACGCTCTTCTTTTGCGATCACGACATAGAGATCGAGGGAGCTTTGTCGCGTCACGCGTTCCGCAAGTTTTTCGAATGCTGCCGGGACATTTTTGATTAACTCGCCGAGGACCACGTCACCCATCGCGAACCCGACCGCGGGCAGCGAGACGGCGTTGTCGCTCAGTTGCGCGATCAACTTGTCGTAACGTCCGCCACCAGCGATCGCGCGCAGCTCGCCTTTCCGGTCGAAGGCCTCGAAAACAACGCCAGTGTAGTAAGCGAGTCCCCGCACGATCGAGAGGTCGATCTTGACGAAACGGGCGAGATCTCGCTGCGAGAGTTGCTCGACCAGTTGCTCGAGCTTTTCGCTTCGGCCGCCGCCTGCGAGCACTTCGAAAACCGGCTTGGCCAGGTCGCCCAGTTGGGCAGCCGTCTTTTCGCGCGGCTCGCGTTCGCTCTTGTCGATCACCTGGAGCAGCTCCGTCCAGCGCTCGTTAGGCACATTCTCCGCGGTGAAGAGATCGGTCCAAAAGGTCCGATCACTCAGTCGAACAACGAAATCATCCGCGATGAAGCCAAAACCGCGCAGCAAATCGATCAGGAGCGCGACGAGCTCGACGTCGGTGCCTAACGAGTCGTCGCCGATCAGGTCGCAGTTGAGCTGGAAATGTTCGCGCAATCTTCCGCGCTGTTGTTTCTCGTAGCGAAAACATTGCGGAATCGAGAACCACTTGAGTGGCTTGCGAAACCCGCGCTCGTTCGCCGCGACGACGCGAGCCAGCGTCGGCGTGAGCTCGGGCCGCAGCGCCACTTCGCGTCCGCCTTTATCGGTGAAGTTAAAGAGCTGGCCGACAATCTCGGGCCCGCTTTTTTTCTGATAAAGTTCTGTTGGCTCGAGGACCGGGCCGTCCCATTCGACAAAGCCGTAGCGCCGGCAGACCTCGCGCCAGGTGGCGAAGATTGCATTCCGGAACGCGCAATCGTCCGGCAGGAAATCGCGGAAACCAGGAAGCGGCTTCATCGAGGAAGGCGCATTTGCCTAACGATGCAACCAAAGAAAGGCACGGCTACGAATAAAAAGCACCATTGAATAAACGACTGCCTGGACCGGTCGGAGTGACACACGACGGAATCATCCGTTAACCAAACTAAAGGACAAATATGAAACAGAACAGAATTACCAAATTGATAGCGATTGGAGCAGCGAGTGCCTTTGCGCTCGGGACAGCTCTCGCTCAGGAAACCAGCACCACGACCACGACCGCCGGCACCGGCACCGCTGGCACGAGCGCGACCACCACGACGGGCACAACCGGTGTGAGCAGTTCCACCACCACCTCGACGATGGATGGCACCGGCACGCTGGCAGCGATCTCGCCGGCTGGTGACACGGTAACGGTGCGCACCACAACCAGCTCGGAGCCGACCACTTATTACTACACCAAGCACACCACGGTGGTTGATCCCACAGGGGCGACGGTCCAGATGTCGGAGCTGCGGCCCGACATCCCCGTCACCTACACCTACGCGAAGGAAGGCGATCGCATGGTCATCACGAAGGTAACCCTTCAGAAGCCGATCACTTACTACCAGAAAAAGGAAACGACGACCACGACCACGACAAACCCCTGAGGGAATCGTCCGGTAACTTCATCATCGAGCGCCCGCGGACCATGTCCGCGGGCGCTTTTTTCCCGCGATCAATCGTCATAGCCGTTGGGAAACTTCTGGTGCCAGCGCCAGGCGCTCTCGATGATCGCACGCAGGTTCTCGAACCTCGGCTCCCAGCCGAGTTCACGTTTGATCTTCGCCGAGGCGGCAATAAGTCGCGGCGGATCGCCCGGACGCCGTGGCTTCTCGATAACGGGGATTTTTTCCCTGCTCACTTCACGGCAGACGTCGATGACTTCGCGCACGCTCGATCCGCCGCCGGTTCCGAGATTGTAAAACGCGCTCTCCTTCGCACCGAGCGCGAGAATGTGTGCGCGCGACAGATCGAGAATGTGGATGTAATCGCGAATACAGGTGCCATCCGGCGTCTCATAATCGGTGCCGTAGATCTCGACCTGCGGCTTCTGGCCGAGCGCCACTTTTAGCACGTTGGGGATCAGGTGCGTCTCGCAACGGTGGTCTTCGCCGAATTTTTCCGTTGCCCCGGCGGCGTTGAAGTAGCGAAGGGCAACAAATTTCAGACCATAAATCTCGTCATACCAGCGGAGTATTTTTTCAAAGAGGAGCTTTGATTCACCATAGGGATTAATCGGTCGCTGCGGGAGCGTCTCATCGATCGGCACGCGCTCCGGCGGCCCGAAAGTGGCGCAGGTGGATGAGAAAACGATCCGACCCACGCCGGTCTCGCGCATCGCGTCGAGCAAATTAATTCCCGCGCAGACGTTGTTCCGAAAATATTTTGATGGGTTCACCATCGACTCGCCTACGAGCGCGTTGGCGGCGAAATGCATGACCGCATCCGGCTTCGTCTCGCGGAGCGCACGGGTGATTTCATCTCGCCGGGCAAGATCGCCACCGATGAAGGCGGCACGCCCGTCGACCGCGCGGCGGTGGCCTTCGGTCAGATTATCGAAGACGATGACTTCGTGGCCTTCATCGAGCAGCAGCTCGACACAGATACTGCCGATGTAACCGGCACCGCCGACGACGAAAATTCTCATCCGCCGAAAGTGCGGCGGACCGAGTTTCTGTCAAAAGAAAGCGGGAGAAAGATGCGTGTTTTCGCGGCCCGCGGCGTTCTTGGCCAGGTTTGTGATCATCGCGTGGACCTTCGGATTACGTGCGCGTGGCGCGAGCACCGCCATGCTTTTGGCCGGCGAGCCCCATTCAATGACATCGATGTCGACGGCGCGAACTCCCCATTTGTTCATCTCGAGGCGGTTCGTCTTGTAAAGGTCGATGGTGTTCGTGCCGATGAGGGCACTGCCGTAATCATCGATCTGGAAAATCTCGTTCGTGGCGACGATGCGGAACTTGGTCCCCAGCGGCCAGCGCGACCAATCGGCTGCCGCGCTCTTCACATCCTTGCTGGAAAGGCGCGAGCCGATCGCGTTCCGCCGGCCGCCAGCCTCTGTGTGGGTGTAGGCCGTGGTCCGGACATGCGATATACGCTTTCGGTGCGTGCTCGACTTCGCGATCGGATGGGTGACTTGCGTGGCGCAACCGATCCCGAGAAGAGGCACAATGTTGAACGCGAGAAACTTGGCGAGGCTTTTCATCAAGGCGTGACCCCGCCTGCTTATCGGTTGAAGCGGGATGGGGCAAGGAATAATTTCCACTCCCTCTGGAGCGGGAAACATGCCCAGCACTGCCGCCAGCCAGGTTTTCATCGCGCCCAACGTTCTTCTGGACGGGCGTTTGGCGCTATTTCATGAGGTCGAACGGTGGCTCGCGGTGGCGGACTTGCACTTCGGCTACGAGCTCAGCCAGCGCGCGGCGGGCAGACTCATGCCGCTCTGGGGGATGAGGTCGATCGAGGAACGACTCAATGAATTGGTGGAGGAATATCGGCCGCATCGACTCCTCATCGTGGGCGATCTGGTGCACGATCGCGCATCAGGCGCGGCCGCCGCGGCGCTTCTCGAGAGGTTGCGGACGCGCTGCGAGGTCGTCGCGCTGGCGGGGAATCACGACCGGCACGTAGCCCAAGCGATCGCGTTCGAGCCCCGTTGGGAAACGCCGGGATATGTTTTTCAACACGGCCACTGCGAAGAGGATGCCTCGGATCGCATTCAGATCATTGGGCATCATCATCCGGCGGCAAGTCTCGCGGACGGCGCCGGTCTGCGGCTGAAGCTGCCGGCGTTTGTGCAGGGCGAACGCTGCTGGATTTTGCCGGCGTTCTCGCCTTGGGCCGGGGGCGTCGTCTGGCCGGATGATGGCGATGAACGGATCTGGGTCTGCTCACCACGGCGGATTCTGCGGTTGTGAGACGAGATCTTAACCCGCTGATCGTGCCCTCCTCGTTTTCGCAAGGATTCCGTGGACTGCCCGTCACTTGGCATGACGAAGTTGAAGGGCTACAAACCCTGCGCTTGTCACTTCGTCGGTTTCTCTTTCCCGTCCATCCAAGCCTGCAACTGCGGCACGAGCCGCTCTTTGAATTCCGCGCGGAAACTAATTTCATCGACGGCTTTCGCGACCGCGTCCGCGGAGTCTTTCGGCAGCTTCGCTTTCGCATAAGTCTCCAGTGTCTCTGCGTCTTTCCGGTTACTGAAGAAGGTGAAAAGGCCCGGCGCGAAGCTGTTAATGCTGAGCGCGTCCTGTTTCGCGAGAAGAGCCTGCATGTGCGCCTTCGCGAAGTCCCAAACCAGTTCGGGATGTTCGCCATAGCGGGCCGAGAAACCGAGGATGGAGGCCGCGCGGCTAGTGGGAAGTTCATCCGTCAATGAAATCGCGACCGTGCGCGAGATCAGGTCCGGATTCATCGCGTTCGCGAGCGCGTCATAGTAGTAGCCCTTTTCCTCGATGCTGTCGGTTTTCAGCCCGAGCTTGTGGAGTTTTTCCCAAGTCTGGTTGTCCGCATAACGACCGACGACCGAGAAAACCGCAGGGCGCAAATCGGGCGGGATCGCGGTGGCATCCTTCGAGAACTTGTCGAACCGCGAACGACAGTTCGCGATGATATCGGAGTCGTTCAAGATTCCCAAGCCCCGGATAAGCGATGAACGCAGGAGCGCGACGGAAACCGTTTCCCCCGGCTTCGGTTCCCACCCGATGCGATCGAAGGCCGGCCGCAAAAGGGCGCGCGCGTATTGCTGAAATCGCGGCCGGATTGGATCGGCCGCGAGCAGGCGATTCATCATCACGAAAGTGTCGATGATTTGGTCGTAGGTCGCGCGCTGATCCTTGTCCGTCACCTTCTCAGCCAGACCAAGATAATGCGCGAGCGGGCGTTTTCCCGCCTCGACAAAAGCCCACGCGTCGATCAGTAGATTCACCCGATCGGCTTCTGCGAGGCCGTCGGAAACCTTCAGAAGAAGCTTCCAGGACTGATCATCGTATGCGGTGCGATAATAGCCGGCATCGCCGACGTTTAGCTTCACCGCTCGATCGTTAGGCACTTCGCCAGGTAAGGCTCCGGTCTTTTCGCGGAGGAGAAAGCTGTTCGGCGCGGCGATGCCCTCGATCCCGTAGGTGAGCGGGATTTGCCATTGGAACGGCGGCGGGTTTTCGAAGTGCACCGTGAAGCGCTCCTGCGCCAGCTTCAGCGAATTGCTGTCGCGCGAGAAGTTGACTACTGGAAAGCCCGGTTGCTCCGTCCAGGGCGGCGCGATTTCGCCCACTGGTTTGCCGGAGACTTCCGTCAGCGCGTCCCAGAGATCGGCTGTCGTCGTATTGGAATACTTATGCGCGGCGATGTATTTGCGGATGCCATCGCGGAAGACATCGGGGCCCAGAAAACTCTCGAGCATGCGAATGATCGCTGAGCCTTTTTGATAGGTGATCTCGTCAAACGCGCCCCCGGCTTCGGCCTCGGTTTTCACGGGTTGCTGGACCGGATGCGTGGTTGAGCGCGCGTCCGCCTGCATCGCGGTGTCCTTCGCGAACCCAATACGCCGCGCGGGATTGCGCGAGGTGGAGCGGCGCAGCCAGGCGTTCCAGTCCGGGTTGAAATGATCGGTGCACTTCGTTCCCATCCAGGATGCGAACCCTTCATTGAGCCAGAGATTATCCCACCAGGCCATCGTCACGAGATCACCAAACCACTGATGCGCCATCTCGTGCGCGATGACTGCGAAGACATCTTGTTTCGTGGTGATCGTGGAACTCTTCGGATCGAAAAGCAGGACGCTTTCGTAATAGGTGATGCCGCCCCAGTTCTCCATCGCGCCGCCGAAGCCGCCTGGGAGCGCGATCAGGTCGAGCTTCGGGAGCGGATAGGGAACGCCGAAATACTCGTTGTAAAAATGGAGAATTTTCGCCTCGCTCTCGAGCGCGTAACGGCCAGTTTCGGCTTTCCCTTTTGTCGTAATGACACGCAGTTTAATGCCGTCTTGCTCGCCTTCGATGGCGTCGAATTCCCCTGCGCAAAGGACCACGAGGTAACTCGACATGGCGGGTGTGAGCCCAAACCGGACTTCCTTGCCGGCCTCGGTCTTTTGTTCCTGCTCGATTGGCATGTTTGAGACGGCCATGAACTTTTCCGGCACGACCGCAGTCAGCTGGAAGCGCGCCCGAAAACTGGGTTCGTCCCAGCAGGGAAACATCCGGCGCGCATCGGTCGCCTCGAATTGTGTGCCGAGCAGGATCTTCTTTTCCTCGCTCCCTTTTTCCTGGTAGCGCGCGTAGAAAAGGCCCTGGCCTTGCGCGTTGACTTTGCCGGTGAACTTGAGCGCGAGCTCATGTTTCCCCGGGGCGAGCTCTTTCGGCAGGGTCAACGTGAGGAGCTGCTCCTTCTCGTCGAGCGCGATCGCGCTTTTTTCCAGCGTCTCGCCATCCACCGAGGCGGACGTGATTTTAAGCTCGAGGGCATTCAAGACCAGGTTCCTGACCGGCTTTTGCACCTCGAGCTGTACGAATTCCGAGCCGGCGAAAGTGAGCTTATCTAGGTCCGGCTGGATCCGGACGGCGTATTGCTGCGGCACGACTTCTTTCGGCAGCTTTCCCGGAGTGCTCGCGAACTCGAATTTTTTTTCAGCGCGCATGGGAAAGACGAGGAGAAGGGAAAGAATCGCGGCCAGAGAATAACGCATGCGGCAGTAAACGCCGGGCCGAAGAGCGCGCAATCACGCGCGGCCTGACTCCTCGATTAGCCAGCCGCAAATTTGCTTGTGCCGACGAGACAAGCGCTCCCGAAGTACCGCTCAATCGCGTTCTCGTTAGCGGAATTACTGGATAACGAGAAGCAGGAGCAGTTGACCGGCGCCGATTTGCGGACCTTTGATGACGAGCGGGCTGCTCTTCTTCAGTGTCGCGTCGGTTTCGAGCAGCACGTGCCGATCCTGAAAAAGGGTAAGCTTGAGCCGATAGCCCTCTTTCGTTGCGCCGCGAGCGTCGACGTGGAGCGAGAAATGTTTGCTCCGGGCGAGCCAGTTCTCCTCACCGCTGTTCAGAGTTTTGCGCGACTGCCCGATAAGCGAAAACTGGTTGTAGCCAAACGTGCGTCGAAGCGTGTCGGAGAAACGACGAATCTCCGCAGGCGGCTGTTGCGGTCTCGCATCGTTGGTCGCAACCACGAGGCCGCTCCAGACATTCTCCGCCGCGCCCGCCTTAGCGCTCAGGCCGAGGAAAAGTGCGAGCGCGAGGAGCGTGGTGAGAAATTGCCGGCGCATCGCTACTTCGCAGCGTATTCGCTTGGCAGAGATTTCAGGCCGTCGACCCAAAGCACGGTAACGCGGTCGTCTTTCGTCTGGAAAATCGAAACCGTCGCGTCTGGATTGACTCCGGGATCGACCCGCGCGTTCAGGATTTGGGTGAGGTATTGCGATTGATTCGGCGCCGGCTGTTCGCGCATAACGAAGAAGGTGCAGACCGCAAAGATGGCAAGCGAAGTCGCGCCCAGCCAGACGAGTCGGCGGATGGACCACCAGTTTTCGCGACGCGGGATCGCTTCGCGCGCGAGCTCCGCGCCGCTTTCCTGTTCGATGCGCTGGCGGAGCTGGTGATGAAAAAACTCCTCGTTTCGCATCGGCTGCGGTTGCAGCTGTTGTCTGAGGAAATTACCGAGTTTCTGCGCATCGGCCTTTTCGGCTTCCGCCGTCCCGCGGTCGGCGAGCGTCGCCTCGAAAGTGGCGCGCTCGGTTTCGCTCATCTCGCCATCGAGCCAGGCGGTCCAGTTTTCCTCAAACGTTTTCATAAACATCCCGCAACTGACTCTGCAACTTTTTGCGCGCATAAAACAAGCGCGACATGACGGTCCCGATCGAACAGCCTAACGATTCCGCAATTTCGTGATATTGCATCCCCTCGATTTCCTTCATCAAAATCACGGCGCGATGCTCGGGTGAAAGCTCGGCAATGGCGGCGTCGATCCGGCTGCGAATCTCCTTCTGCTCCATCCGCTCGTGCGGCAGTGCGTCTGGATGCGGGACGGTGCGCGACGCCGGATCGATCTCTTTCAGCTGGATCGCGTCGTCGAATTCCGGGCCGCCGCCTTTCACCTGTTTCTTGCGGAGCGCGTCGATCGTGACGTTCATCACGATTCGATAAAGCCAGGTGTAGAACGAGGATCGCCCGCCGAAGCGCGCGATCGATTTCCACGCTTTCACGAAGCTGTCCTGCGCAAGATCCCAGGCATCCTGCTCGTTGTGCACCATGTTATAAATCATCGCGAAAATCCGGCCGCGGTAGCGACTAACGAGCAAATCGAACACCGCGCTGTCCCCTTTTTGCGCCTGCTCCACGAGCGCAGCATCTGGGACATCGGCCTCGGCCGGAGTCGCTTCCGTATCCATGGTTTGACGGGGAAGCGCCCGTTTCATTCAACGGCTAGAGGCTGCCGTAGCGGCGCAGCCATTCGCCGCGGAATTCGCCCATCAGGAGGATAATTCCGTCGCGCACCTGGAAGATGCGCTGCTGCAGGGCGGCCTGCTGGATTTTTGTGAGCTTCTTTTCCTTGAGCAACTGCGCGGCCGCATCCATCGCGACGGTGATCGCCTTAAGCGAACGTTTCAGATAGGCAATCGTCATGCCGAGTTCTTCCGTCTCGCCATCGCTCAGGGCCGCAGCGAGTTTCGCGGCGGCAAGCGCTGCGTGGGTCGCCAGGCGCACCGCCGTTGGATCGTTCTGGAGCGTGTTCTGCGCCTCGAACAGGCGATCGAGCCAGATCGTTAGGTTAAAGGAAGCCCGATAGAGAGCGTGTTGCTCGAAGCTCTCGCCTCCATCGGCGAATTGCTCGATCTCCGACGGCGTGTCGTCGCCCTCGACTCCGAATGGTTCCTCCTGCCATTCGTTTTCAGATTCCTCGATTGCATGCAGCCAACCCATCTCGCGCGCCACGATCTCGTCGCGCTCCGGGTCATCGATGTATTTTTCGAGCAGCTCCATGTATTTCTCGGTTTTCTGATCTTGCTGCTGGAGAAACCGCTCCCACTCGTACTCGTCCCAAGCGCGGTCCTCTGAGTCGTGCTCGGCCATGTTTCTAGTATCGGCCGCTTGCGAGGGCGCGCAAAAATTTTCCAGTTATTTTGACCACGTCGTTCAACCGCCGTTAGGCTTGGGCTGCTATGAGCGAATCCGAGGACGACGAGCAATTTTACCGCGACACCGAAAGCGTGGCGTTTCGCAAAATCAGCGATCACCAGCTCGCGTTGCTGGAGCCGTTAGGTGCAAGACGAACGGCACACCGGGGGGACATGATTTTTCGTGCCGGTCAGCGCGATGTCGGGCTTAGCGTCGTTTTGCGCGGCGAAGCGGAAGTTTTCGAAAAGCGTGAGGGCGTCGAGCAAATCCTGGCCACGGCAGGTGAACGCGACTTCATCGGTGACGTCGCCATGTTGCAGGGCACTTCGGCCTTGGCGAGCGCCCGTGTAAAGTCCGACGAAGCCGAACTGCTCGAAGTCCCGGCGGAAAAGCTGCGCCGCGCGCTCGCCGAGTTGCCCGGTCTGGGCGAGCCGATCGTCAACGCCTTCATCATGCGCCGTGAGCGGCTCCAGTGTGATCAGGAGTTTGCCGGTCTCCGGATTCTCTCGCCGGTCGAGGACCACGAAGGCCGGCGGCTGCACGATTTTCTCACGAAAAATCACGTGCCGCATCGTTTCGTCGGCGCGGAAAGCGAGGCGGGCCGCGAGCTGGCGGCGCGGTATCGTCTTTCGACGCGTGACCTGCCCGCGCTCCTGACGCCGAGCGGCGCGCGCCTGCCCAAACCGTCTCTCCGAGAGGTTGCGCAAGTCGCTGGTTTGCTGCGCCCTCTCGCGCAGGGGGACGAGATGGAAATCCAGACCGACCTTGTGATCGTCGGCGCAGGGCCGGCAGGTTTGGCAGCGGCGGTTTACGCGGCTTCGGAAGGTTTGAAAACCATCGTGCTCGAAAGCTACGCGCCCGGTGGCCAGGCGGGATCGTCCTCGTTGATCGAGAACTTCTTCGGTTTTCCTACTGGCATCAGCGGCGGGGTTTTGACCTATCGCGCCCAGCTTCAGGCCTACCGTTTCGGCGCCAAATTTTCCACGCCCGCGCAGGCGCTGACGCTGGAGTTTCGCGAAGGCAAATATCCGAATTGCCTCCAAGTCGAAGGTTGCCCCGCTTCGTTGCATTCGCGAGCCGTGCTCATTTCCACAGGCGCCGACTACCGCCGGCTGGATGCGGAAGGCCGCGAGGAATTCGAAGGCGCTGGAGTCTATTACGCGGCGACGGCGTTTGAGGGTCAGCTTTGTCAGGGTGCGACCGTCGTCGTCGCGGGCGCAGGGAACTCTGCCGGGCAAGCGGCGATGTTTCTCTCCGAAGGCGCGGCCAAAGTGATCCTGGTCGTGCGCGGGAACGATCTCCGGAAAAGCATGTCTGATTATTTGTCTCGCCGGGTGTTGGCGGCGGGAAACATCGAAGTGCTTTATGAAACGGAGATCCGCAACATGCGCGGCGGCAAGTTTCTCGAAGGAGTGGAGCTGGAAAATACCGCCACAAAAGCGCGGCGCGCGGTGGAAACGCCCGCACTATTTTCGATGATCGGTGCGACTCCGTGCACGAGCTGGCTTCCGCCTGAGATCGCGCGGGATGAGAAGGGATTCATCAGAACCGGCGCGGCGGTTGCAAAGGAGCCGCCCTGGCAAAAATCGGGGCGGGCACCCGGTCCGCTTGAGACGAGCGTTCCCGGAGTTTTCGCAGCGGGCGACGTTCGCTCCGGTTCGGTGAAACGTTGTGCCGCCGCGGTCGGCGAAGGCGGGATGGCGCTCGCTGGCGTGCAGGAATGGCTCAGTGATCGTCCTTAGCGCAGCTCGTCATCCTGAGCAGAGCGCAGCGGAGTTGGAGGATCCCGCGGCGTGAAGTCTGACCATCATCCACGAGCCGTTTCACTCCCGCGTGCGATGTGCGTCACACGGGCTGTCTTTCCGACCGCTTGGTCTGCAGACGGAGCTGGCCGCAGGCAGCGGCAATGTCGTGGCCTTTCTCACGACGCAAAGTCGCGACGGCGCCATGCTCGCGCACGATGCGGAGAAATGTTTCCTGCCCGTTGCGCGAAGGCCGTGACCATTCCAAGCCCTCAACCGTGTTGTAGGGAATCAGATTCACCTTCGCGGAAAGCCGAAGCGCGTGTCCCGCAAGTTGATGCGCCTGTTCGTCGGTGTCATTCACGCCGGCGATGAGGATGTATTCGAACATCAGCCGTTTCTTCTGCGCGACGTAGGCATCGCAGGCGTCAAGCAATGTCGCGAGCGGATATTTGCGATTCACTGGCATGATCTGGTCGCGCACTGCGTCGGTCGCGCCATGGAGAGAAATCGCGAGTCGGAATTGCGTCGGTTCATGCGCCAGTTTCAGAATTTGCGGCGCGAGACCGCTGGTCGAGATGGTGATATGCCGCGCGCCGATCTCGAGACCCCAGGGCGCGTTGATGATGCGGATCGCGCCGAGCAAATTTGCGAGGTTGGCGAGCGGCTCGCCCATGCCCATAAAAACGATGTTGTCGATTCGTTCGCCACTTTCTCTCTCGATCGCGAGGACCTGATCGACAATCTCGCTCGGCTCGAGATTGCGCGTGAAACCGTCGAGGCCGCTTGCGCAAAACTTGCAGCCATACGCACAGCCGACCTGGGTCGAAAGGCACGCCGTTCGCCGATCCGAGGTCTCGCCGTAAAGCGCAGGCGACGCGGGAATCAGGACGGACTCGATCAGGTTCCCGTCAGTGAGGCGGAAGAGGAATTTGCGCGTGGTATCTTTCGAACCGAGCACGCGCACGGTCTCCGGTCCAACGAATGAGAAATCCGCAGCCAGTTGCTCGCGCATCGCCGCCGGGAGATCGGTCATTGTCGCAAACGATTCGACCCGCTTCTTGTAGAGCCAATCCGTCACCTGCTTCGCGCGATAGGCCGGCTGGCCCTGCGCGGCGAGGAGTTGCGTGAGCTCGGCGAGGTGAAGCGAGCGAATAGATGGTTTCGACACAGATGACAATTTACTGGCCGGCCGCAGAAGCGCCACCTCTGCGACTGCGGTTCTCACAGCATTCTGGGGACCCTTCGACTCTGGGGTTGACCCGCGCGGGCCAGCAGCGCGTCTGGTTAACGCGCCTAACGACCGTAACTGACCCGCCAGATCGTGTTGTGAGCGTCTTCGCTGAAGAGCAGGCTCCCATCCTTGGCGACTGTAACACCCACCGGTCGACCCCAAACGTCGCCGTTGGGATTCACGAACCCAGTTACGAAATCTTCATAAACGCCGGTCGGCTTCCCGTTCTCGAGCGGCACCCGGACGATTTTGTATCCCGTGCGCTTCTTCCGATTCCACGAGCCGTGAAATGCCGCGAAGATGTCGCCGCGATATTCTTTGGGAAATTGCTTGCCCGTGTAGAAGCAAAGATTGAGCGATGCGGAATGCGCCTGCAGGAGTACGTCCGGCACGATCGACTCCTTCGCCAGCTCCGGTTTCTCGCCTTTGTGCTCCGGGTCCTGGTGATCACCAAGGTAATACCAGGGCCAGCCGTAGAAGCCGCCAGGCTTAACGCGGCTGATGTAATCCGGCACGAGATCGTCTCCTAATCCGTCACGCTCGTTCGTGCTCATCCAAAGTTCGCTTGCATCCGGGCGGAAGGCGATGCCGACGGCGTTGCGAACGCCCCACGCGTAAACCTTCTGCCCGGTGCCGTCGGGATTAAACTCGAAAATGCGGGCGCGATCGGCCTCCGCAGCATTATCGCTATTGTTCGAGAGCGACCCGATCGAGACGTACATCTTTTTCCCGTCGGGGGAGAAGACGAGGCCGCGGGTCCAATGCCCGCCGCCGCGCAAGAGTCCGCCGGCCGAAAGTCGCGCATGAAGCTCTTCAGCAGGACCGCGTGCCTTCATGTCGCCGTTGCGATAGGGAAAACGAATCACCCCGTTCGTGTTCGCGACGTAGAGATATTGCGGATCAGGGCCGGGCGGGTAGAAGGCGATGCCAAACGGCTTGTTCAGATTGTCTTCAGCGAAGATCTGATTCGAGTCCGGCTTGCCGTCGCCGTTGGTGTCGCGCAGGATTTTGATCTGGTCGTGCCGGCTTTCCACGACGAAAAGATCGCCGTTGGGCGCCGTCAGGAGGAAACGCGGATCCTCGAAACCGTCCGCGTATTTCTCAATCCTAAAGCCCGGTGGAACGTGCAAAGTCGCGCCGTCTGGCCGCGAGACGACGTCAGGCCCATTATCGACGGAACGCGTTGCATTCGGCGGCGGGAGATCCGCAACGGTGATTCTGCGGCGGACACCAGGACTGTCGCTGGTCCAATCGCCCATCGCTGCTCGACCGGTCAGCGTTTTGCCGTCCGCTGCGAAGACCGGCGCTGCCCAGAGGAGCGCGAAGGCAAAAACCAAGAGTTGGCTGAGACGGCTGCGATCGCGCATCGTGCGCCTAACGAGTGAAGATCGTCGAGCTCTTCTTCTTCGCGCTGGCCATCTCCCGATCAGAGTTCCGTTCGTTGATTACGAAAGTGTTGTTATCGCCAAATTTCGCCCACGGACCGGGCGGGACGTCTTTGAATTCGACAAACTTCCAATCGGTCACATCGGTGTCGCTGATACCGAGGTAATCGCGCACCGCCGGAGAAACATCCAGGCCGGCGCCCCGGTTCAGGTTTGGCTTCGGGCGTTCGTTCCCGAAGACATATTCCCAGTGATCGGTCCGGAACGGCCCGGCATCCTCCCATTGCGCATAAACCGTTCGGTTGCCCTTGCGGATTGCGACCCACCGATCTTTGCATACGGAAACGGCAGGACCTTTGTACGCTTCCTTGAACCACGGGATGACCTTCGGCGCCTCCGGCCGGTGGCCTTCGCGCATCTTATCGTTATAGGGCAACGCGCAGTAGAACGGGTTCTGCTGCGGCGTGAAATTGACAGGAACGTAGTTGTGCCGGGCGGCGCGGTTCGGGTTGTCGTAGCCGCCATAATTTTTCGCCCACGACGTATCCCAACTACTCGAATGATTCGGCACCGGATTGTTCGCGGAAGGATTTTCGCCAATCCAGAAAACCGTCGTCACGATCTGCTTCTTCCAAGGGTACTGATCGGATCCTTTGCGCGACGGAATGATCTCGACGCTCGGCTGGTTGCTGATTCTCGGCGAGTAACCGATCGGATCCACCTTCAACAGCAGGTTGTCGTTCAACCGGCTTTGGTTCTTGCTGTGTTTCATCTTTGCCGGCGGGGTTTGGGCCGGAGCAGCCGATGGAGCGAAAAGGGCGCCGAGCGATGACAAGCAGACGGCGATGGTATGAGTGAGTGTTCCTGGTTTCATCAAAAAGCAAAGCTCCAGCAGCGAGGCTGAAGACGAGGCGCACCTGTTTAAGAATCGGCCAGAAAGCCGATAATGCGCGTAGTTGGAGCCCTGACCATGCCACAGATGCGGCCCGGATCAACCCGCGGTCAGCGGACAAATTTTCCCGGGTTCAGGAGGCCGTTGGGGTCGAGCGCTCGCTTTAGCCGCACGTGCAGATCGCGTGCAACTTCGCTCGTTGCCTCGGGCCACCAACGCTTTTTCGCCAACCCGATGCCGTGTTCGCCGGTAATCACTCCGCCCCACGCCAGCACCTGCGCGAAGAGTTCGTCAAGCGCTCGTTCCACTTTCGCGTGAACAGTTGGGTTCTGGTAATCCGCCGCCATCAGGTTGACGTGAATGTTTCCGTCTCCGGCGTGACCGAAGGTCGCGACAGGAAAACCGTGCCGAGCCTGGAGTTGATCCGCGAAATTCACGAGCTCGACCAGTCGGCTGCGCGGGACGACGATGTCTTGGTTCAGCTTCGTAAGACCGGTTGCGCGGAGCGAGTTGCTGAATTCCCGGCGAAGCTCCCACAGTTTCTCCGAACCTTCCTCCGTCGTCGCGGTCGTGAGGGAGTTTGGTCTGCGGCTGGAAACCAGTTGGTCGAGCGCGGCCAGCTCGCCGCGGACGCTTTCCTCCTGGCCATCCAGGTCGATAAGCAGGTGCGCGTTCCCTTCTGGAATCACGCCCCGACCATGCTCGGCGCGCGCCGCTTCCAGAGTAAATTGGTCCGCAATTTCGAGCGCAGCGGGAAGAAAACCCTCCACGAAGATTGCCTGCACGGTCGCGGCCGCTTCCGCCATGGTCGGGAAGGAAGCTGATAAGGTCGCGCGCGCGGGCGGCAACGGCAGCAGTCGCAAGGTAACTTCCGTAACGATGCCTAACAAGCCTTCCGAGCCGACGAAGAGGCCGATCAGGTCGAACCCGGTCTTGTTCTTGTGCACCCGGCCGCCGGTCCGAAGCACATCCCCGTTTGCGAGCACCACCTCGAGCCCAATAACGTAATGGCGCGTCACCCCATATTTCAGGCAACGCGGACCGCCGGCGTTCGTGGCCACATTTCCGCCAATGCTGCAGTGGTGCAGGCTCGCCGGGTCGGGCGGGTAAAAAAGCTTTTGGGCACGAACCGCGGCCTGCAGTTCTCCGGTGATTACGCCCGGTTCCACGATCGCCACCGCATCAGCGAAACTGATCTCCTTGATCCGGTTCATCCGCTGGAGCGAAAGCGAAATCCCGCCGTGGATCGGTACGCAACCCCCGACATAACCGTAACCCGCCCCGCGCGCGGTGACCGGAATCTGATGTTCCGTAGCGAACCGCAGGGCACGGCTCACCTCTTCAGTGGAATCCGGAAACACGACAACATCGGGATCGTGTGCGGCAAACCATTTATCGCCGCCATGAGTGCGCCGTGTTGACTTGTCGTTCGCGACGCGACCGGCGCCGAGGAGTGCTTGCAGATCGGCTACCCAACTCATGGCGCTGACATTAACGGCGCGCGACAAGGCGCACAACGGCGCGCCGATGGTCAACGATCGCGGCTATGGGTTTACCGGGATCCTGGCTCAGTGACCTCCACACGCGTTCCGATTTCAGCCGCATCGAAGAAGTGTTTCGCCATCGCGGTCGGCATCCGAACGCATCCGTGCGAGGCGCGATAGCGCGGGACGAAGCCGGCGTGCATTCCGTAGCCATCGCGGAAACGGAGAAAGTAGGGCATTGGAGCACCGACGAAATGCGCGCCCTTTGGTCGCGAATCCCTGTTCACATCGACGTCTCGCTGCATCACTCTGCCGAGGCGATCTTCGTAAACGCCATATTGGCTCGAGACATGGTGCGCATCTTTCTGGATGACGCGATATTTGCCCGGTGGCGTCTCGAATTCGCGCTTACCGGAAGAAATATTGGTTTTACCGATCAACGTCTTGCCGCGATAAAAGAAGGCCTGCTGTGAAGTCAAATTGATCACGATTCGGGCCGGCCCGGTCGCGGACTGGTCGTCGTTCCAGGAAGCGAAGACCGGATGATGCGAAGTTGTGCGGGTAAGGACAGCGGTTGAACGATGGCGGTGCACGCCGACGTCGTTAGGCAACTCGGTGCAGCCGGCGCCGAGTAGTGCGATCGCGATGAGCAGGAGGAACCCCGGGGAGCGCGACTTCATGGGCCGAGTGTATGGGCGCTCCGGCGCATCCTCAAACTGCCTTATGACGGAAGGATCTCCTGAAGTAGCCTGAACGGTTTGCCTTACGGGCGCTGGAAATCAGCCCACTTCCGAGCAAACTTCAGCGCGCATGAATTCGGAACCCGCCGTCCAGACCATCTCCTCCGGGAGCGAACAGCGGATGAACGTTCCCATCGTGTCGGTGGGCAGTTTTTTTGAAAACCACGCAAAGAAATTGCAGCTCAAGCTCGAAGGAAAAGAGATCGGGTTTGATCGGCGCATCCGCGAGCCGACGATCAATCGTCCCGGCCTCGCGCTCGCCGGGTTTTACAATTATTTCGCCGCGAAGCGCGTGCAGGTTCTCGGCGCCGCGGAGCAGTCTTACTTGAAGGATCTCGGCCCGAAGCAGCGGCACGCGCGCTTCCATGCTCTTTGTGCGCAGCGAATCCCCTGCATCGTCATGTCGCGCGGTTTCCGTCTTTCGCCGGAGTTGCTCGAGCTTGCCCAGAGCATGGGCATCGCCGTTTTTCGCACGCCGACGATCACGATGAAATTCATCAACGCGGCGACGATCGCGCTTGAGGCCGATTTTTCGCCGACGATTACGGAGTTCGGCAGCATGGTCGATATCCTGGGGATCGGAGTGTTGATTCGCGGCGCGAGCGGCGTCGGGAAAAGCGAAGCGGTTCTCGGCTTGATCGAGCGCGGCTACAGCCTGGTCGCCGACGATGTCACCCGGATCAAATCGCTCGAAGGCCGCGAGCTCAACGCGACGGCTCCGGAGTTAACCCGCTACCATATGGAGGTTCGCGGCATCGGCATCATCAACGTCGTCTCGGTCTTCGGGATCGGCGCGATCCGAATTGAGAAGCGTCTGGATCTGGTGGTAACGCTAAAAGACTGGCAGGAACTCCCGGAAGTGGATAGAATCGGGCTGGACCGCGAGCTTTACGAGATCCTGAAAATCCAGATTCCCCACATCACCATTCCGGTGCGTCCAGGTCGCGATGTCGCGCGCTTGATCGAAGTGGCGGCGATGGATCAAAAGCTGAAGGGGCTGGGGGTAAACAGCGCGTTGGAGTTCAATACGCAGCTGCTCAGCTCGATGATGGAGACAACGAAAACCTAATGGGATTATTGAATCGACGCTCAGTGCCGAACTCGAACGAGAAGGTGGAAAAGGAAATCGTGATTGTAAACCGGCTCGGCATGCACGCGCGACCGTCTGCGATGTTTGTCCGGATCGCCGGCCGTTTTCGTTGCGAGATCTGGGTGGCGAAAGAAGGGGAAGAAGTGAACGGCAAAAGCATCATGGGTCTGATGATGCTGGCCGCAGGCCAGGGCTCAAAGTTGCGCGTCCGGGCGGAAGGTCCCGATGCCGCGGAAGCCATCCGCGAGATCGAGGCCCTGATTGAATCCCGGTTCAATGAAGAGTAGTTGACGTTCCGGTTACTCTTTTACCGGAATGAGCAGCGCGCCTGAAGAGAAACGCTTTCACGGAGTCGCCGCCGCGGCCGGCATCGCCTTCGGCCAGACCTACGTTTTTGCGCTCGAAGCCGACGACCTCGTCCGCTATCCGATCGATTCGGCGCACGTAAGCGATGAAATCGCACGTTTCGAGTCGGCGTTAATCCAGACTCGCGTGCAGATCCTTGAGATGCAGCAGCAGATCGCCGAAGCAATCGGCGCGAAGGACGCGGGAATTTTTGACGCGCACCTCCTCGTTGTGGAAGACCAGACGTTGATCGATGAAGTGCTGCGCCGGCTGGAGACGGAGCTCTGCAATGTCGAGTTCGTTTTTCAGGAAGTGGCGAACCGTTACGTCGAGTCGCTGAGTAAAATCGACGACCCTTATTTGCGCGAACGCGCCCTGGACATTCAGGACGTGACTAGAAGGGTCGTGCGCAACCTGCAAGGCAAGGCGCCGCGCCCATTCCTCTGCGTCGAGCAGCCGCACATCCTGATTGCGCACAATCTCACGCCCTCCGACACCGCGACGATGAACCGTGAAAAAGTCCTCGGTCTCGCGCTCGACCTCGGCAGTCGTACCTCGCACACCACGATCATGGCGCGTTCGTTAGGCATCCCTTCTGTCGTCGGATTGCACAATGCGACGGAGGTCCTGACTTCGGGCCAAGAGATCCTGCTCGATGGCTACAACGGACTGCTCATTCTCCATCCAAACGAGGAAACACTCCGCGAATACCGCGAGCTGGAGCGCCGCCAAGGCGCAATTGCGCAGCAACTCGATGAACTGAGGGAGACCAAATCGACCACGCGCGACGGTCGCCACATCGTGCTTTCCGCGAACATCGAATTGCCGGAGGAAATTGATTCCGTCCTCAGCCACGGCGCGGAAGGAGTCGGACTTTATCGCACGGAGTTCCTCTACCTGAACCAGAAAACCCTCCCGACAGAAGAGGAACAGTTCGAAATCTACCGCTGCGTCGCGCGTCGCGTCGCACCGAATCCACTGATCATCCGCACGCTTGACCTCGGCGGCGACAAACTTTCCGACGGGCTCGAATCGATCGACGAAATGAACCCATTTCTCGGATGGCGCGCGATCCGGTTTTGTCTGGAGAATCTCGACATCTTCAAGGCGCAGTTGCGGGCCATCTTGCGCGCGAGCGTTGTCGGCAACATTAAGATGATGTTCCCGATGATCTCCGGCCTCGACGAAGTCCGGCGTGGATTGCAGATCGTGCAGGAATGTCGCGAAGAACTTCGACGGGAGGGTGTCGAGCAGGGCGATGATTTTGAAATCGGCGCGATGATCGAAGTTCCGACCGCCGCGATTGCCGCCGATTTGCTCGCGCGGGAAGTCGATTTTTTCAGCATCGGCACGAACGATCTCATCCAATATTCGGTCGCCATCGATCGCACGAATGAGAAGGTTGCGCACCTTTACGAGCCGAGTCATCCTTCAGTCGTTAGGCTGCTCAAAATGGTGGCCGAGGCCGGGAAAGCCAACAGCATCTGGACCGGCGTCTGCGGCGAGATGGCGGGTGAAGTGTTGTACACGCCGCTGCTCCTCGGTCTCGGGATTGATGAGTTAAGCGCGGCCGCGAGCCTGGTGCCGCGGGTAAAGAGCGCGGTCCAGCGCCTAACGATGGAGGAATGCACGAAGCTGTGCGACGAGGTGCTGCAACTCGACACGTCCTCCGCGGTTTTGGAGCGGTGCGTCGCGCTGGCGGAAAGTCGTTACCCCGAGCTGCTCCGGTAACTCAGGCTAGCTGCTGTCTGACGGATGGGCATGCGCAGAATCCTCGCTCCGGAAGAAACCCGACGTGTCACGCTGGAAGCCTGAGTTACACCCCGCCGTAGCGCCGCTGGCGCTGGCTGAAGACCTTCACAGCTTCAAAGAGATCTTCCTTTCCGAAGTCCGGCCAGAGCTTCGGTGTCACATACATCTCAGTATAGGAAAGTTGCCAGAGCAGGAAGTTCGAAATCCGCATCTCGCCCGAGGTCCGAATGAGCAGATCAGGATCAGGATAGTAACGCGTGTAGAGATGTTTGCTGAACATCTCGACATCGATCATGGCGCGATCGATGTGCCCAAGCTCGATCTCCTGGAGCAAACTTTTGATGCCGTCGATGATCTCGAGCCGGCCGCCGTAACTGAGCGCAAGAATCAGAGTGAGGCCGCTGTTTCCCGCGGTTTGTTCGATCGACTTGTGAAGCTGGCGCTGGCACGCTGTCGGCAAGTCGACGAGGCGACCGATCGCTTGCAGCTTGACGTTTTTCTCGAGTAGTTCCGGCGTTTTTTCCTTCAGGAATTTCTCCAGCAGGTGCATCAGCGCGGTCACTTCTGCTTTCGGGCGCTGCCAATTTTCCGCAGAAAAGGCATAGAGTGTGAGGTACTCGATTCGCAGGTCGCCACAGCCTTCGACGCAGGCGCGAACGGCTTGCGCGCCTTGCTCATGACCTTTGATCCGCGGCAGCCCGCGCTCTTTCGCCCAGCGGCCGTTGCCATCCATAATGATCGCGACGTGGCGCGGAATCGATGGCGTGGTCGGGGTCATCTCCACTGCCCGCTAAAGGATAAGTGTCTGCCCGCGCGATGGACCGACACTTATGATCGTTAGGCGCGCGCCTGTCCATTCCGCGATTTTATTCACGTAGTCGCGTGCTTCCTTTGGCAGATCGGAAACCTTGCGGACGCGTTCGGTTGATCGTTTCCAGCCAGGCAGTTCCTCATAAACGGGCTCGCAACGAGTCAACTGCGCCGAGTCGCTCGGCGGGACTTCCAGTTTCTTACCGTCGAGTTTGTAGCCGACGCAGACTTTGATCGGATCGACCGTGTCGAGCCCGTCGAGATTGGTGATCGCAATTTCGTCGATGCCGTTGATCATCGTCGCGTAGTGCGTCGCGACCGCGTCGAACCAGCCGCAACGCCGTGCGCGTCCAGTCGTCGCACCAAACTCGCGGCCCATCTCGTGCAACATGTCAGCCAGTTCTGCGTCCTCGGTCGGGAGCGAACCCTCGCCGACGCGAGTCGTGTAAGCTTTCATTACTCCGAGGACGCGATCCATCCGATGCGGCGGAACTCCGGAGCCGGTGCAGGCCCCGCCGGCGGTGGTGTTCGACGAAGTCACATACGGATAGGTTCCATGATCGATATCGAGGAAAGTTCCCTGCGCGCCTTCGAACAAAATTTCCTTTCCCGCTTTCAGGGCCTCGTGCAGATAGACCACGGTATTCGCGACGAATGGTTTCAGTCGTTCGCCGGCATCGAGAAAATCGGCATTCACTTTCGCAAACGAAATCGGTTTGGCGCCGAGCGCTTTCAGGATGCTGTTATTCTCCCGCATCTTCGCGTTCAGCTTTTTCGAAAATAACTCCGGCTGCATCAGGTCAGCGATGCGCAGACCGGTGCGCGCTGCTTTGTCGCCGTAGGCCGGGCCAATTCCACGTTTCGTTGTGCCGATCTTCACGTGGCCTTTGCGCAGCTCGCGCTGCTCGTCGAGAGCGCGGTGATACGGGAGCACGAGGTGCGCGCAATCGCTGATGAGCAAGTTTTTTCCGGCCTTTACGCCTAGGCCACGGAGCACGTCGATCTCCCGAACGAGCGCGATCGGATCGATCACAACGCCGTTTCCGATGACGCAAATCTTGCGCGCGCGCAAAATGCCCGAAGGGATCAGGTGAAGGACGAATTTTTTTCCGCCATGAATGACCGTGTGGCCGGCATTGTTTCCACCCTGACTGCGCACAACGACGTCGGCGTTCCCGGTCAGAACATCGATGATCTTGCCCTTGCCTTCATCGCCCCACTGCGCGCCGACGAGAATCGTGTTTGCCATCTAACTTTCGCCGGTTCAGGAATGAGCCGGCGCGAGGTTAACGGACCCTCGCGGCCGACGCGCCCGAACGATAGGGTGAGGCTTCCTGCGCGCAAGCGGCTTTTGCTTCGACAGGGGTCGATCGCACGAAAATAAGGGTTGCCTTCCGGGCGCCGAATCCATTATCTCGCCGCCATGCGTACCATCCTGATTATTATCCTGATACTTCTTCTGATCGGCGCCTTCCCGGCCTGGCCCTATAGCAGCGGCTGGGGCTACTATCCGGCTGGCGGAATTGGCCTCATCCTACTCATCCTGATCATCCTCGCGATCGTCGGCTGACGATGGCCTGGTCAGCGTTGCCGCCGCGTTGACCGCCAGGCAGAATCGTTAGGCGGCTTTTTAATAAGCCGCAGGCCGAGCGATTTGATTTCGTGTGAGGGTTGGTTCGCCTTTTTTCTCACGGCCGCGATCGAGCCCTCACCTGATCTCCCGCAGCTAGAAGGGAAACGCCAAAAGGGGCGCAGCCGAGGAGCGTGCGACGGAATATCCGACCGCGTTTTTATCCAATCTGGACGCTTTCTGGCCAACTCCGCCTCGTTAGGCGCCGGGCGTCTTCACCTGCACCACGGGCAAAGGGAAGCGCAGCCGCAACTCGTCGCCTAGATAGATTTCCACGTGATGCATGCCGAATTGCTGGAACTGCACCCCGCCGAAATAATGAACATTGGTGGCGTGCCCTTCCATCTCCTTGAGCACGAACTCAACCTCCGCTTGCGCGATCGTTTGGGTGTCGTCGGGGCCGATGATTTTCGAGCGCTGCCGAAATTTCCCCGCGCCGCTGCACCAGCGCGTCCAAATGCAGAGCCGCATGTAGTTCACCGGCAACTTCGGCGTGGGGATGATGTTGAGCACACCAACGAGCGTTTGCATCCCGTTGAATTCGCAACGCACATCTTCGCAGAGCACGCTGCTCTGGAGATCCGGCGCAATGATCTGTTCTGACATGGTACTGAGACTGTAGCGGCTTTGTCCCTAGCGGCCAATCAGACCGCGACTCAGCGCGAAGAAGAGCGCCGCGCCGAGCAGTATCCGATAGATCGCAAACGGGGTGAAACCATGTCGCCGCACCCAATGCAAAAACCAGGCGACGACTGCCAGAGCCACGAAAAATGCGCAGACGAAGCCGATCGCGGTCACAAGCCAGAGATGCGGGGTCATGGTCAACGGCGCGATCGCAGCGGTCGTGTGGTGCGGCCTGAGCGTCTTCAACAAATCGTAGCCGGTTGCCGCAAACATCGTCGGGATGGAGAGAAAGAAGGAAAACTCCAGTGCGGCTTCGCGCGACATGCCGGCCACCTGTCCGGCTGCGATTGTGCACATCGAGCGTGAAGTGCCGGGGAAGATCGCCGAGAGCGTCTGCACGGCACCGATCCAGATCGCTGCCGGGAGCGACATCTGCTCGATTCGCTGCACCCGCGGCCTAACGAAAAAGGAATCGACGATCCACATGATGATACCGCCGATGAGCAACGCGCCGGCCATCACCCAGAGATTCTCCAGATTCTTGCCGATTAGCTTCGCGAGCAGAAACGCAGGAACCGCCGTGACCACAAACGCGATCGCAACCAGGCTCAGGGGATGAGTAAAGAAATTGCGATCGCCGCTCTCGCCTCTTGGAAAAGTGGCAAGAAATCGCAGGATGCGCCGCCAGAAAAATACCGTCAGCGCGAGGATTGCACCGAGCTGGATCACGATGCTGTACATTTTCCAAAAGCCACTCTCGAGATCGACCCCGAGGAGCGCCTCCGCGATTCGGAGGTGTGCGGTCGAGCTGATAGGCAGGAACTCGGTCAGGCCTTCGATCACCCCGAGAATGATGGAGAGCAGGTAGTCGTTCATGTCACTTCGGCCACGCCTTCCGCGACCGCAGCCAGCTCCGCCTCTACCATCTCGCGCACAAGATCGGGAAAAGTCGTCTCTGGCTTCCACCCGAGCGTGCGTTGGATCTTCGCGCTCGAACCAACCAGCCGAGTGGGCTCGTTAGGCCGCTCGAACGCAGCGTTATGTTTCACGTATTTTTCCCACGGCAGATCGACCACTGCGAAAGCAGCTTCCACAAATTCCTGCACCGAATGCGGCTCACCCGTCGCGACGATGTAATCATCCGGCTCCGGATGTTGCAGCATCAGCCACATCGCCTCCACGTAATCCCGGGCATGTCCCCAATCCCGCCGGGCCGAAGTGTTGCCTAGCAGCAGCTCCGTTTCCTGCCCACGACTAATGCGCGCGACGGCCCGCGCAATCTTTTGCGTGACGAAGTTTTCTCCCCGCCGCGGTGATTCATGGTTATAAAGAATCCCATTGCAAACGAAGATGCCGTAAGATTGCCGGTAAACCCGCGCCAACTGCGTCGCAAAAGCCTTCGCGCAGCCATAAGGGCTCGCCGGCCGCAACGGCGTCTCTTCCGTTTGAGGCGACTCCTCGGCGGCCCCGAAAATCTCTGAGCTGGAGGCGTGATAGAACCGAAGCGGCTGCGTTTGGTCGCGTGAAATCTCGAGCAGGCGCAACGTCGCCATCGCCACTTCTTCAGAAGTGGACTCAGGAATTTCGAAGCTCAAACCCACATGACTCTGACCGGCCAGGTGATAGACCTCATCCGGCCGCACGTGGGCGAAAATGCGCCGCAAAGTCGTTCCATCGGAAAGATCGCCATAATGCAGGAAAAGGCGGCTGCCATGAAGCGACTCATCGCCGCGCAAGTGCTCGATGCGGGAACGGAGGAGGTTGCTCGTTCGCCTGACGACGCCATGCACAGCGTAGCCTTTCTTCAGAAGGAGCTCAGCCAGATAAGAACCGTCCTGGCCGGTGATCCCTGTAATCAGCGCGCGTTTTGCTTCAGCCATGGCCGTCACAGAGCAATCCCTGTACGCGACGCCTTTGGCAAGCTTCGGACGAATCCGGCACGCGCTTCATCACACCTTCTCCCGCCGCTTCAGCGCGAGATAAATCAATCGGGAGATGAGCAGGCCAACGATTGCTCCGCTGTAGTCAATCAGCACGTCGATCGGCGAACCGGTTCGTGACGCGATGAAGGACTGATGAAATTCATCGAGCGGTGCGATCACCAGCGCCGGCACCAGCGCCGCCGCCGCGCGCCACCAGGGATTTTCTATCGACCAGCGGAGGGCGCGAAACAGCAGCGCGGTCAAAATCGCGTACTCGGTTACATGCGCCGCTTTCCGCACAAGCAAATGCACCCGCGCTACCGTCGCCGGCGAGATGTCGGGATTTAGCCAGTGCAGCAACGGCGTGAGATAACGCGAGGTGTGATCGGCCGACATCCAATCGCTCGATCCGAAAAACATGAGCGCCACCCAGAACGCGACCGGCCCCCAGGCCTTGATGATTTCGGTGAATTTCAAGCGGCAGTCTAGAGCCGGTCCTGTACTTGGAAAGGAAGGGAAGCCCAAAGCCCCGACGATCCGCCGCTCGCGGTGGGTGGCGAGAAGCTGGCTGCGTCAGCCCGAGAGCGAAAAGTAGCAAAGGCATCTCGCGAATCGTTACCGCTCGCGGTCTGACAAATCAGCGGCGCCGGGTTAGCATCGGCTGCAGAAATGCAACTCGACCCCTCGCAGCCGATCCTGTTCCAGCCCATTTTCGAGGAGCGCGTCTGGGGTGGTCGAAAGCTCGAGAGCGTCTTTGGGAAAGCGCTGCCGCCGCAGGAGTCGATCGGCGAATCGTGGGAGGTGGTGGATCGGCCGGAAGCGCAGAGCGTCGTTAGGCAAGGCAGCTACGCAGGCAAAACGCTCCACGAACTTTGGCAGAACCACCGTCGCGAAATCTTCGGCGAGAACCTGCCGGACGCCGTGCGCTTTCCACTTTTCGCGAAATTGCTCGATGCACGCGAAACCCTTTCGCTCCAGGTCCATCCGCCGCCCGCCACGGCGGCGGCGCTCGGCGGCGAAACCAAGACGGAGATGTGGTATCTTGTGCAGGCCGAGCCGGGCGCGGAGCTTTACGCCGGATTCAAACGGGGTGTGACGCGTGAACAATTCCAGCGGGCTCTCGACTCCGGCGACGTCTCCGCGGTCGTGTCGCGACTTCCGACAAAAAAGGGCGACACGTTCTTTGTGCCGAGCGGCCGGATCCACGCGATCGGCGCCGGGAACCTGATTGTCGAGATCCAGCAGAACAGCGATACGACCTATCGCGTTTTCGATTGGAACCGGCGGGGGCCGGAGGGAAAAGAGCGAGAGCTGCACCTTGGTGCGGCGCTGCGCTCAATTAACTTCGACGACTGGGAGCCGGGACTCGTTAGGCAGAATGGCGAAGTTCTCGCGCGTTGTCAGGAGTTTACCGTCGAAAAATGGGAGCTGGCTGCGCCGCGCCCCGCGCTTGATCGGGTTGGGTTCGCGCTCTTTTTCTGTGTGTGCGGAGCCGTCAAAATGTCCGGGATCGAAATGCGAGCGGGCGAGTTTTTTCTTGTTCCGGCGACCGGGCTCGGTGTGTCGCTGGACCCTGTCGCGCCGGCGACGGAGCTGTTGCGGATCACGCTCTAACATTAAGCCTGGCGCAGCAGAATTCGAAGAAGCCGTGATGCTGGGGTTAGATCAACTTTAGACGTGCAGCCCGGGCAGATGCCGCAGCGGTTGCGGGCCTAGCGACTCGACACCGTCGATCTTCCAGCCGTCCGCTTCGCAGGTAAAACTATAGAGATATGCGCGGACCGCTCCGTCCGGCGTTGTCAGGAAAACCTGCAGAACGGCGTTGCTCCCGGCCACCCGAAGCGCGCCGAACTCGACCCGCTGCACCGCTGTCATGGAGGAAAAATCGCGACGGATCATGAGCTCGAACTGTGACTGGGAAAACTTCTGCTGCACAGCTGTCGCTGAATGGTGATAGGCGCTCTCGAAATCGGCAGCGCGAAAGCTGGACAGTTGCCGATTCACGACCAGCAAAAGTTCCCGCGCTCGCGGATCCGGCCTGCGTTGGCTGAGCGCATGCGTCACGAGCACGGCCACCGCGCAGAGGGCGAAGAAGAAGAGGAGAAGCGAAGCCTTCAGCCAGCGATTCATCGTCGGGCGACTCGTTAGGCAGCGCGCGCCGGATCGATCCGACGCAGATACTGGTAGGTGTAGAGCCCGGTATTATGACCATCGCCCCAGGTCGGTTGGATGGCATAGCCGCCGATCAGTTGCCAGCTCTGGAGATCGAAACTCTGCGGCGTGTAATGCACGGCTGGCCGCACCAGGTCGCCCATCACATCCGGCTCGCCGCCGCACGCTGCGCAGGGGCAGGCGCCTCGCAGGAGCCGAAGCGGAAGAAAGGATTCGCTGCCGTCGTTCCATTGGATGGCAAGCTCGTTGCCGACGAGCTCGATCTTTTGCGGTTCCAGACGCATCGCAAAGAAGACTTTAACAAGGCCGCGCGCGCGAGGCAATCTACCACGTTCTTTTCCTCACTTTCGCCGTGAGCCGACCGGTCGCCTAACGACTGCCGAAAATCGCGGTCCCGACCCGGACGAGCGTGGCGCCTTCTTCGATCGCGATCTCGAAGTCGCCGCTCATGCCCATGGAAAGCTGCTCGAGCCGAAGATCGAATTCTTTTTCCAACGCGTCCCGCAGTTCGCGGAGCGCTGAGAAGTGCGGACGCGACGCCTCCGCCTCGGGCGCCAGCGGCGGTACAGTCATCAGGCCTTCGATCGTGAGCCGGCCTAACGACAGTATCTTCTCCAATTCCCGTCGAATCGCTTCGGGCGAGAACCCATGTTTGCGCGCTTCGCCCGCAACATTCACCTGCAGCAGGACGCGCGGATGCGCGCCCTCCTCCTCGGCAATTCGTTGCAAGTCTTCGGCCAGCGCCAGCGAATCGATGCTGTGAAAAAGTTCAAAGAGCGGCAGCGCCTGGCGCACCTTATTTTTCTGAAGCGTCCCGATGAAATGCCAGCGCAGCCGCGAAGGCAGCTCCGGGATTTTGGCGCGGGCTTCCTGCACCCGGCTCTCGCCAAAAAGTAGCTGACCAGCTTCTTCGGCTGCGCGGACTTTGCCGGCATCCTGCTTTTTCGAAACGGCCACGAGTTGGACGTCATCGGCCGAGCGAAAGGCGCGGTCGGCCGCGACGGCAATGCGTTCCCGCACTTCTGCGAGACGCTCGGCGATGGTGCTCATCCGCCTAACGAATCCTTCATCTGCTGCGCCAGTTTTGGGCCGATCCCGCTCTCTTCGTGTTTGAAATAGACAAAAGCCTCCTGCCATTTCCCCTGCTGTTGCCTAACGAAAGCAGCCCAGCGCGCGACATCGTCGGCGGTGTAATCTTCGCGCCGCAAGCGCAGGTAGCCGTAGTTGGCGGTGGCCACAGTCGGGGCGGCGACCTTCTCGGTG
>JAICMR010000143.1 GCA_025929155.1 Chthoniobacterales bacterium | reverse complement strand
CGACCATCTGTGGAGATTCTGCCCGAGCCAAGGTCACGATGGATAATTGCATGCCGAACAACAACAACAGCGGCGAAGCTGCCTTCAGGCTGGCTCTGCCAAGAATTGCGCAAGCAGTCATCGCTTCGAGCAGCGCCTTCCAGAGATTGGAGTCGCCAAGTCGACGGTATTCGGCGCTGCGCAGCAGACCGAGAGACGTTTTGTTCATCGCCATGATCAGGAATTGTTCTTTTGAGCAAGAACCGCCTCGACGTCCCGTTGCAGCTCATCCTTGGTGAAACCGGCTCGGAACGGCACTCCGTTTAGGAAAACCGTCGGCGTGCTTTTTACCTGCCGGCGATCGCCGTCTTTCATATCAGCGAGAACCCGCGCTCGCACGTCCGGGGCGATGCGGTCGGCGCGAAACCGCGCCACATCAAGGCCAATGGCGTCGGCGTAAGCCTCGAAAAGGAAGTTCACATTGGTCGCTTCAGACCAGACTGGCTGATTTTCGTAGAGCTTGTCGTGCATCTCCCAGAACTTCCCTTGGATCGCAGCCGCCTCGGCGGCCAATGCTGCCTGCATCGCGTGTCGGTGCATTTCCAGCGGGAACTCACGGAAAACGACCCGAATCTTATCCGCCTTTTGCTTTTGGAGTTCGTCGATCCCCTTCGAAACGACAGCGCACGACGGACACTGGAAATCACCGAAAATCTCCAGCGTCACCGGCGCGCCGCTCGGGCCGCGGACGTGACCTGGATCTTCCGGTGCCTGGGCTTTCGCCGGTGCGGCATTTCCGGCGATACCGGGCAGCGGAGCGGCCGCCGGACGGGTTTTAACGCGGTAAACCGCCGTCGCAATGCCCAGCGTCAGAAGCGCGATGGCAGCGATGATGATGAAAGGAACAAAGCGCTTCATGGCTGGTATTGAATCTTTGGCATCGGCGCGACTCTAGCACTTCGTCTGGACTGCAAAACGAAATTCGCCTCCTGCAGGTTCCGTTGCGCCGGCCGCGAATGGCTTTGACTCATCTTGCGGCGCCTCCGTCGCCATAAATGCTGTCTATCGCAGCCAGACAAATAAAGTATTTCAACCGGAGTCTCGCGTGGCCGTCATTCAGGCATGCAAACACTAACCTTAAGCACCGATCCCACGAACGGTCGGCTGCTTGATTCGAAGACATCGCTGCGCTTGCGCGCGTTTCGCTTTCTGAGCGAACGCTTTGAGCAGCGCGAACGGCCAAGTGTGGCCGCCGAGTTTCTTCTTTTCGCAGTGATCGTTCTCACCGCCACCTGGCCATTGATCACCTTGGCGCACGTGCTGGCGCTTCATCATTAATCAGGAAGCAGTCACCAATCATCCACAAGAGGGGCGAGAGAATCATCTCGCCCCTCTTTCCTTTTTGCCTTTCAACCGCCGCCCGGTCGGTTCAAAAGAGCTGCCGCGGCTTCCTCGCGGAAGGCGGCGGCAGCGTTGGTCTCGAACCGCAACGGGTTGCGAATCAACACCAATTCGCGCGTCGGCGACGGACTCGCGAACGGCACCGCCACACAACCTTTTACGAAATCGGTGTGCACCATCATCTCGGGCACGACCGTGACGCCGAGACCGGCTGCCACCATCGCAGCGATCGTCACGAGCTGCGCGCCCTGCAGAACCAGTTCCGGCTTCAGGTGGTTCGCTGCGAGCAACCGGCGCACCGCGATCGAGAGGGCGTGAACCTCGTGCAGGAGCAGGAACTTCTCCTCCGCGAGATCGCTCCATTTAATCGCGTTTTTCCGGGCCAGCCGATGCTTCTCCGGCACGAGCAGGAGCAACCGCTCCCGACCCAACGAATGATGCTTTAGGCTTGGCGTCGTGTCGCCCGGGGAGGCCAACACGATGTCGAGGGTGCCATCCTCCAAGCGCTGCGCCAGCTTCTCAGTCGTGTCTTCGAAAAGCTCGAACGTAACGCGCGGATAAGCTCGCTGGAAGTTCACGATCAGCCGTGGCAGGAGATAAAGCGCGATCGAAGGGACCGCGCCGACCGACAACCGTCCCGCAACCTCATCTTCCAGCCCGACCACGGAGCGGCGGGCATCGGCGATTGCGGTCAGAATTTGGCGTGCATACGGGAGCAGCGAACGGCCAGCCTCGGTCAACACCACCGCGCGCGGCAACCGATCAAATAAGGACTGTCCCAGTTCTCCCTCAAGCTTCTGGATTTGGTGACTGAGCGCTGGCTGCGAAACGTGTTCGCGCTCTGCCGCATGCGAGAAATTGCCCTCTTCTGCGACCGCCAAAAAATACCGGAGTTGATGAATCTCCATAGAGCGAATCTTCCGCCGCCTGACGGGGTTTGTCTAAAACGACGACCTTCTACGGCCGGTGTGGACACCCACGTAGGAAGTGAACTCCGGCTGCTTCGCTTATTCCTTCGGCGTTACCTGATTCGTTGATTAATTACCACGATACCGCGCGCGATAGGCTTCCGCGACCTTCACGTATTTCTCTGCCCAGCGGCGGATGCCTGCTTGTTCTGCCGGTTCGATGCGGCGCGCGACTTTTCCCGGGACGCCGAGGATGAGAGAGCCGGGCGGCACAACCATTCCTTGGGTGACGAGCGCCTGCGCGCCAATGATCGAATTCTTGCCGATCACAGCGCCGTCGAGGACGGTCGAGCGCATTCCGATCAGGCATTCGTCCTCAATCGTGCAGGCGTGGATGATCGCCCCGTGGCCAATTGTGACGAATTTGCCGACGCGAACGGGATAATCGTCCGAGAGATGAATGAGGGTGCCATCCTGCACATTAGTCGAGTCCCCGATCTCGATGAAGTTGATGTCGGCTCGCAGCACGCATCCCGGCCAGATACTCGCGTGCACTCCAATCCGAACGTCGCCAATCAAGGTTGCGCCGGGAGCGATGTAAGCAGTTGGATCAATCGTAGGCTTCCGGGCGAGGAAAGTAGCGAGTTGTTCGTCCAGCGTCATCCTCACATCATGATCAGGAATCGCGCGCCGGCGAATCCTGCAAGGGTGCAGAGGACGGCGATTCTTCGTCTGTAGCCGTTAAGGCGGTCCGGCGCGAGCGGGCGAACTCGATTCCGATTCATCGGATCCATTAAATCGGACTCGGCTCGGGCGTGCCGATCAAACCGGTGTCCGGCTGAGTCACGATCGATGAGGAGGTGATGCAGTGAAGCAGCCGGTGCCGGCACTGTTCCGGATGTTGCCGGAGAACTGGGAGCATTTCCTGGAAGAGGTGGTTCGCTGCCGCTGGCAGATCAGGCTTTTCCTGCAGGTGTTCCGCCGGCACCGCTGAACCGAAGTGGATGATAAAATTCCATAGTCCCTTGTTGCCGGTGATGAGGCAGGGAACGAGCAGCGCGCCAGTGGAAGCCGCCAATCGGATTGCGCCTGTAGCCATCCAAAAGATTTGGTCGTCCTCGAACGGAACCGGGACCAGTTTGCCTCTTCCGACGTCACTGAGGAAAAGGAGGCGGCGGCGTCCGATGATCGATTTCCGAATGCTCCGCATGTCTTCGACGCAAGTTAGGACCGGCACGTTGAGAGGAAGACTAAGGCGATCGATCCAGGCACTTTGCTTCGAAACAGGTTTGCCGACCAACGTCGTCGTCGGGATGCCGTGGGCGCGCAGCCAGTAAGGCAGCGAGCGAAAAGGCCCGAAGTGCAAAGAGACGAAGATTATCGGTCGATCGCTCTCGAGAAGCTTTTTCAGATCGAACTTTGCCTGGAGGCGGCAGCGCTTCAGCCAGCGGGGCTGGGTGAGTCTGTCTGGCCAGAGATAAACGAGACGCGCGTGGGCAAAACCAATCGTCTGCACGAAGGTGAAAAGTGCACAATGCGGATGCCACTTCGGCGGAAACCGTGACCACGCACGAAACGCTTTCCGATCGGTCCGAAACTCGATCAGAGCCCAAACCGCCGCGGGTAACCAGGTGACCGCGTTGAGCATCGGTACTGACAGGAGCGTTCCAAGGGCACGAATCGCGCGGACTCCCGCCCGCTGAGCTGTCAGCGCAACCTTTCGGAGGGTATCGGTAAAAGATGCAGCCAGTCCCATTAACCCATTCGGTGTGATGGGGACCGGCTGCTAGAGAAACCCTTCTGGAGGTTAGTTGCGGTAAAGCTTGGAAACGACGGGTCCGCGAGCGGGTGGCGCGACCGCACTGGTTTCGTTTCTGACGAGTTCGTAAGGTGACCTACTCCATCCGGTCAAGCGTGTCATGGAAAAATCTCCAGAACACGAAAGCTTTTCCGTGTTCCCAGCGATTCGCTCCTTCTTGAGAGGGTTATTCGTCCGACGCTCGCAGTGCGAGCGAGGATGACCGCCCCAGCTCCGACGGCCGAACGGGAGGCCGGAAAATCGGCTCACTTCATCCGATCAAATGTGTTCTGCAAGATCTCCACGTCGCTCGACTGGCCGTGCTTTTCGCGCGCAGTATCGACCCATTTCTTCTCAAGCGCGTTCTTCGTCGGTCGATCGTTTTGGTAAAAGACGCCAAATACACCCGGGAATGGGAGCTGCGCGAGCTTATAGGCGGCGAGCTCATCCGTGACGTCGTGGCGTTGCTCGTCCTCCGGGCTGTTGTCGTATTTCTTTTCCTCGATCACTTCGAAGGCACCGCCTTTGCGCGGGTTCGCCGGATCGAACGCGCCGGGGTAAAACTCGACGCATTCACTCAGGCATTCGATCACGCTAAAGCCGGGATGATCCATCGCGCGCTCGATCATCTGAATCATGTGATTCACTTGGGAAGCATGAGTCCGCGCGACGAAAGTGGCGCCGCCGGCGACGAGCTTTTTCATCGCATTGACCGGCTGGTCGACTGCACCTTGTGGATCGGTTTTACTCCGGAACCCAACCGGCGAAGTGGGCGAAGTTTGTTTCTTCGTCAGGCCATAAACAAAGTTATCCATGATCACGTAGGTGAGATCGATGTTCTTGCGCGCGCCATGGTCGAGATGGTTGCCGCCGATCGAGAAGCCATCGCCGTCGCCGCCGAAGAGGAAGACTTTCACGTCCGGTCGCGCCAGACTCACGCCACTGGCCAAAGGCACGCCCCGACCGTGGATGAAGTGGACGCCGTGGCCATTCACGAAATAGGGGAAACGCGACGAGCAGCCGATCCCCGCCAACGTCACAATCTTCTCGTGATCGACCTGGCGCTTCTCAAGGACTTTGTAATAGCAGGCGAGAACCGCAAAGTCGCCACAGCCGGGACACCAAGTCGGATGATCGGCGGTGATGGCTTTCTTGGTCAGTTTCTCGCGTTGGGGCGCGGCGGTTTCGGCAGTTAGTGGGTCGCTCATGGTAATGATCTCTTAGGAAACAGGAACGAAGGAAAGTCGAGAGGATGGAATCGGGAAAGAAGGAAAGAAGAAAGCCGGAAAGCTAAACTCAGATGTGCAATAGCCCATGCGGCTCCTGCTTTCCTCATTTCCTGATTCGCGCTGGACTCGTTAGGCATGAGCCATCGCGGCGCCCGCGCTTGCAATTTTTCCTCTGCGGCAACCCTCCAGTGCGCCTCCGAGGGCGAGCTGAATTTCACTAGCTGCTTCCTCGCGGGTGTCTCCGTGCGCCATGGCACCGGGCGGTTCAACGACCTGACCGATGAAACTCTCGTCGCCCTCTGTCGCAGAATACCAAATCCGGATTTCATCATCGTGAGGGTTATCCTACATCGGCCCCGACTTCATAGTTCGAGTTAGATTCTTCAATTCTTCCCGCATTTGGCGAACCTGGTAACGTTTCGTCCTGCCCTCAGAAGGCGGCTGCAGGCAAGAAAGCTCCATCCGCGTTGGAAGATAATACAACTGCCTTTGGTTCTGTGCGAGTCATAACCGAGCTTCATCACGAGAGTCACCAGATCATCGAACGAGAAGTTTGCGTCGCTCGTGCCATCTATCCTCTTCTCAAACAGCTTTGCCATCCTGCTCATGCTGAATCGAAGCTGACCTAGCGAGAATCGGCATCGGCGCGCTGCTCGATTTCTTCGACGCTCGGTTGCGCGTTGCGAATCCAATCGCGTGCCGTCTCGATATCGTGAATCGTGATCGCTTGTGCCCGCGGATACCGCGGCTCGGCCCTTGCGACGAGCTTCCGGTCCATTTTGACGGGTTTCGCGCGTTTCACTTTGAAATCCCAATGCCGCCCGAAGCGGTAGAGCGCGTAAAACATGGTTTTCGCCTCGACCGCACTGACGCCGCTGCACCGCATCGCGTTGTAAAACATGCGATCGCATTCCTGCCAGGGCCTGTTCTTCCGATCATAGGCGACGTCGTGGAGGACGGAGGCGTTGCGATATTTCCCTTCGAAGGGTCCGCCCATGAAAGGCCAGAGCGGACGCGGGATCGACGCGCCATCAACTACGGAACCGGCCGGCGCGACCCAGACGTGGCCGTTCGGATCGGTGTAACGGAATTCGTTTAGCAGCGTCATGCTGCGACCGTCGGGATTCCAGCGCGTCACGGGCGAACCGCTGTAGTAGCCCCATGGATGCGCTTGTCTGGCGACTTCACGCCACGACGGCGCCGTGCCGGCGCTGCCGCAACCAAAGAGAAAGACAGCGCTCAAGAGCACCGCACCCAAGCGATGCACGCAATGAAGCGCGCCGACAAACCTGATCCGTGGAAAGGCACCGAGCCGATGACAGCCATCGCCACAGCTTCGGTGCGGGAATGCAATCAACCGGCGCGCTTTCAGACTTCCGATCCGGCGCTCTCTGCAACCTGCGCGGCGTCGGGCCGTGTTTCGTTCGTGCCGGCGGCGGCGTCGGACGCTTCGGCACCCGGCATCGTCGGCGTGTTATCGCCAGCTTGATCGCGCGCATCAGAGACTTTCGCCTGAGCGCGTTCTGTAGCGACGGCGGTCGCTGGATCTTTCGGAACGCTAACACTTCCGGCACCCGATCCGTTGCGCGACTGGTGGTGGCTGGGAAATGTCTTCCCTACGAAGACGCGCTCGAGAATTTCGCGGACCCGGTAGGTCAGCCCGTCCGTTTTCGTCACGCTCTCGATTTTCGGCTCGCAAAAGCGAGCGCGCAGCACGGTCGCAAGCTGGCCGAAGCCATAAATTCCCTGGTCGTTCATTTCGACCACTACGACGCGCTGAAATTTCGCAAAAATCTTTTCGAGACCATCCGGCAACGGATGCAAATGCCGCAGGTGAATCGAGCCAATTATTTCGCCGACGCTGCGCGCGCGTTTGGTCGCGTCGTGGATCGGGCCGTAGGTCGAACCCCAGCCAACGAGCAAAGTCTTCCCTTCCTGGTCTCCGTAGATTTCGGGCAGCGGTAATTCCGACGCGAGCTTTTGCAGCTTGCTCCGTCGTTTCGCCGTCTGTGCCATGTGCAATTTTGGGCTGCCACTCGGATGGCCCATCTCATCGTGCTCGAGACCGCTGATGAGCGGATATTTGCCATCTTTCATCGGCGTTCCTGGCGGAGCGTGCTGCGTGATCCGGTCAAGCGCATACGGCTTGAAACCTTCCGCGCGCGGAGTGAGATCGGGTTTCGGGTCGAGCATCAGTTT
>JAICMR010000152.1 GCA_025929155.1 Chthoniobacterales bacterium | reverse complement strand
GGATGGGCTTCGGCGCTGTGGTCACGGAACCACGGCAGCCGTTCCCCAACCGTCACCGGCTCGAGTTGAGCAGTCGCGACTCGGGTAGCGATCGCCGAGTTATAGATTTCGACGATTGCAGGGAGGTCGCTCTCCGCCGCCACACGCAGCTTCATCCGACCGTCATCGCCGCCGTGTCGAAGAAAAGACTCTCGAAAGTCGGCTGGAAACTTCCGCCGCGGGTCAGCTCGATCGGGAAACGCGGGCTGATTTCAGTCTGCGCCGCGCAAAACACTTCCACGTCCTCGCGTCCGTTCTTTGCCAGTTGCGCCCGGATCGCTCCGGCCGCGAGCGCTGGCGAATTGCAATCGCGGCTGAGATGCCCGAGCACGACGCGCGCCAGTTTCCCCGGCAGCAACTGCTCAACAACGGCGGCCGCGGCGGCGTTGGAAAGGTGGCCATGCCGCGACTGGATGCGCTGTTTCACCGGCCACGGCCGATGCAGATCGTTCTGGAGCAACTTCTCGTCGTGGTTCGTTTCGATCATGAGCGTCTGCACTTCCCGCAAACGCTCAATCGTCAGGCGGGTCGCCTGGCCGAGGTCGGTGATGTAGCCGATCGCACTCGATCCGGTATAAAACGCGAACCCAACCGGCTCGACCGCGTCGTGCGGAACGGAGAAACTTTCGACCGTGATGTCGCAGATCGAGAAGGCCGCGCCCGTCCGGAAAATCCGCCAGTTCCGGTGCGCGCCTAACGAGCCGCACCGGATGGCTTCGGCGGTCAGCGCGTTGCAATAAATCGGCACCTGAAATTTCCGGCAAAGCACCTCCAGCCCGCAGACGTGGTCGCCATGTTCGTGGGTCAACAGCACGCCGTCGAGTTGGTTAGGCGCGACTCCGCAGAGCGCGAGCCGCAGCACGAGCTGGCGTGCGCTTAATCCGCCGTCGACCAGGAGCCGGCAATGATCGGTCGCCACAAGCGCGCGGTTTCCCGCGCTCCCGCTTCCGAGCATCGTCAGGCTGAACATGCTCGATACTTAGCGACTCGACTCGCGCTGCACAAATGGAAAGCGCGCGCCTTCGCAAACGGCGTCGACTTTTTTACCATGCTGGATACGCTGGATCGGGATGGAACCGCTCGATGTCGCCAATCTCCGGCGCGAATATGAAACGCGCGGGTTGCGCCGGGCGGACCTGCATCCAGACCCGATGGAGCAATTTTCCATCTGGTTCACGGATGCAGTCGAGGTGGGCCTGCCGGATGTGAACGCGATCGCGCTAGCCACCGCCACGCCGGCTGGGAAACCGTCGGCCCGGATCGTTTTGCTGAAAGGTTTCGACGCGCGCGGCTTCGTTTTTTTCACGAACTACCGGAGCAACAAAGGCCGGGAGCTCGAGGCAAATCCGCAGACTGCTTTCGCCATCTATTGGGTGCAACTGGAACGCCAGATCCGCGTTGCCGGAAGGGTCGAGCGGACGTCACGCGAGGAATCGGCCGCCTATTTTCACTCTCGGCCGCGTGGAAGCCAGCTCGGGGCCTGGGTATCGAAACAGAGTGAAGTGATCGACGCCCGCCAGATTCTGGAAGCGCGCCTGGCGGAGATGACCGAGCGTTTCGCGAAGGGACCGATTGAACTGCCGCCGCATTGGGGCGGCTACCGGATTCTGCCTAACGAGATCGAATTCTGGCAGGGTCGGGCCAGCCGCTTACACGATCGTTTCCGCTACACGCGGGAAGGTGATGGCCGTGCCTGGCGGCTTGATCGACTCGCGCCTTGAATTTTTCAGGCGAGGCCGATGGAAAAGCCTGACGTACCCCAGCGTTCCCGCCGCTGGACGGTCGCGGACGGGCCGCGCTACTGGTGGCATCGTTTGCCCGGAATGGATTTCGTCCCGCCAATTTATTCCGATCTCTCGGAGGAGGAATGGCAGGTGATCCGCGACTGGTACGAGGAGACGGATGAAAGCGGCGTGATCGGCGAATGCGCCGTCCCGCTGGTCTCGCTTCTCCAGGGGCTCGTGCTGGGAAACCGGATTGCGCGGATCGTGCAACTCGGCACTTGCTCTGGTTATTCGGCGCTCCTGCTCGGGTTCATGCTCCGGCGGATGGAAGTGGCGCGCGGATTATTCACGGTGGATATCAACCCAGAGCTCTGCACGCTGACTGAACGCTGGCTGGCGCGCGCTGGCCTAACGAATTATGTGACGGTGGTTCTGGGCGATTCACGGGATCCTGCGACGCTCGCGACCGCGACCGCGCATTTCGGAGCGATGCCCGAGATGATCCTGCTCGACAGTTCACATGAATATCAGGCCACGCTCGATGAGCTCGCGCTTTGGTATCCTGCGCTGGAAAGCGGCGGTCTGTTTTTGCTGCACGATGTCAGTCTTTTCGCGAGCCGCTTCGATGTGACCAGGGAAGGCGGGGTCCAGCGGGCGCTTTCGGAGTGGCGTCGGAAGCATCCGGAAGCCGAAACGCTCATCCTAAATGGCCAATCACGCAGCATGGCCTTGCCACGCCCGCTCTACAAGGATGCGTGTGGCGTGGGGCTGATCCACAAGCCCGGCCTCCCGGCGTCGCCCTAACCGAACGACGCCGGGCACTTTGCACCACCCGAAATGCCTAGAACGTCAGTTGCAGCCCGCCGTAGAACGTGCGGCCCGGCGCCGGTTCGATGGAGCCGTTGAAGAAGACGCGAGAATAATATTTCTCGCCGGCCAGGTTTGATATCCCGCCAATGACTTTAAGATTCTTTGTGACCTTATACTCGCCTGCCAGGTTCAAAAGAGTGTAAGCCGGAATCTTCGCCGGAATCGTCGGTGTCCCCGTATTCGCATCGGCCCAATACTCATCCGACACATGGACCGCCGAGAAGGTGAAGTTGAAGACATTATCCAGGATCAGCTGCACACCGCCCTTGACTAAAAAGCTTGGCGAATAAGCAGGCGTTTTACCGACCTGCCCCGGTATTTGGCTCGAAGTGAACTCTGCATCGAGGAGTTGGAGATTACTAAAAACGTTCAGATGCCAGCCGACGAAAGAGCTTTGCGTCGCCTTGGTAACGGGGCCGTCAGCATCCTTAGCATCCTTCGGCGCCAAGTCGGCCTCGGTCACCTCGTCATTGTGGAAGAGCTGCAGGAAATCGTAAGAAATCTCGCCTTCGAAACCGCGATGCCGCGTATCGCCGCTGTTCACGAGGATGAAGTCTGTCGGCGTAAAAGCCTGGGTCTCAGTGCGATTTTCAAATTCGATCCAGAATAAACCGACATCATACCAAAGGCCCTTGATCGGCGTTCCATGCACTCCGAGTTCAAAGTCGAGAGACTTAAAGACGTCCGGACTGTTCGCTGGATTGAGGGGCTGGAAAGGTGACGCGACATCGAAGTAACGCGTCGGCCGCCAGCCGGATGAGGCGCTGAAGTAAGTCTCATTCAAGTGGCCGAAGTCGTTCCCCAAGCCCACGCCCCAGAGCGGGATCGTATGGTCCGCGCTCCGTCCGCCCAAGGTCGGACCGATCGCTGTATCCACGTCGACCGACTCGTGATCGAGGCGGAAGGAGGGCACGATATGGAATTTCCCGAAGCGGAAGATGTTCTCGACAAAGAAGGCTTGGTAATCCGAGTTGCGCGACTGGTCGAGCGTGTGAATCCCGGAAGTGTCGAAGCGATCCGCCGTCAGATCGAAAGTGCTATAGCGATTAAGGGGCGCATCTCCGTGGTAAGCCGT
This sequence comes from Chthoniobacterales bacterium, assembly GCA_025929155.1. GTDB lineage: Bacteria > Verrucomicrobiota > Verrucomicrobiia > Chthoniobacterales > UBA10450 > Palsa-1392. The sequence goes on along the minus strand of JAICMR010000152.1, from coordinate 2,507 downwards.
ACCGCCAAAAGTGAGGGTGCTGCCTCTCAGGATAGTTCCTTCGCCGTAATTTTTGCGGAAGCGGATATCGATCCCTCCATTGTTGAACTCATCGGTCTGCAAGGTCGTCGGGAAAGGAGGGGCGCCGCGGAAGGATTCGTTGCGGTTGTCGATGTCCTGGTGGGTATACCAGGCTTTGGCCTGCATGAGCCAACCCTCGGCGAAGGTCCATTCGTGGCGCAGGACGACCGAGTAACGATCCACCCAGGCATGGTCAAACGGCGCAGTCGACTGATCCTCGTTCTGGTTAAACTGGTCGATAGTCAGGCGGCCTGGATCGCCGCCGTCAAACTGACCCGCATGGAAATCCAGGGCGATCAATTGATCTTCGTTCGGCCGGTAACCGATATAAAGATTGGATTGCCACTGGTCGAACTGACTGTTATCCCGCTCGCCGTCAGACCGGGTATAGAAACCATCCAGCCGAAACTCGAACGGGCCGGACGTGCCTTCGATGGCGTTATAAGTCTGGTAAAGACCGTAAGAGCCGCCGATCTGTTGACTGTCAAAACTCCACGGCGCACCAGGGGCCGGATGTTTGGTGACAAAGTTGATCGCCGGTGCCGGCTCCGGCCCATAGAGCAGACTGCTACCACCGCGAATGACCTGGACTTCGCTCACACTCTGAGCCACCGGCACATAGTAGAGAGTCGGAAACCCAATCCAGTCGCTCGCCAGTGGAACCCCATCCATCAAGGTCGTGACGAATTCCGACTCCTGCGGATTACCGAGACCGCGATAAGTAAAATTAAACTGACCGGGGGTATTCTGCTGGCTAATGATCAGGCCGGGAGCCTTGGTGAAGAGTTCGGGCAGGTTATTATTCACCACTGGCGGCTGTTGGTCGGTCTTAATCACGGTCGCCTTCTTCGTGACGGTGATTTCGGTTCCCGAGACCTCGGGCATAATGTGGTTCAGCTTGGCCTTCCACTGATTTTCATAAGGCGTTGGATTGGGGATGGCCTGGCCAGTTACTTCAATGCGACCGGCTTCCGACGCGCCAGCCGCGGTTTGTGTTTGAGCCACGAGCGATGCCGGGCTCACGAGCGCCAGGCTAAGCCCGGCGAGAAGGGACGCTAAGATGGATTTAGTTAACGATAACATAGATTGGTTAGAAGAGTTTTAGGTGACGGGCGATGCGCTGAATCAATCAGCGATTGCGCATCGAAGCGGGTGCTTCGCCTTCGGTTTCACCCCCGCCTCCGCCAAAGACATAGGAGAAGACGGCATAAACTGAGACATCCGGCGCATCATCCGTCGCGCCGACCAGCGGGGCGATATCGAGACTCATCCGGGCGGTAGGCTTAAAGGAAAAACTCGGGCCAATGACAAAGCTTTGTTCCGGATCTGAGCGCTTGTTTTTCTTACTCTTGTTTTTGTATTGCATCTCTATTCCGGCCTTGAAACGTTCGTGCGGCAAGAAGAAAGGCGCGCGGATGCTTTGGGCAAACCCCCACTCGCGGGTGCGATCACCGCTGGTTTCGTTTTCCAGGAAGGGATTAAAAGCCCACCCCACACCGTGGCCGAGTTCCTCCGAAAGCAGAAGCCTGACTTCGTAGGCATCGACTCGATCCGCCTCGGTGCCGATCTTGTATTCGGCGAAAAGCGTCGGGTTCAAAGGAATCTTATCCCAATCAGCTAACGCCCAGCGTGCTTCGAAGTTCACGCTTTTGTTCACGGTGTCGGAATCGACGTTCTCAATCTTGTTCTCCATCGCGATGCCGAATCGGTAAGGAAGTCCAATCTCTATTTCCTGGCTGATTTTGCTTTTGGTCGGCTTATCTGAAAACACGTCGCCTTGATAAATCAGGGCCGCGAAAACCGCGCCGGGAGGAAGGACATAGGCGTTGGTGATCGCGGAAAAACGGCTCTTCGAGAAAGCACCCGGCGCGCCATACGCGCTCGGTAATTCATCGCCCGTGACAATAATCCGCGACTCGTCGATCGACGATGTGTTGGTCGAACCGGTCCTGGTTACAGCAGTGGACGAGGCGGGTGATCCCTGGCCTTTGGCCGGAGCTGCGGCTGGCCGGGAAGAGGGAGCGGCTACTTGGGCGTGCAGATTTGCGGGGCTGAAAACGACGGTGAGAAAGAAGGCAGCACAGATGCCGACGCGGATGGTCAGGCCACCCTGTCGAACACTCGCGCGAGCCGGAATTGATTGAAACATGGTGGTCCGTTTAATGGAGGCAGAAAGTCGGGACAAGAAAAAAATTACAGAATTGTAATGTTCGCTTCGAACTTTTCGTTTCCGTCTGACCTGGCTATTCGGTTGGGAAACGGACCCTCACCGTCGTTCCCCGATCCAGCTCACTCGCGATCTCGACCGTTCCGCCATGCAGCTCCGCGATCGACTTGACGAGGGCGAGGCCCAGCCCGGTCCCCTCCGAACTGCGCGAAGGGTCGGCCCGGTAAAAGCGAACGAAAACCCGCGGAAGATGATCCTCCCCGATCCCTGAACCGGTATC
>JAICMR010000166.1 GCA_025929155.1 Chthoniobacterales bacterium | reverse complement strand
GTTCGTCATTTAGTAATCCCGCCCACTGTGGCACGTCTCCGACGCTTCGCGTTGCGTTTGCCGCTGATAATATTACAAGATTTTGCAAACTGATCATCCGCCATAGGCGCTCCGCGCTCCGGCAGACGACTGCTCGACGCCGGCGGGTTTGCGCTGGACGGCCCCCTGGCTAATCCATTCACGCCACTCGGGCGCCTGACTGTGGGTTGGATGACTAGCGAGAATCAGCTTGAGATGTTCAATGGTGAGGGAGTTGTATTCTGGCGGGGCTTCCTGAGCCTCAGAGGCTGCTGGGGCGATGATCGGGTCCGTCGCGACCATCTCCTGCCCGACATTCCCTTGCGCGACGTGAGCCGCCGTTTCCTGCGCGACCAGAAACTTGAACAATCCCCAGGTGCGAGCGCGGCTGCGAGCGTCGTTGACCTTACGTAACGCGAGCGGCCAATCCTCTTCCGGCCAACGCTCGATTTCGGTAACCAGCGCTTTCACTGTTTGCGGCGTGGCGCGGCTCCCCGCGATTTCGAGGCCGGCAAACAGCGACCAGACTTCGTTTTCGATTTTTTTTCGTTTTGGATTGGAAACAGCAGGGCAAGCTAGCTTTTGTTCTTTCTCAGCTATAGCTACTTCTTTCAATAAGGATGACCCCGGCAAATCTGCCGTGGTTGTGCGTCCGGCGACCGGCATTTTCGCCCCACTACCCCGGCAAATCTGCCGTGGTTGGCCGCTTCGGGAAGCAGCCCGGCAATTTTGCCCCACTCGTCGAGACGAAGACTGGAGTTGGAGAGTTAGCTCACTTTCCCAATCAGCGGGAAGCAGCTTTTCTAATTCCTCGATCAAATCAAAGTCGACGGCCATCTCGCAGCGCTGTCCACGTTCACCGTTGCGGTGCAACAGCAACCCGGCGCTTACCAGAAAGGCGCGAGCGGCCCGAATGGGCTTCTCGCTCCAGTCGTAATCGAGCAGCCTCATCAGGTCGGTTTCGGACAGCGGAAGCGGCTCTCCGCGCTCCCGCGTGGCAAATACATATGCCCACAGGACCGAAGCTACGCACGTGAGACTTCCACGATACTCACGGCAAAGATACTTATAACGCCGGGGACAGGCGGTAAAACTATTACCGAGACGTTTGTGTTCTTGGAGAGTCATTGGATGCCTCCCAAATCGTCGTTTTCCGGAACGGCGAATAAACCGCCTCCGGACGGTCGCCAGGGCTGCTCCGGCGGCGGCGTGTCCAACTCATCGCCGACATCGAACGCCAGGTTCTCGAATTTGGTGTATTGGCTCAAGAACGCGAGCTTCACCTTGCCGGTGGGCCCGTTGCGCTGTTTTGCGACCAGTAGTTCGGCGATCCCCTTGAGGCTTTCTTTGTCCGGCCGGTATACCTCCTCGCGAAAGATGAAGCCCACCATGTCGGCGTCCTGCTCGATCGAGCCCGATTCGCGCAGATCGCTCAACATCGGGCGATGATCGCCCTGGCGCTGCTCCGGCGCGCGGGAGAGCTGCGAGAGCACCAGGAACGGCAGCTTCAGATCTTTCGACATCAGCTTCAGGCCGCGCGACAGATCGCTTACGTCCTGCTGGCGGCTCTCGCGCCGGCGTCCGCTGGTTCCGCCCATCAGCTGCAAATAATCGATCACGACCAGCCCGACGTCCTGATCCTGTTGCAAGCGCAGCACGTTGCTGTAGATGTCCATGAGATCGATGCCCGCCGAATCGTCAATGAAGATCGGCGCTTCGGCTAGAATTGAGAGGGATTCTTCGAGACGCGAGCGCTCTTCCGCGTTCACGTAACCTGAGCGGTGCTTACGCAGATCCACCCGCGCGTGCATACAAAGCAACCGCTGCATCAGCGATTCCTTTGACATTTCGAGCGAAAACACCGCGACGGCCTTCGGTTTCTTCGGATGACATGCCACATGCTGCGCGATGGACAGCGCAAACGCGGTTTTCCCCATCGCCGGGCGCGCGGCGAGGATGATCAGCTCGCCCGGCCGCAACCCGCCGCCGGTCATGTCGTCGAAGCGCAGGAACCCGGTCCCCAACCCGGCTTGGCGCGAAGCCGGATTCACCATCGCGTCAACGCCGTAGTCGAGCACCGTCTTTTCAAGCGACGCGAGGCCGGTGTCGAAGGAGGTCCCTTTCGAAATGTCGATCAGACGCGAGGCGCAATCGGCCGCGATTTCATCGGGCGCCTGCGTGCCCGACATGGCTAGCCGGGAAGCGGCGTGCAGCCGCCGGATCAACAGACGCAACAGCGACTTTTCCTTGACGATCCGGCAATAGCTCTCGATGTTGTAGATCTGCGGGAGCCCGTCGTCGAGCGTCACCAGATAACTGAGTCCGTCGACCGATGGCAGTTCGCCGTGCCGGTGCAGTTCGTTGGCGACCGTGACCCGGTCGATATGCTCGCGGCGGCCACTGAGGTCCGCCATGCGGCGGAAAATGACCTTGTGCTTTTCGAGGCTGAAATCGTCCTCGGTGATCTTCGAGCCGCTCACGTTGAAGAAGGCGGCTTCGTCCGTCAGGATGGCGCCGAGAATAAACCGCTCGGCATCTAAGTTCACGGGCAACTGCTCTGTCTGGAACTGCTCGGCCTGGTTGACCACGGATTTTCTTTTCTTTCCTCGCGCCTCGGCGCGGCCTGAACAGCAACAAAGTGCTGTGCGTAATAGGACTGCTGTTTGCTGCGTGGAAGGAAGAAATCCGCTAATCTAGGTTTGAGCAATTCGGATTTCTTTCCGCGGATTTCGTTCTTTACACGCAGCGGAAATCGTAAATGAGAAGGCCCGCCGGAATGGCATCCGGCGGGCCTAACTATTTGCCCTCAATCTTCTTGGTCGCGCCCTCTTTCTCCGCCTGCCGGGCATAGTATCTGCTCCAGCGGACCTGTACTGCGCTTCTGCCAATTTCGGAGGCGCGCTCGGTGGTCAGGCTTTGCGCTCGCGCACTGCCGCCCCGGCGTCCTAGCTTCCGCATGTATTCGCGCACAATGTCTCTATCATGCAACGCTCGCCTGGCTGTTTTCATGGGTTTTCACCTTCCGGCCTATAATGTACGACGTACCGCAAAATCCGCTACGTAAGACAGTTTCAAAGATACTGCAACCCGCGAATCTGGACAAGCAAAAAATTTCCGTTACGATGACTTATGCCGCAAACAAACCCTGAACTACCCGCCGCCGTTCGCGCATTCCTGAGCCGCAACGGCCAAAAAGGAGGCCACAAGGGAGGAACGGCCCGCGCGCGCAATCTGACGATCGAGCAGCTCCGCGCGTGCGCGAGCTACCGCGACGCCGCGGGCCGCTGGAAGAAAAAGAAGCAGGAGGAGTAACCGCATGGCGACCATTCGCATTTGCCATTGCGGGAAGCCGCTGCATTACCAAAGTCCGGAAGTGCAAGCTTTAGTGGAAAAAACGATCGCGAGTTTGGGCGAGAATGTCGTCGTCACCGTGCAGGGCCGCTCCTGGGTAGTGCCGCGCCACTATATCGCGCTGCACGGCCTGGCGTCGGATCAAGTGTCGAAGCTCGGGTTCCCGCCCTATACGCCCGGCATATCACAGTGATATCATCTGGACGTGAGTAAGCCTAAGTCCCGCGCTCCGGCCGCGCCCTTGGAAGAACCGGTCAGCGAAGAACCGATCGCGAAGGAGACCGTTCCGTCGGCTCTTTTTCCACCGTTGTTCCCGCGCGAGAAGCGCTATTTTATCGAAACCTGGTTCCCCGGCCGGCTTCACGATGTGTTGTCTGTGATCAATGCCGAGAAGCTGATTTTGCATTCCATCGTCCTCCGCCCCTTGACGGACCAGGTGCTCGTCATCATTGAGCGCGGCGATTGTTTGCTCGCCGATGAAGAAATCGAAACGCTGATTGGAATGCCTCGGTAAAAATGAACCGGCTCGAGATTCTTGCCAAACGATTTGCCGCCATTACCTACCCGATTCTGACCACCCGCTACGCCTCGGGATGCTGCATTGCCGCGGCCCGCATCGGAATCGAGGTTTTCGAGTATTTCGGATACCAGGCGGTCGAGATCCCCTGCACTGTGTGGGTGCCGAATCGCGATCTGGTGAAACGTCTTGTTGATAGCGATGGTGAATGGCCCGACGACGCGCAATCGCGCCAGTGGATGGCGGATGGCTGCTATTCGGTGGTCGTCGGGCATCCGAACCATCAAATCGCCAATGGAATAAGCGCTCACTTGATTCTGCGAGTCGAATCGTTCTTCATTGACCCCACGATCCCGCAAGCGCATCGACCGCACCGGGGAATCGACATTCCCGCCGGCGTCGTTTTCCGATCCGCCGATCTCGCTAGCGGGCGGGATGACGTCATTCGGTCGGATCAAGCGCAGATGCTTCACTATCACCCGCGCGAATCGAAAGAATATCTCACGTCGCCGGACTGGGCGACTCGCCGCTGGAAGCGCCTGGCGGGAGTCATTATTCGGGAGTTGCGATGCCCGACGAAATAAAAACATTCACGCACGCGGACTGGTTGGATCTCGGCCGCGCCCGTTTTGGCGAGAACTTCGACGACTGGCGATTCGTTTGCCCGATCTGCGGCGTCGATCGGCGAGTTCCGGCGTTTCAAGAAGCAGGGCGCTACGCCCGAAAGCGCGGCGAGCGAGTGTATCGGCCGCTATCTTCCGAAATCCCACAAAGCGTTCGGAACGGACGAGCCGAACACTCCGAAAAAACCCTGCGATTACGCCGGCTATGGCCTGCTTCGTCTATCGCCCTGGCGCGTGGCCTTTCCGGACGGAACCGAGCGCCACTCCTTCGCGTTCGGCGAGTAACCTTGAGGAACATGGAAGTTTACGACGAAGACCACGACTTCAATTGCTACGCGGAGACAGCCTATGAAACGCATAAAGCGGAGCTGCGGGAGAGCGGCGCCCGCCTGCCGACGTGGCTGCAATTAAAACCCGAGATCCAATCCGTGTGGGTCGCGGCCATCAAAGCGGCCATCGAACGATTTTGGTTAATCGAAACGCGAATTCTACGAAAATGAGCGACGAAACTCTTTCCTTCAGTAAATTGATGGAAGTTATCGCGGCAGCCAAAATGCATTCCGTCGATAAGCTCGAATTCTATTTAGCCGATAACTTCGATTTCAGCTCTTTGTTTCCCTCGTTAGCAATGCTGCCCAAACCAAACACGCTGGCCGGGACGCTTTCCGGGATCCCGTGTTCCGTGCGAAGCTATTTGCCCAAACAGACGGCGATGCTGGTCAATCGAACGAACGGCGAGTGCTGGTTTATTTGCCCGGACGGCACGGTAATCCAGTGGCGGCGCAATTTTCCATAAACGAGTGCATTATGGCCGATGAATTAAAT
>JAICMR010000021.1 GCA_025929155.1 Chthoniobacterales bacterium | reverse complement strand
TTCCGTCAGGTCTTCGTTTAGGCCGAGCGCGCGCGAAATTGTGCGGCTGACCGAAGCGACTTCAAAGGTATGAGTCAACCGCGTCCGCAGATGATCGGCGGTGCCATTGAGAAAAACCTGCGTCTTGTATTCCAGCCGGCGGAACGCTCGCGAATGGATAATCCGCGCCCGATCACGCTGGAACTCTGTTCGATAGGCGTGCCGCGGCTCGGGGAACTCGCGACCGCGGGAATCGCCCGACTTCTGCGCGTAAGGCGCGAGCGCCCGCCGTTCGTCCGCCTCCATCTCCTCGCGTCGCTTCCAACCACTCGCCGGCAGCTCGGCGCCATCCTCGAATCCTGATTCGTTCGCCAACATTTGAAGATTCGAAGATCGAAACCCAAATCAATCCAAGTCTGTAATCAACGAAGGCTGAAGATTTCTGTTCTCAACCTTTCCGCTTCCTTCGATCTCAAGTTCCTGCGGTTCAGTTCTCGTTACTCGAATTTTCCGTCCGGTTTCGGTATCCGATATTCGGATTTTACCCCGCGTCGCTCTTTACGCGCCTGCGCTCGCACCAGCACCAAATCGAAGAGCGCGAGCAGCGCGGCGGTCACGGTGACCCACGCGCAGACTGCCCAGTAGAAAAGAAACCAACCCGGGCGCAGGCGTGGATTGAGCGCCGGGGTAAGAAAAGTCGCGCCGAGAAAAAGCATCACCAGAGCAACGATCACGAGAATCAACATCGTCACGCGCCGGGTCTGCTGATCGCGCACCAGCCCACGCGTCGCGTGCACGGCAAAGGAGGCAAAGCGCAGCTTCCTCTCGTTAGGCGACGGTTCGTCGTTAGGCGATTTCATCTCTCTCGAACCATTCGACCGCCGCCGGGGTAACGCAACCAACGCGCCGGGTTCCGGATACGCGCCATTGTTCATGTTGTCAGGCCGGAGCGTCGTGCGCCTTCGCTTGATCCAGCTGAGTCATCAAGATAAGGCCGCTATATTACGCGATGGAAATGCCCACGTCCGATTTCGACCTCGCCCTCACGCTCGACTCCGGGCAGACCTTTCAATGGACGTCGCTAGGCAAAGGCTTTCTCGGCGCGATCGGTGCACGCGCAGTCTATGTCGAGCAAATCCGCGACATCCTGAAATTCCGCGGCGCCCCCGCAAAGTCCATTGCCAGCTACTTCGCCCTCGATCATCCGCTCTCAGAAATCTGCGCCTCTTTCCCTAACGACGCTGCGATGCAAACCGCCTGCAAATTCTGTCGCGGGCTCCGGATCATGCGCCAACCGCGCTGGGAATGTCTCGCCACCTTCATCACCTCGTCCATGAAACAGGTCGCGCACATCCGGCAGATTTCGCTGTCAATGCGCGAGCGTTTCGGTCTGCGGCGCTCGTTGGGTAACCTGCACGTTTACAGCTATCCGACGGCGGACGTGATCGCGGATCTGGAAGAAGAGGACCTGCGCAATTGTGCGCTCGGTTATCGTGCGAAAAATCTTCTCGCAACCGCGCGCCTGATCACGAGCGGCGAATTCAATCTCGATGAGCTTGCGCTTCTTCGGGACGACGACCTGCGCGCGGCGCTTTGCGCGCTGCCGGGCGTGGGCGCGAAGGTCGCGAACTGCGTGATGCTTTTCGCCTACGAGCGGCTTCGGGCGTTTCCCATCGACGTCTGGGTCGAACGCGTCCTGCGCGAGAAATATTTCCCGCGCCGCCGGAAATTGCGCCGCGGCGAACTGGAGAAATTCAGTGCGCAACACTTCGGCGCGCATGGCGGCTACGCGCAGCAATACCTTTTTCACCACGCGCGGAAGACGACGGCGCGCCGGTTGTCAGCGCCGGGCAGTTGAGATAATTTGCGGCGAAATCGCTTGCACCGTCCGCCCCGCGCTCTCTTCGGACCGGTTGATTCTCACAGCGCGACGGACGCACTCATGGAACGAAAACGGGATCAGCGAAAAGTCTGGTGGGCGGTGCTGGCCTCGGTCGCGCTGCACCTGTTGATCGGTCTTGCGCTGGCGGCTTTCGCCGAACGATCCGTCGTGCCCGAGGCAGCGGAACCGCCGCCCGTCCAACTGACGATGATGGATCTCTCGGAGGCGACACCGCCGCCCACACCACCGCCGAAGAAAAACACGATGCAAACGACGGTGGACCCGACGCGGGCCTCGAAAATCGCGCCTACCGAAAAGACGTTCGAGGCTAACGAAAATTCGATTGCGGCCGCGGAAAAGCCGGCGACCACGCAGAATTTCCTCCCCGGCCAGGATGGCAAGGAACGACCGTTCATGAGCCTCGATAATCATGCGCAAACCTTCGCGCGCGATGGCGCTGCCGCCGCGACTCCCACGCCTGCGCCGACCGCGCCGCCAAAAGCTTCGCCGACTCCAGAGGCCACGGTAGCACCGACGCCCACACCGGCGCCCGATGTCGATCAGCTTGCGCTCCTTACGCAAACGCCGTCGCCGATCCCATCGCCTCCTTCCAAAGAAGAAAAAACAGCCGACATCCCGACGCCAACGACGACGCCGATTTCGACGCCCGTTCCGGTCGAGACGCCGCCCAGGCCCGCGTCAAAATATCAGAGCCTGGCGGAGCAAACGATCATCCGCGGCGGGATCAACAATCGCGGGCGTTCCGCGGTAAATGCCGTCGGAACACCGCTCGGGCGTTACCGGAAGCAGATCGAGGATGCGATCGGTTCGCGCTGGTATTATTATATCAACTCCCGGATCGACCTTGCCTCTATCGGCGTGACGCGGATCGAATTTGAGATCGAACCCGACGGCAGCGTCACGAAAATGCGGATCTCGGAGAACACCGCGAACGAAGCCTCGGCTAGCATCGCTCTGCGCTCGATTCAGGAGACAAAGTTCCCGCCAATCCCGGACGATCTCATCCCGACGCTTCCGGACGGTCACTTGAAAATGGAGGAATCCTTCACGATTTTCGCCAACTAATGATTTCTCTCCTGCTGGCTGATGCGCCTAACGCGTTCAGCGGCGCGCTCAACTTCATCCTTCGCGGCGGCCTTTTCATGTGGCCTTTGCTGGCCTGCTCGATCGTCGCGCTGACGGTGATCATTCTCCGCACGATGGCGTTGCGGCGGCGAAACGTGCTCCCGCTCGTGATCGAGAGCGAGATTGAGCGGCTCGCGCCCGGCGGAAGCCCCGATCGGCTGAACCGTATCGTGCAGGAAGATTCATCTCCGCTCGCGCGACTGGCTGGCGTGGCTCTGCAACACTTGCGCGCCCCGCGCTCGGAAAATGTGGAAGCCATCGAGACGCGCGCACGTCATGAAATGGTCTCTCTCGAACGCGGACTGATCGTGCTCGAGATCATCACTGGCATCGCGCCGCTCCTGGGATTGATCGGCGCCGTCTCGGGTTTGATCCACGTCTTCTCCAATCTCGGGCTCGGCGCCGGCACGGCCGACACGAAAGCGATCGCGCTCGGGATTTCCGAGGCGCTCAATGCCACCGTTTTCGGTCTCTCGATCGCGGTACCGACTCTGATCGCCTTCAGTTATTTTTCGAAAAAGGTCGAGGTGATGTCGATCGAGATGGAAACCCTCGTGGTCGAGTTGATCGGCAAATGTTACTACGGCCGCGTGGCGGAACCGCTCAGCGCTCGACCCAGCCACGCTCTCGCCACGCCCGGAATCGCCCACGCGCCGCGACCTTTGGCCTAACGATTTGGCGTTCCTTTTCTCATGAAGTTCGCCGTCCGCCGACGACGCGCCCCGTCGATCATCATCGTCTCGCTCGTCGATATTCTCGTTATCCTCCTAATCTTTTTCGTGGTCTCGACCACTTTCAAAAAGGACCAGCCGGAGGTGAACATCCACCTGCCGGAATCGAAGACTTCGAGCGCGAAACCGGCTGAGCTCGACCACGCAATCGTTACCGTTGATGCGCAGGATGGACTGATGCTCGACGGCAAGACCATCGCGGTCGATCAGCTCGAGGAAGCGGTTAACAATCTGACGCCGCCGCGCAAAGCGTCGATTGTTCTGAAGGCAGACCAGAAGGCGTCGTTTGGCATCATCATCAAAGTTATGGATGCATTGAAACTTGCCGGGGTGAAAAACCTGCCAGCTTTCACCCAGGGGGCGGGAGAATGAAATTGCCGATCGTGCGCTACGGCCATCCGGTTTTGCGGGCGAAAGGGAAACGCGTCGAGAAAGTCGACGCCCGAATTCGCGAGCTCGCCGCAAACATGCTCGAGACGATGCACGAAGCGAACGGCGTCGGCCTCGCCGCGCAGCAGATCGGCGAGGCTCTCCAACTTACGGTAATCGATGTCGGCGCAGCTGAAGACCAGGCGAGCACGTTGAAGCTGAACGGCGAAGAAGTGGACGCTAAAACCTCGATGCCCCTGGTCTTATTGAATCCGGAATTGACGCTCGCTCACTCGACCGTGGTGGGTCTGGAAGGTTGTTTAAGCTTCCCGGAGATCACCGCGGATATCTCGCGCGCCAGCTCGGTCTTGGGTTATGCCGAAACCCTCGACGGCAAGACGATCGAGATCGAGGCGACCGGCCTGCTCGCGCGCGCGCTCCAGCACGAGGTCGATCACCTGCACGGGATCTTGTTCATAGACCGGATGAGCGCGGTCACAAAGGTCGCGCTTCGCAGCCGATTAAGGCGGATGCAGAGAGAAAACGCGCCGCGTCGTTAACCGAACTCCCTTCGGCCCGAGCGAGCCAAGGGATCCCGCGACCCAACGAAAAGTGCCGCGTTGTTTTGACACTCTCGGGAAATCCCTCTGGTTCCGCTCGGAAATTAGAGCGCCTTGTAAGTCACTGTGATATTCCGATACACATTCGGCTCCTTCTGCGCCGAGAAATAGAAAAGCTCGAGCGCGGATTTCCCCACCACCCATTGATAGCCAACGAGCGTCTGAATCACCTCGGTGTCGTTGTCCCGTTTTCGCGAGATTAGGCGGCCGATTCCATATTTCTCGTCGAAGTAACGTCGGATTTCCCCCATGCGATTGTTGTAATGCTCGAGCGTCCAATCGGGGTATTCGTATTGCAGCTCGACCTGGCGCAGCGCACCGCTCTTGAAGCTGAAGAGCGTTCGCTTCAACCCGGGATGAATCAACCCGGTCACCGTCCAGACTTCCATTGCGCCGGTCTTGTCGCGGGATACAATTTTCGCTTTTGCGCCTTTCAACACGCGCTCGACTCGCGCCGACGCATCGTTCCAGCGAAAGCCGAAGGGCGGTGGAATCTCCTGCGCGCTGCAGGCGAAAATCGGGTAGAGAAGAAGCGCGACAACCGCCGCCGGTAAGAAACGCATTGTGACCTAACGACTGCCGAGATTATAAACCACGTAGCGCTGCACGAGGGGACTCAGGTAACGTTCGAGCGCAGCGGCGCGCCGCGGATCGCGCTCATAACGTCCGAGCGCCGCGCGGTCACGAAACGTAATCGCTACGCCGAGGTCGAAACTGCGGTCGGTCTGATCGTTCTCCATCGGTACCGTGCGGCCGGTATCGACCCGCACCACGCCCGGCATCATCTGGAGTGAGCGCGCTCCGCGAATCAAGCGCGCCCGATCGTAAGTCGAGTCAGGATGCTTCATCCACATCAGCACCACATGTGTCGCGGGCTGCGGACTGGTCGGGGTCGTCCGGCATGCCGCGCCGGCGAGCGCCAGGCAAAGCCCAAGCGCGACTCGTCCCCAGCTCATTTTCCAGAGAGTTCTCATCGAATTCTTCGCCGAAACTTGCGGGCAAACGGTCCGGTGCGCGAACCCTTTTGCTTCGCGTAACGGTTCGGCTGCGGGCTCGAAAATGGTCAAGGCGGCAGCCGCGCGCGTCTTTCGCCTAACGACCGCCTAACGAAATCAATCCGCGCCGCGAGGGAAAAATCGCGCACTGCCGAACCCGATTTAGCGTCAAGGAAATTTTGGGCCGAAATCGAAAATAAAGTTCCGATTTTTTCTTGTTCGAGCGCGGTCTGATTCCTAGTCTGAAGCCGCTCGGCGGGAATGAGAATCGCGGGTGTGAATAACATGTGAACAAGGCGGGTGCCTGAACCGGAGATCGATCGTATGAAGAGAATCAGCCAAACTAAATCCACCCGCCGCTTCCCGGGGCCCCGAGCTGTCGCCTCCCTCGGCTGAGCTGCTCTCCACCCGATTGTTCCCTCGTGGAGCGCATTTTTCCGCTCCTCCACCTGCGGCTTCGCCGGGCGCCTCGTCACTCGATTTCCTCTCGGCGTCTCCTCGACGGTCGCTCTCTTCTCAGCGCAACCCAGCTTTTCCGGCGTTATTTAACGCTGTTAACAAGTCGCATGGACGAGAAGAGTTCCCAGCTCTGGGCGAAGCTGTCAGCCGCGCTCAAACCACAGGTCAGCGCCGATACTTACAAGCGTTGGTTTTCGGCCGTCAAACTGACCTCCTCGACGGCCGGCACCGTCACTCTTTTGGTCCCGAATAACATCTACCAGTTCTGGATCGAGAGTAATCACATGCCCGCTTTGCAGACTGCGATCGAGTCCGTCATGGGCGGCCCGCGCCAGGTAAAATTTTGCTGCGCGGTCGGCGACGTGGAGGAATCGGGAGACCTCGGCGCCTGCGCAAAAATATCCGAGCCTGCGGTCACCGCGACGAGCGCGAAGGCGAACGGCAAAACGCCGGCAGGGTTGAATCCGCGGAACACCTTTGAATCCTTCGTGATCGGGCCTAACAATGAAATTGCGCACGCCGCGAGCCTCGCCGTCGCGCAATCGCCCGCCAAAACTTACAACCCGCTTTTCATTTACGGCGGCGTCGGGCTCGGTAAGACGCACCTGATGCAGGCGATCGGTCACTACCTGGCGCTGAACGGCAAGAACACCAGGGTGATGTATCTATCGAGCGAGTTGTTCATCAACGAATTCATCGACGCGATCCAGCACAACAACCTCGTAAAATTCCGGAAGCGCTATCGCCAGGCCGATCTTTTGCTGATCGACGACATCCATTTTCTGGGAGGGAAGGAACGTTCGCAGGAAGAATTTTTCCACACCTTCAATACCCTTTTCGACGGCCATAAACAGATCGTGCTTTCAAGCGATCGGCCGGCTTCGGAAATCGCGAACCTCGAGCACCGGCTCGTTTCGCGCTTCGAGTGGGGCCTGACGGCGGAGCTCCAGCCGCCGGATGTCGAGACGCGCATGGCAATCCTGCGAAAAAAAGCGCGCACGCTCCACATCAAGTTACGCGAGGAAATTTTCGATTTCCTCGCGAACCGGATCAAAACCAACGTCCGTCGGCTCGAAGGCGCGCTCATGCGGGTGGCGTCTTTCGCCTCGCTCAGCGGGAAGGAACTGACGCACGAAGTCGTCGAGCATTTGCTCAAGGATATTCTTCAGGAAGAAGCCCGCCGCTCCGTCACGATCGATCAGATCCAGAAGCGCGTGGCGGAACATTTCGACGTCCGCCTCGCGGACATGACGAGCAAACGGCGGCCGGCCAATATCGCTTTCCCGCGCCAGATCGCGATGTATCTCGCGCGCGAGTTGACGAAGGCGTCGCTCAACGAAATCGGCGAAGCGTTCGGCGGCCGCGATCACGGCACCGTCTTGCACGCCTGCAAGCTGGTGAAAAAGCGGATGAAGGAGCAGGACAAAATCCGCCAGACGATCTCGTATATCGATAGCGCGCTGCAACGGTAAGCGCGGTCCGTTAGGCAGTGTGAGACGAACACCGCGTTATCCCGAGCGAAGGGAAGCGCGGCGAAATGGTGTCGAGGGATTTCGCGGAGCTGCCAGAAAGCCGCTGTGCGAGACAAGGATCGAGCGCTTCACGGCATGTGAACGCGATCCCTCGACTTCGTCGCGCGTCCGCTGGACTCCGCTCAGGATGACGAACTTGGAAACTCTTCGCTTTTGCGCGAGTCGCATGAGTTTGCGGTTGCCGGATAAAATCGAACGCCTTACATCTTAACGATTCCGTTCCGAACTCATGAAATTTAGCGTTACGAAAGAGAAACTCCTCGAATGTTTGCAGCAGGTTCAGAATGTGGTCAGCACCCGCACGACCCTGCCGATTCTTTCGAACGTCCTTCTGCAAGCCAACGGCAATGATGTCCGCCTAACGACGACGGATCTCGATGTCGGAGTGCGCGGAAGTTTCGAGGCGGAAGTCGAAAAAGAAGGCGCCACCACGCTGCCGGCGCGCCGGCTTTTCACGATTATCCGCGAGCTCCCTTCGAGCGAAATTCAATTTGACGTTGATGGGAAAAACGCCGCTTCAATCCGGAGCGGTCAGAGCTTTTTCAAGATTCTCGGCCTGCCCGAGGAAGAGTTCCCGCCGCTCCCGAAATTCGATGAGGCCAAAGTCGTCACGATCCGGCAGAAGGATCTGCGCGATGGGCTGAAGAAGACTTCTTACGCGATTTCGACCGACGAGACGCGCTACGTCCTGAATGGCGTCCTCTTCAGTTTCAAGGACAACAAACTCACGCTCGTCGCCACCGACGGACGGCGCCTCGCGATGCTCGATATCGACTTGGAATTTCCGCGCAGCCACGAAGCCGACATCATCGTGCCGACCAAAGCGGTCGCGGAATTGCAGCGTCTCCTGACCGACGAGGGCGACGTCCGTGTGAGCGTGACCAGCGGACAGATTGCGTTCGACCTCAACAACACGCTCCTGGTTTCGAAGTTGATCGAAGGAAATTACCCAAACTACAAGCAGGTCATCCCAGGCGAGATGAAGGAGCGGGTCACGCTCGAACGGGAAACTTTCCTTAACTCGCTTAAGCGGGTCTCGCTTCTCGCGAGCGACAAATCGAATTCGATCAAACTCAACTTCAGCAAGAACAACATCGACATCACGGCGAACACGCCCGAAGTCGGCGAAGCGAAAGAGTCGCTGCCGGTTGCCTACAAAGGCCGCGAGCTTTCGATTGCGTTCAACCCGGAGTTCCTGATGGCCCCGCTCCGCAATCTGAGCGAGGACGAAATCTTTCTCGACTTGATCGATGAGATGAGTCCCGGCGTAATCAAGATCCAGAGCCCGTTCCTTTACGTCCTGATGCCGATGCGCATCAGTTCGTAACACTGGCATTCTGCCTGTGACGCTGACGGGATCTCGGCTGCCAATTTGCAGACTCCCGCTGACAACGCCCGCTGGTGCTACGGCCGGCGCCAGTTTCCTGCGTCTTCCAGGGCAGACTTCACCTGAGCCACCGCGATTCCTGCCATCGTTAGGCAAGACGGGCGCAAAACCCGCACCTGCGGATTCGCCGGAGCCCAAATCACCGGATCGGTCGGACCAAAGAGCAGCAATGCGCGCGTTCCCACAGCCGCGGCCAGATGGGAAATTCCGCTGTCATGTCCGAGAAACAATCCGCAGTCGCGCAGCCGCGCGCCCAAGTCCGGGAGCGGAAGGTTTTGCGCGAGTTCCAGACGATCGTTAGACAAAACCGCCAGCAGGGTCGCGATCCGAGTGTCGTCCGCTTCGCCGCCCACGACCAGAATTTTCCGGTTCTCGTTAGGTGCAAGCCACCACTTCGCCACTTCCGCAAAACGCTCGACCGGCCAGTTTTTCCTTTCGCTGCCGCTGCCGGGATGAATCGCCAGTCTCTCGGAATCCATCGCAGCAGCTCCGAGCGGCGTGAGCCAGGCGGCCGGGTCTTCGAGATGAAGCCCGAGCCGCTCGAGCGGGCGTGCGAGTTGCCGGGCTGCGTGCTCCCGCCCGGTTAGCTTCGGCGAAGCGGCGAGTAAATTGGACACGCCAGCGCGCTTCAGGTTTGCGGCAAAGACTTCGTCCTGATCGAAGAGAAAGCTGACGATTAGTTGAAAGCTCTTGAAGTATTGCATGAGCTCCAAAGGCAGCTCGCCATCCCGGCTGAAAAAGCTCGCGAGCGGTCCGTATTCGATCGAACGCGTCCCCTCAGCGAGCCCGCTCATCTCGGCGAGCGCGACGATGTGTTTGTAACCGAGCAGTTCGAAGTGGGCGGCAGGAAAAACGTCGCGCAACATCTTCAGCGCCGGCAGCGTAAGAATGAAATCACCGATTGCCCCGCCGCGAATGACGAGAATCCGTTTCACCTCGTCCGTCGCGAGCGGATTCGCTGGACGCGGCCTCGAGAGCGTCTCGGCGGATCGGCGCTTCGCTTCAACTCTGCCTGCTCTCGCGAGACTCGCTTTGACGATGAAATTTTCCGGCGGCTGACACCAAGACCGCCTCAATAGGCCACCACCGCACAGGCCAGGATCACGAGCCCGAAGAGCAGCGTCGCGCCCGTGACCACGCGCCAGAGGCCGGAGGTTCTGGTGCTCCACGAGATTTGGTCACGCAACAGGAACGGCATCGTCACCCAAAGCAACCCCAGCACGATCATCAGGTAGGCAAGCACCACCAGGAGCAGCCGGCTCATTTCCGCGCGCAGAAACGCTGCATCCAGGAGCGGCTCGGCCGCGAGGAGGCAAAGAATCCCGAGCGCGCGCACCGCGAGAAATTCATCCGCAAATCGGAGGACGAGAAAAAACCCGATCGGCAAAATGATCAGCAATGGGCCACGAAAATGCGAGAACTCGCCCATCTCCATCGTGGCTACGAGCCAGACGCTCCAGACGAGGTCCAGCGTGAGCAAAGCGGCTCCAGCGGTGCGGGAACGAGGGAAGCGCGGAAGAAAATTCGCGGCTGGAAATATGAGCCCCAATCCACCGAGCAAGATCAGAATCAGGCCCGCGATCAGACCCGCGGTGTGCAGCGACAAATGGTAAATCATGAAAGCGGAGCGAGGGCCGGCGGCAGAACTTGGCCCTTTCCAGCCGTAGCACAACTGATCGGCACACCCGAGAGACTGAATCCGGTCGAGTGCGTGATCTGCAAATGGAGAAGTTGGCTGATTTCCTCCTTCTCACCTTCGAAGACGACGATTTTGTTCGTGCGCGTGCGACCGGTGAGCCGGGCTGCGTTGGTTTTGCTCGGGCCTTCAACCAGAATTTCGATAGTCGTTCCGACGAGCTTTTGACCCGCACGTTTCGCCGCCGCATCGACAACGGTGAGCAGGTCGTGGTTACGAACTTCCTTCGTCACCTCATCGATCTGGCCCGGTAATTCCGCAGCCGGCGTTTCGCTCCGCCGGGAGTAGCGAAAGACAAATGCATTATCGAATTGAATCCGCTCCACCAGGTCGCGTGTTTTGGAATAATCCTGGTCGGTTTCGCCTGGAAATCCGACGATCACATCGGTCGTTAGGGCGATGCGGGGACAATTGGCCCGCAGTTGTTCGACGAGGCGCAGATACTTTTCGGCCGTGTAAGTGCGATGCATCGCTTTGAGAATGCGATCCGAACCCGACTGCAGCGGCAGGTGAACGTGCTCGCAGAGTTTCGGCAACTCCGCGAAAGCGTTAATTAAATCAGCGCGAAACCCGATTGGATGTGGGGAGGTAAAGCGGAGCCGCTCGAGCCCTTCGACCTCGTGGACCGCTTCGAGCAACTGCACGAACGGACTCTTGCCATCACGCTTCTCAAACTCGTGCCGCCCGTAAAGATTCACGATCTGCCCGAGCAGCGTGACTTCCTTCACTCCGCGCGCGACCAGTTCACGCACTTCCGCGACGATCTCGGGAATGGTCCGGCTCCGCTCGCTCCCTCGCGTCCGGGGCACGATGCAAAACGTGCAGTGCATGTTGCAGCCCTGCATGATCGAGACAAACGCCGTCGCCTGATGGTCGCGGAGCGCGTGCTCGCGGATCGTCGCCTGCGAGCCGGCTTCTTCCGCCGTATCAACGATCGAGTAACGCGGGTCGTCCATCTGCCGCGTCCGCTTCTTTGCGACCAGCTCGTCCACATAATCTGCGACACGATGGAACTTTTGCGTGCCCACGACCAGATCGACATGCGGCGCCGCCCGCAAAAGCTCCGCACCGCGCGCTTGCGCCATGCAGCCAAGAAAGCCGAAAACCGTCTCCGGCCGATCCTTCGCGATTTTGCCCAGCATGCCCATTTTGCCGATCGCCTTTTGGTCGGCCATGTCGCGCACGCTGCAAGTATTTAAAAGGATGACGTCCGCCTCTTCCGCCGTCTGGGCGGCGAGGTAGCCTCGATCGAGCAGTGAGCGCGCCACCTGTTCCGAGTCGCGCTCGTTCATCTGGCAGCCGTAAGTTTTGATATAAAATTTCGGCATCCCGGGCCGCCAACTTACATAAACACGCTCTGCTCGCCAGAGCCGCGCCCGCAGCTAGTCGTTAGGCGGCGTCGCGAAACGATTTGGAAACGGATTCGCCTAGGGCCGCCTTTTCACCTCGCGATCGGTCCAGGGATAGGTGCCGCATTCGTTGAAAAGTGCGAGGCCAACCACGCCGACGTTTCGATTACGGCCAAACTTTTCCTGGGCGTGGGATTCGGGGACGGGACTGAAACGAAACGCCGCGACAGCATCGTTGCTTTGTCGGAAACCCTCCACTATGAGCGTGCGATGCGGACCGACTACATAACCGCGCTTCCGCACTGACGCCGACCGGCCATCGAGCACATCCAAGCCATCAACCAAGAGCACGGCTTCGAGCCGCAAATTGCTTCGATTTTTCAGCACAATCGAGTAGCGGCGGCCCTCCTCACCCACGACAAACCACCGATCTCCGACGGTCAGCCCCGGAAGAAAATGCCCATTTTGGTCCTTGAGTCCAATCGAAACAGACCGGCAATCGGTTCGCGCAAGATGGGCCAGACGCGCCGAAATTCTGAAGCCGCAGCCATTGCTTCAATCCCGGCTTGGTCGTTGTAAAAAAGCTCGGCGGCGAGTGGTTCAGTCGGAGTGGCGCGAAGGAAGGTCGTCGCGCTCGCAGCCGACTTGCGGGTTTCGCCCCACTTGGTCCCGAGACCCAGGCGATCGTGTGGCGGCTGAGCAAAATCGGAACTGGCCGCTGTTTGGTCGAGCGAGCCGGAAGGTGGCGCGCTGCACGCGGCGATCAGCAGGAGGAAAAAAAGCGAGAGGAAGAGATGTCGCGCGGTCATTTCCTCACGTTAGCCGAAGCTTCCTCCTTGCATACAAGGCACCGAACGCAGGAAGCTGCGCCCCGAATTATGGATCAGGAGACGGCAGCGATCGGCATCATCGGCGGGAGCGGACTTTATCAGATCGACGGGTTCATCAATCCGCAGGAGCACGTGGTCGAGACGCCATTTGGCAAACCTTCGGACGCAATCATCGGCGGCGAGGTCGGCGGCCGGCGCGTCTATTTTTTGCCCCGGCATGCGCGCGGGCATCGGCTCCTGCCGCATGAGCTGAATCACCGTGCGAATATCTACGCGCTTCGTTCGTTAGGCGTGCGCTGGATTATTTCCGTGACGGCGGTGGGGAGTCTCCAGGAGAAGTACGCACCGCGGGATCTGGTGTTGCCGTCACAGTTTTACGATCGGACGAGCCCGCGGAACGATCACACCTTCTTCGGGAACGGGATCGCGGCTCACGTTACTTTCGCGGAGCCGATTTCAACTCAGCTGCGCAACCTGCTCGCCGAATCGGCGCGGTCTTTAGGCCTGAACGTGCACAACGGTGGCACTTACGTGAACATGAACGGCCCGGCTTTTTCCACGCGCGCGGAATCCGAGCTGAACCGCCGCCATGGTTTCGACGTGATTGGAATGACGAATGTGCCCGAGGCGAAACTGGCGCGGGAAGCGGAGATCGCGCTCGCCACGATGGCGATGGTCACCGACTACGATTGTTGGAAAGTGGAGGAAGAACCGGTTTCCGCACAAACCGTAGTCGAGCATCTGCTAGCCAACGCCGAGACTGCGAAGAAGCTTTTGGCCGAAGTCATCCCGCGCCTTCCGACGGAGGCGAACTGGCCGGAACATCGCGCGCTTGATTCGGCACTCGTCACGGATCCCAAACTCTGGCCAGCCAAGACGAAGCAATATCTGGAGCCGATTCTGCGGCGATTTCTCGATTAGCGCGTCGGTGTGGTCCTCCAGCGCAGTTGTTCGCAGACTCAACGCGGCAGATCGTCCCCGCTCGAGCCGCGGGACATCTCGCCAAACGTGAGCTGAATTTCGACTCGCGTGCTCGGAGATGACTGCCGCGCAAAACAAGTCTTGCCGGCCAAAAGCGAAATACAGTAATTATGACGGGCAATGGCGGCGAACGAGATTCGCCTGACGACGGACAACGAAATCATGAAAACGGAAATCGCCCTCAGTTTACTCGCCGCGGCTTTGCTCCCCGCCTGCAGCAGCACACAAACCTCCGCGAACAACATCAACGGAAAGAACTCGCGCTACGCCAACAACGCCGAGCCAGCTCCGCCCGCCGAAGGTCCTAACGAAGCCGACATTCCGGCGGAAGGCCCGCAGGACGTGAACGCGAATCCCGCCTACGTCCCCTCTCCACTCCTGCGTCGTTCCGCCGCTTCGCAGCCGTAATCGCCCGGGCAGAGTCGGCGCAGCGCGGCGCCGAACTGCGCGATTTGGGCCTCGGTATGCGTCGCGCTGACAGTAATGCGAAGACGCGCTGAACCCCGCGCGACCGTCGGATAACGAATCGCCGGCACGAGCAGGCCTTGCTCCCGCAAAGCGCGCGCCAGATCGAGCGCGGCCTGTTCGTCCCCCACCATCCAGGGAATAATCGCGCTCGTCGCGGGCGCGGAATTCTCCCGCACCCAATCACTTCCGGGATTAGCTGCGCGCGAAGTGGCAGGGCGAGAATCTGTCGAGCCGGGAAAGACTTCCGCCACCGCCGCACCCTCAGCTCGATCGGGGCTGGATCCACCAAGCTGGCGTCGGTGCGGCAATTCCTGCCCCAGCCTTGCGATGCGCCGCCAGAGCGCAATCCGGCGGATTTCGCCGTCCGTACTCGCGAGAAATTCGATCGCCGCTGTCGCAGCCGCCGCGAGAGCTGGCGGCGGCGCGGTTGAGAAGACGAAGGGGCGGGCGCGATTAATCAGCCAATCGATCAATGCCCGCGACCCGCAGACGTAGCCACCGCTTACGCCAAGCGCCTTGCTTAAAGTGCCAAGTTGCACTTCGACTTCGCGTTCGAGTCCGAGTTCGGCAGTAAGCCCGCGGCCGTTCGGGCCGACCACGCCGATCGCGTGCGCTTCGTCGAGCAACAGCACGGCGCCGAAGCGCTTCTTCAGTTCGATCAACTCGCGTAGCGGCACCTGGTCGCCATCCATGCTGAAAACCGATTCGGTCACGACCACGCGGCGCGCCTCCGGCAGTTCGCGCTGCGCCCACTCGAGGTGGCTCTCGAGTTTGCCGAGGTGGTTGTGCGGAAAAACGCGGAGCGTCGCCCCACTTAACCTCGCGCCGTCGATGAGCGACGCGTGGCTCAGCTTATCGAGAATGATGACGTCGTTTTTCGAAGCAAGCGCCGGCAAAACACCGACCGCGGCCGCATATCCGCTGCTGAAGGCGAGCGCCGCCGGAGCGCGTTTCCACTTCGCGAGCGCCGCCTCCAGCGCGACGTGCGGCGATTGCGTTCCACTGATAAGTCGCGATGCCCCCGCGCCGACGCCGAACTTTTCGATCGCTGCGATCGCGGCTTTTTTCAGCAGCGGATCGTTCGCCAAACCCAGATAATCGTTTGAGGAAAAGTTAACGAGATGGCGGCCAACGATCTCGATCTCGGACCCTTGCGCCGAGCCGATCTCACGCAACTGGCGATGCAGCGAACGCGCCCGGAGCGCCTGGAGTTGCTCCTGGAACAAATCATTCACGGCAGAAGAAATTTAGCCACAGATGGGCACGGATGAAACATTGATAATGCCTCTGTCATTCTGAGCGCGGCGCAGCGGAGTCACGGGATTCTGTGGAGCGCCTCGAAGCCACGATCGCAAACTTCTGCGGTTGCGCTTCACGGGAATTTCGAGATCCCTCGGCTCCACTCGGAATCACCGTTACATCGTCACCAAACCCCATGAAAGCAGCGCCGACGCGTCGCGCCAGACGCCGGCCTTGCTGTCGCCCAGCACAACCACGATCACTTCACGGCCGGGGATCGTGCCGCTCGCAATCAGGCAATGACCGGCCGCTTCTGTGTAGCCCGTCTTCATCCCGTTGCAATAGGCAAGACTTTTCAGGACTTTGTTCGTGTTCTCGAGTTCCCGGGTGCGGCCATTGGCATAACGAAAGGTGAGACGCGGCAGACAAACGATCGAGCGAATCGTCGGGTTCGCATACGCGGCTCGCGCGATGATCGAGAGGTCGCGCGCCGTGGACCATTGGTCGGGAATTGGGAGCCCGTTCGGGTTTACGAAATGCGAATGGGTGGCGCCGAGCGCGCGTGCTTTCGCGTTCATTTTGTCTGCGAACGCTTCGATGCTGCCGGCGTTATCCCGCGCCAGGCAGCGCGCGACGTCGTTAGGGCTTTTCACGAGCAGCGCGCGGAGCAAATCAATCCGCGGATAGACTTCGCCCGGCTTGATGTTCAGCCGCACCGGCTCCGCCTCCGTGTCGCTCGGCTCCACTGTCACCGGCTGATCGAGATAACCCGTCTCCGCCACGATCAACGCCGTCAGCAGCTTTTGCGTGCTGGCGGCGGCCCGCGGTGCGTCGGCGTTCTTCTCGTAGAGAATCTCGCCCGAGCGCACGTTCGTCACGAGCACGGCGGCAGCGCGTGTTTTCGGCGCGCCATTTTCTTCCCGCGCGCCGGGCCGCGGAGTGGGAAAGGCGGCGGGCGCCGTGACCGGCACGGGTGGCGGCGTGGTTTCTTCGACGGCGATGGCGCGCTTGACGGAATGATGCTTTTTCTGCTTCGGAGCGGCTCCCGCGACGCTGACGAAGGCAAACAAGAGCGCAACCAACAGAACGCATTTCGCGGAAATGTTTCTTTTCATTCTTCGTTAAGTCGTTCCGGTTTCTACGGGAAGAACGATCGCGCCTAACGAGCGCCGCTGCGCTGGATCAGCTCGACCTCGTAACCTTCCGGCGCGTCAATGAACGCGATCGCGCCGCCCTTGCCATTCGGATGCGGACCATCCGAGAGTGGGTAACCCTTCGCCGCCGTCTGCTTCGCGAACGTCTCGAGATCATCGACCTCAAACGCCAGATGAGTGAGATCGGGACCGACCTGCACTGGACCACTCTCGTCGAACTTGCAGATCTCGATTTCCTGTTCGCTCCCCGGTGCCTTCAAAAAAACCAGCTGTGAACCGCGACCGGAAGTATGGCGCCGCACTTCTTCCAACCCGAGCACGTCGCGATAAAATGAAACCGTCTTTTCCAGATCGGTGACACGGTAGCGCGTGTGCAATAGCTTCTTGATCATCGTCTTTAGGGAAGCACGAAATTCCAATTTCGAAATCCAAATCAAACGTGGCGGAAGACTCAGAATTCAATACGGCTCGCCGCGCGAGTTCGAAATTTGCATTAGTTGTTCGAAAATTCATTCGAACTTCGTTATTCGGGCTTCGGATTTTCTTACCTGATGCTTTGCCTCGGAATCGATAGCGGAACTAAAAGCACGAAGACGCTCGTGCTTGATATCGAGTCGGGGGAAGTCCTGGCTCTCGCACAGGAGACCTATGGCACGATTGCCGACCTTCCGGCCGGGCACGTCGAACAGGATCCGCAGCTTTGGATTGAGGCCGCCGAAAAAACGGTTGCCGCCTGTCTCGAGGCGATTGGCGCGCGCCGGAGCGAGATCAAAGCGATCGGCGTGAGCGCGCAGCAGCACGGGTTGGTCGCGCTGGATGAAGCGGGCGCGCCGCTCCGGCCGGCGAAGCTCTGGTGCGATGTCTCGACCGACGCGCAATGCGAAGCGTTCAACAAGCAGTTCGGCGGGCCAGAAGGGCTAATCGAGTTGACTGGCAATCCGATGCTTCCGGGTTACACGGCCCCGAAAATTCTCTGGCTGAAAGAAAACGAGCCGGCCAATTTTCGCCGCCTAACGAGCGTCCTTTTGCCGCACGATTATCTGAATCTTTGGCTGACCGGCGAGCGCCAGATGGAATACGGCGACGCCTCCGGCACTGGATTGATGGATGTGCGCATGCGCGCCTGGTGCAAACCGATCTTGAAGTTCATCGACCCGAAACTCGAGTCGATGCTTCCGCCGCTCCGCTCCTCGACGCGGCCGGCTGGATTGCTCCGGAGCAGTCTGCGCGAAGCCTGGGGACTGGCCGACGATGCGCTCGTGAGCGCCGGGAGCGGCGACAACATGATGAGCGCGATCGGCACTGGCAATATCCGACCCGGCGTCGTGACGGTGAGTCTCGGAACGTCTGGCACGATTTGCGCGTTTGCCGAGGAACCGGTGATCGATCCGAAAGGCGAAATCGCGGCTTTCTGCGACGCGACCGATCACTGGCTGCCGCTCACCTGCACCATGAACGTCGCGCTCGCGACCGAGCAAATGCGCAAGCTTTTCGGCTGGGACATGCCGACGATGGAGGAACAAGTAAGCCGTGTTCCGGCTGGTGCGGGCGGGCTGCAATTCCTCCCTTATTTGTTAGGTGAACGGACGCCGAACCTGCCGAAGGGCAACGGCGTGTTCCGTGGCCTGACGACCGCGAACATGAGGCCCGAATTCATGGGGCGAGCCGTCCTCGAAGGGGTCACGCTCGGACTCGCCTATGGCTTGCGCCGTTTCGCCGATCTCGGAATCAAGCCCGAAGAAATCCGCCTTACAGGTGGCGGAAGTCGCAGCGCGGTCTGGCGACAACTCGCCGCCGATGTGCTCGGTCTGCCGACTCTCGCGCTGCGAGTAACGGAAGCAGCGTCGTTAGGCGCGGCCATTCATGCCGCCTGGACTTATTGCCGGGTGAAAGGAAAACCGCTCGCCCTCGAGAAACTGGTCGACGATCTCGTGCGGGTGGAGAAGAAGTCTCGGGCCGAGCCCCAAAAACAGAACGCGGCGCTTTATCGTGAACTGCTTTCGCGGCAAATCGACCTCACGAAAAAGCTGAAATCTGGTGGCTACCTTTAGAGGACGCTTAAGAAGTTGGTCATTCCGGGCGGAGCCTAGCGGAGTCCAGAAATCCCATATGGCCAGCGCCAAGATTTCACCACGAAATCCCTCGGCTCCGCTCGGGATGATGGCTTTTCATGGGGCCATGGAAGGCGGCGCCGCGCGCGACGCGGGAATCCTGCGATGAAAATTGAAGGCTGGCGCGCCCGTTGCTTGATTGGTCTTGGCCATCGTCTTCTCCAGGTTTGGGCGCGCACATTGCATTTTGAAATCGACGATCGGGCGCAGCTAATCGGTAGCTCGCCTAACGAACGATACATCGGCGCGCTCTGGCACAACCGGCTTTTGCTTTTGCCCTTCGTGATCAGGCGCTACCTGCCGGAGCGTCGCGGCGCCGCGCTCATCAGCCCGAGCCGCGATGGCGATCTTCTCGCCGGGTTCATTCAGCGACTTGATTTCGAAGTGGTGCGGGGCTCGAGTTCGCGCAAAGGCGTCAGTGCGATGCGGCAACTGGCGGAAGTCATCGCCGCCGGCAAAGACGTCGTAATCACGCCGGATGGCCCGCGCGGGCCGGCCTACCAACTGGGGCCGGGCATTATTTTTCTGGCGCAACAAACCGGCGCGCAGGTCGTGCCTATCAATTTGGAATACGCAAGCTGCTGGCGGGTGAAGAGCTGGGATCGTTTCGTTTTGCCGAAGCCATTCTCGAAAGTTCGCGTCATCTTTGGCCCGCCGCAGCGCGTCGCCCTAACGAACGGCGAAACGGAATTCGAGCGCGAACGGGCGCGGTTGCAGGAGACCATGATGCAGTTGGTGGAAATGCGGTGACGAACAATCCTGGTCCGTGACCGCCCCCTGGGGGCGACGGACGGTCTGCCCGCTGCAGATTTGCGCAAGCGCAACCGGGGGAGCGGCGGAGGAATTTGCCGCGGCAAAAGCCGCTGCGCCGCATAAAAGCACCAGCTGAAAACAAAGGCGTAACGCCGCCCGTTTTGCGGAAAGACTCCCAAAAGACGGGGGTGGCACCCCGTCCTCCCCGAATGCGCGCGCATTTCACGAAAGTTTGCGGCTCGCTGCGACCACCGCTACACAGAACTCGTTGTGCCGAATGAACCCAAAGTCATCGACGGCCGCGCGATCGCGGAAAAGGTCTACGCGGAACTGCGGAGAGAAATTACGGCGCTTAAGGCACAGGGCACGACGCCCGGACTGGCGGTGGTTCTCGTCGGCGATGATCCCGCGTCGCGCGCATATGTGCGCTCGAAAGACAAGATGTGTCGCGAGCTTGGGCTTCATTCGGTCAAACTCGAACTGCCCGCGGACACGTCCCAGCCCGAACTCCTCGCGCGCGTCGATGAACTAAACCATGATCCCGCGATTCATGGCATCCTGGTGCAATCGCCGCCGCCAAAGCAGATCGACGAAAGCGCGATCGTTCGCGCTCTCGATCCGGCGAAGGATGTCGATGGCTTTCATCCGCTCAACATCGCGAAGCTCGCGCTCGGCGACGCGAGCGGATTTGTGCCCTGCACGCCGTTAGGCTGTTTGCGTTTGCTGAAGGAAAGCGGGGTCGCAATCAGCGGGGCACATGTGGTGGTGCTGGGTCGGAGCATGATCGTTGGCAAGCCGCTCGCGCTTCTTCTCATGCAAAAGGGCATCGACGCGACCGTCACAGTCGTGCATTCCCGCACGCGAAATCTCGCGGAGATCTCGCGGGCGGCCGATGTCGTGGTCGCTGCGATCGGTCAAGCAGGATTCGTTAGAGCGGAGCATGTGCGGGAAGGCGCGGTCGTGATCGATGTCGGGATCAATCGGGTTGAAGATGGGGCCGCGCCGCGTGGCTATCGGCTCGTTGGCGATGTCGCGTTTGACGAAGTCGCCCCCAAATCGGTTGCGATCACGCCTGTGCCCGGCGGGGTTGGGCCGATGACGATTGCGATGCTGATGTCGAACACAGTGAAAGCGGCAAAGGCGTCGAGAACCCGGTCACCCTGAGCGGATGAAGTGGAGCGCAACGGAGTCGAAGGATCCCGTGGAGCTGCCTGGAACAACGATCGCGGGGATCTGGTGCGGAGCTTTGGCAACCGTGCGGGGTCCTTCGATTCCGCTCCCCTTCGGATGACCGGTTTACGCCTTCAGGATGACACGACTTTTCTCGTGAGCAGCCGCAACAGTTTTTGCTCGTTAGGCAAAACCCGCAGCAGGCCGCTCGTTAGGCGCGGATGCTCGACTGCAAGACGGGCGAGCGCGTTTAGCCAGAGACGACCGGAGTAAAGCCGGCGGTGCGACCTTCGATAAGCCGCCGGATCGCCGGCCACGATTGCTTCCGCCGCGAGCTCACCGGCACGCAACGCGTAGTAAATCCCTTCGCCCGTGAACGGCTCGACCACACGCGCCGCATCACCGACCAGAAACAGGCCCGGCTGACTCGGCGGCAGCGGCGCGCGGGCGAGCGGCGCGATCGTGCGCCAGTTGTGATACAGTGCGATCGCGAACTGCTTCTCCGCCCACTTTTTGATTTTTGGCAAGTCGTTAGGCCGACTCACCAGGCAAAGATTGAGCAAGCCGTCACCGACCGGCGCCTGTCCGGAATACCCTTCGCGCAACAATTGCAGGACCACGCGCTCGCCGAAGTTCGCCGGCATCGGAAGGTGCGTTTGCAGCGCCACCCGATCGCGGGCCACCCGCGGCATCAGCTCGCAGAGGCGCGCGACGGTGGAATTGCGGCCGTCGGCCGCGACGAGGAAGGTTGCCGGCTCACAAAAGTTCTCCGTCTCGACCTTCCAGCCCGCGGGGTCTCGCCTAACGAGCCGTAGCGTTTCGCCTTCCCGCACTTCCGCGCCTAACGACCCGGCGCGGCACTGCAAAATCTGGTCGAGCACGCTGCGGCGGATCGCGATTTCCGCTGTCACACCGAGGGGCAATGGTGCGCTGACGGAGCGACCACCTACCGCGATGAAATCGACCCGCCCCAGTGTCCCGTGCGGCACGGCGCGCACTTCCGTCGCCACCCCGAGTCGCTCGAGGACAGGCCAGCAGGTCGGATTCAGGCAATCGCCACAGACTTTTTCGCGAGGAAAGATCGCGCGCTCGATCACGAGCGTGCGCAGCCCTGCCGCGGCACAAAAAGCCGCGCAACTCGCGCCGGCCGGACCGCTCCCCACGATGGCGACATCCCACATCCCAGTTTGACTTTCGCACATGCGGCCGACACGGCCGCCGCTACAGTTGTCTGTGGCCTTGTCGAAGGAAAAGCCGGACCTGAACAAGAGGGTCCACGAAGTTCCACACAAACCGGGCGTTTACCTGATGCGCGACCGGTTTGGCCGCGTGATTTACGTGGGGAAAGCGCGCGATCTGCGCAAGCGCGTGGGATCGTATTTCATGCCGTCGAAGATGGCTGTCGCCGATTTGAAGACGCGCGCGCTGCTCGAAGCGGTTTGGGATTTCGAAGTCCACACGGTAGCGAGCGAACCGGAATCGCTTCTGCTCGAGGGCAAGCTGATTAAGGAATATCGGCCGCGCTACAACATCTCGTTCCGCGATGACAAGCGCTTTCTCGTCGTGAAAGTCGATCCAACGGAAGAATGGCCGCGCTTCCGGTTGGCGCGCTTCAAGAAGGATGATGGCGCGCGCTATTTCGGACCGTATGCGCATGCCGGTGCGCTTCGGCAGACGCTGAATTTCATGCGGAAAAAATTCGGCGTACTCACGTTTGGCCGCGGTTCGCCAACGGAGCGGGAATTAAAATCTTCAACCTATCAGGTACCGATGCGGCTGAGCGAGATCAACGCGGAAACCTATCGACAACGGGTCGAGCAGGCCGCGCAATTTCTCGAGGGTCACTCGCGCGAAATGATGAATGCGCTCGAGGAGGAAATGCGCAAAGCGGCCGCGAAGATGGATTTTGAGAAAGCGGCGGAGCTGCGGAACATGCTGGAAGATTTGCGGCGCACGACGAAGCCAATGCGACGTTTTACGCGGCACAGCTTGCCGAGCACGATCGATCCGGAGGCGGATGTGCGCGCGCTGGCTGATGCACTGCAACTGCCTGCGCTGCCGAAAGTGATGGAATGCTTCGACATCTCGAACATCTCGACGACGCATGTCGTGGCTTCGATGGTTTCGTTCCGAGACGGCGTGCCGGACAAGAATAATTATCGGCGTTATCGAATTCGGACGGTAGAAGGCCAGGATGATTTTGCGAGCATGGCGGAGGTCGTTAGGCGACGTTACTCGCGCGTGCTTCTCCAGGCCCGGGCCGAGAATCCGGAGACTGCGGAGTTTTCGCAGGAAACGCCGGAGGAAGCGCTCAAGCGCATGATCATCCGGAGCGAAACAGATCGAAACCGACGAATCCCTCCCGGCGACCGTGAAGCTCCTTCCACAGTTCCTCTCACTCTGCCGAAAGCACTCGAGCGTTCTCCAAAAACCGATCAGGATTTCTCGACTCCGCTTCGCTCGGCTCCGGATGATAGTGTGCGCATCAAATTCATTCGGCTGCCGGATTTGATCATCGTCGATGGCGGAAAGGGCCAGCTCTCCTCAGCCTGTCGCGAGCTGCAGCGACTCGGGTTGCATGAGCTTCCGATCATCGGCCTTGCGAAAGAATTTGAAGAAATCTACCGGCCGGGCCGCGCGCTTCCGTTGCAGTTGCCAGAGGATTCAGGGGCGTTGCGTTTGCTTCAGCGGATCCGCGACGAGGCGCATCGGTTCGCGAACAGTTATCACCAGTTGCTCATGAAAAAGCGGATCGGCGAAAGCATTCTGGATGATTGTCCGGGCGTGAGCCAAAACCGGAAAAGTCTGCTCCTGCGCCGGTTCGGATCGGTGCAGCGTTTGCGCAAGGCGACGGTTGAAGAAATTGCGTCGACCGAAGGGATAGGCCAAAAGTTGGCTGAGGAGGTGCACCGCTTTCTGGAGCGGCACTGAATTCTCCGCAGATGTCGCAGCTTTAACGCAGATTGAAATTCCACACGGCCTTCTCTTTCTCAAAACTCTGTGTGAATCTGCGCCATCTATGGATTGTATTCGGATGCGGGGTGTCGCTCGCAGCTGCGCAACAGCCTAACGAGCCTGCCAACGAACCGATCGCGACCCCGTTTGTCGAGGCGATCAAACCGACATTCGAGACGCAGAAGCAGGCGCGGACTTACGTTCTCGATATTCCGGCGCCGCGCGGGCAGATCAGCGATCGCAACGGTGCGCCGCTCGCGCAAAATCGTCTCTGTTACAACCTGACGATCGACTTCCCGACGCCGCTCGATTTCTCCGATGCGCGCGCACTGGAGTTTGCGCACGAGAATATCGCGACGGCCGAAAAACTGCTCGGCCGGTCGCTGCAGGTTTCAGACAAGGCGATTTTGCGGCATTACCACAACCGCGGCTTTCTGCCCTTTGAGATCGCGCAGGATTTGAACACCGACGAGCGCGAGAAGTTGAAGACCGCGCTGACCGGCGCGCTCTCGCTCAAGCCGATTTATCTGCGCATTTATCCTCACGACAGCGTGGCCGGCGCGCTGATCGGCTACACCGGTCGGACGAGTCGTAACGCCGACGGCATCATCCAAAATGGCCAGCTGCTTTGGCCGGAAACGGAAGGGCGCGAAGGTCTTGAGCAAACTTTCAACAGCATGCTCACCGGGCGCTACGGGCACTATAAAGTGACCTTCGACAAAAACGGCAGGAAGACTTCCGACCGCGTGATCGACCCGCCGGTGCCGGGCTATAACGTCGTCACGACGCTCGACCTCCACCTCCAGGAAATGGCGGAGAAAGCGCTCGCCGCGAAAGCGAAGCGCGGCGCGATTGTCATCATCGATCCGAACAACGGCGACATTCTCGCGATGGCTTCATGGCCGACGTTTGATCCTAACGAGTTCGTCCCCTCGATCTCGGCGGCGAAATTCAAAGCGCTGCAAAGTGATCCGAATATTCCGCTGCTCCCGCGCGCCTGGCGTTCAGCGTATCCGCCGGGGTCGACTTTCAAGGTTGCGGTCGGCATCGCCGCACTCGAGAGCGGCACGATCACTCCGGAAGACCAATATGAATGCGTGCCGGAAATGAATATCGGCAACACCACCTTCCATAACTGGAAGCACACGGACCGCGGTTCGCTGAATTTCGTGCAGGCGCTCACCCAGTCCTGCGATACCTGGTTTTATCAGGTCGGCATCAAGACGGGCGCGGAGCCGATCATGGATTGGGCAGCGCGGCTCGGGTTTGGCGCAAAGTCGGGCGTGCCGTTGAAGGGCGAAGCGGAAGGACGTTTGCCTAACGACTCTTACATGCAAAAAATGCACGGCCGGAAGATCCTCGGCGGCGACATCGCAAACCTCTCGATCGGCCAGGGCGATCTGCTCACGACGCCGCTCCAGATGGCGCAGGCGATGGCGATTGTGGCGAATGGCGGGACGTTTTATCAAACCCGGCTCGTGCAGCAGGTGCAAACCGGGAGCAACGAAATCGTCGCGGCCTACGCGGTCCGGGTGAAAAAGGAAATCGGCGCGAGCCCCCAGACGATGGATCAGGTGCACCACGGAATGATCGACGCGGTGAACGGACCGCTTGGCACCGCGCACCAGGCGAGCCTCGACAAGGTCAGCGTCGCGGGCAAAACCGGCACCGCGCAATGGGGACCGAAGGAGAAAGAGCGGACCGCGGCGTGGTTCGCGGGCTTTGTCCCAGCGGAGCATCCGCAGTATGCTTTCGCTGCGCTTTACGAAGGCGACGTCGGCAGCACGGTCCACGGGGGATCGGCGGCGGCACCAATGATCGGAAAAATTCTGCGAGAGATTTACGGCCAGGGCACCGAACGCGAAAAGCCGGAATCGGAGGAAGACACGTCTGATTAACGGGAAGCTCGCCGGCTATCGCCCCCGGCGAAGCCGCAAGCGAGCGTTGAGCGATCCCGTCGCTTTTTCCAAGCGGCGAATTTTTTCCAGATTGACGCTCAAGGAAAATCGTCGGGTTCCTCGGCTTCGCTCGGAATGACAGGAGCGAAGATTAGCTTCGACTTGATTTCGGATCATGCGCAGTGCGAGTAGAGTTCCGCGATGTCGTACGAACATTCCGCGCTTTTAATTGCCGGCCACGGCTCGACCGTGAACCGGGATTCAAGCGCGCCGAGTCTGGCGCAGGCCAACGTGATTCGGGCGCGAGGAATTTTCCGGGAGGTGGCCTGCTGTTTCTGGAAAGAGGAAGCGAGTTTTCACGACGCGCTGCTCTTCTTTTCCGATCCTGAAATCCACGACGTTTTCGTGGTCCCGAACTTCATCAGCGAAGGTTATTTCACACAAAAGATCATTCCGCGGGAGCTCGAGCTGGACGGACGCCTAACGACGCGACCGGACGGCCAGGTTTGGAAATATTGCGAGCCGGTGGGAAATCATCCCGGCGTGACCGATCTGCTCCTGCGCCGCGCCGGCGAGATCGCGCCAGAAGTGGCGGAAGCGGAAACCACTCTTTTGATTGTCGGCCATGGTACGGCTTTGAACGACCAGAGCGCGGTGGCCGCGAAACGGCAGGTGCAAAAAATTTCGGCGCTCGGCCGCTACGCCTCTGTCCAAAGCGCCTACATGGAAGAGCCGCCTCTCATCTCCGATTGGGCGCGCCTAACGAATACGCCAAACGTCATTATTGTTCCGTTCTTCATCTCGGACGGGCTCCACAGTTACCAGGACATCCCAGTGCTCCTCGGGATCGAACAGGAAGACACAATGATCGGAGCCGGGACGCGCGAAGTTTTCCGCACCAATCCGCATCGACTTCACGGACGGGCCCTCTATTATGCGAGCGCGATCGGGACGGCACCGGAATTCGCGGATATTCTCATTGCCCAGGCGGAAAATTTCGACGCGTGCGCGCTTGATCTCGCGACTTCCGCGCAGACTGTCTCTGGTTAGCGCTTCGCGTGAAGACTTCTTCGACCAAATTGTTGCAAGACCTAGGCGCTTTTGTCCTCGCCGATTCGCACCAACCGCTCTGCGTCCGGCGAGCTGCGGAGCTGATCCGCGCTGAACGCGGATATCGCTGGGTTGGCATTTACAAAGTGACGCGCGGCGAGTGTGTCATCGTCGCCGGGACAGGTGAGGAACCTCCGACTTATCCGCGCTTTCCGGTCACGCAAGGTCTCTGCGGCGCGGTCGTGGAATCGGCCGAAACGCTGGTAGTGCCAGACGTGAAAAAAGATCCCCGTTATCTCCCGACTTTCTGGACGACTCGCTCCGAAATCGTTGTGCCGATCGTGAAGGACGAGAAACGCCGCGTCTGTGGGATCATCGATGTCGAGAGCGAGAAAGTGAACGCGTTCACTGCCGACGATCGAGATTTCCTCGAACACGCGGCGGTGCTTCTCGCGCAGGCGATTTGCGCACCGAAAAAAGATGACCCCGCCGGTTGAGCGGGTGCTGGCCGAGTGGCTCGCGGCCGGTGCGCGCGGGATGGGACAAATCCTGATCCGAAAGAACAGCGAAGGCTTCACGCTTTGTCACCGGGAAGATGAACATTGCGAAGCACTCGAAAGCTATTATTCGCCCGAGAATGCGATCGAGCTCGCGCGGTTGACGGACGCGGGGGTTTATCGCGCGCTGAAGACGGCGCCGGATTTGCGCCACGGCTGGCGACTCGAACTGAGGAATCTTCGCGACTTGCAACTGGCGCTCGATTTTTTTTATCCGGGCCGTCTTCCGACGCTACTGGCGTGGGAAGATAATCGGCTGAGGCCGACGCCGCTTCGGGAAAAGTTACAGCGCCAGACCGGAATGTACCGGGTCGCGGCCAGCATTTGCGATCGGGAGATCGATCAGCTTGTCGGGCGCTTTTGTCGTTCGCAGGGTGGGGAGCCGGGTTGTCTCCGCACGATTCTTTGGCCGCGCGATGACTCGAGGGCGCGGCCCTCCTTACGCCTGCCGCTCGATAAATTCATCGCGCCGGGCGACCAGACCGGGCGCGGCGAAAACGTGGTGCCGTTGCTCTGTCCGGAAGCGTGCAGCCTGCTCGTGGCGGAAGCGCGTAAAGTCGTAAAGGCACGAATACCGGAACTCCCGTCGTCCTGAGCGAATTGGAGCGAAGTCAAGATGATCGGATTCACACCCTCAGATATTCTCCCATCTGAGAACGGAAAGGTCGCACGATTCTCATATTTGCCTTTTCTTTTCTCAGGCGTGAAATAACCTCCGCCCCGAAACCATGGCCAAAATCATCATCATCGACGACGAGCCGGCAATGGTGGAGGTCATTGTGACTCTCTGCCGCGACAAAGGTCACCAAGTCTTTCCCTTTAGCTCCGCCGCCAAGGCGGTCGAAAAACTCGACGAGATCGAGCCGCAGATCGTGATCACCGACGTGAAGATGGAAACGATGAGCGGGTTCGATGTGCTCCGGCACGTGCGCGAGCATCATCGGCAGACGCTCGTCATTCTCATCACCGCGTATGCGTCGGTCGACACCGCGATCGAGGCGATGAAGATGGGCGCGCACGGTTACGTGCCGAAGCCGTTCAAGATCGACGAGCTCCAGATGACGGTGCAGCGCGCCCTCGATTATCAATCGACGATGCGTGAGAACACGTATCTGCGGAAGGAGCTGAAGAACAAATACAAGTTCGAGAACATCGTCGGGGCGAGCGAGAAAATGCAGAAGGTTTACAACCTGATCAATAAGGTCGCCGACACGGACAGCACGGTTTTGATTCAGGGAGAAAGCGGGACGGGCAAGGAACTGGTCGCCCGTGGATTGCACTTCAACAGCAACCGGCAGCATCATCCGTTCGTCGCAATCAACTGCAGCGCGCTCCCAGAGAATTTGCTTGAATCGGAACTTTTCGGCCACAAAAAAGGCGCGTTCACCGGCGCGGTGGCCGACAAGCAGGGGCTCTTCGAAGAGGCGAATCTCGGGACGATTTTCCTCGATGAGGTCAACTCGATGGCGACGTCGTTGCAGACGAAGCTGCTCCGGGTTCTGCAAGAGCGCGAAGTGCGGCGGGTCGGCGAGAACAAGAGTATTCCGGTGAACGTCCGAGTTGTCGGCGCCACGAATGAACCGCTCCAGGACAAAATCAGCGAAGGCAGTTTCCGCGAAGACCTTTATTACCGGCTCGCGGTCATTCCGCTGGAGATTCCGCCACTCCGCGAGCGGCTCGAGGATGTGCCGCTGCTGGTGAATCATTTCCTGCAGAAACAGGCGTCGCTCACCGGCACCGAGGCGAAAAAAATCGATCCCCAGGCGATCGAGCTGCTCTCGCAGTACAATTATCCCGGCAATGTGCGCGAGCTCGAAAATGCCATAGAACGTGCCTGCGCACTTTGCGACAACGACCTGATTTTGCCGGGTGATCTTCCGCCGCAGATCGTCGATTTCAACAGAGAGGAATCGGGCCGGAAATCGAGAGACCGAATGCCAGTTGGGCAGTCGCTCGACGAGTTCATCCAACAGCAGGAGCGCAAGTATATCGAGGCGACCCTCGCGCAGTACAAAAATTCGCGGGAACGCGCCGCGAGCGTGCTCGGCATTAGCATGGCGACGCTCTACCGGAAGCTCGAGCTCAAGGCGAGAAAGTGACAAACTAAGACAGCGTCATCCTGAGTGGAGCGCAGCGATGTCGGCGGGTCCCGTAAGAAATACGGGACGCTCCGTCCGCAGCTCCAACCTCCTGAGCTCCACCGAAAAACGGTTTGGGTCACGCCCTCGAATTTTCGTGGCAAATCCACGGTTCTTCGACTGCGCTGTGCTCCGCTCAAAACTGTTTTGAAGACCGCCTCTCAGAGGTCTGGCTGATAAACTTATTTTCTTCCGGCCTCTTGTAGGCCGCACCTTCGAATAGCATAAACAATCCGGCTTTTCGCTATGACTCCTGTAAAAATTTGGCTTGGTTATCCCTACCCTCTCGGCGCCACCTGGCTTGGCAACGGCGTCAATTTCGCCCTCTTCTCCGAGACCGCGGCTTCCGTTGATCTCTGTCTTTTCGACGCACCTGATTCACGTCAGGAAAACATCCGCGTCCCAATGACTGAGCACACGGATCAGGTCTGGCACATTTTTTTGCCCGACGCGCGGCCCGGTCAGCTCTACGGCTATCGCGTTTTCGGTCCCTACGATCCGGAGCGGGGCCAGCGTTTTAACAGTTCCAAGCTTTTGATCGATCCCTACGCAAAAGCAATCGCCGGCCGGGTAAACTGGTCGGACGAGATGTTCGGTTATGTGGTAGGCGGACCGTCGGAAGATCTCGCGCGCGATTTTCGCGACGATGCTTGGGGGATGCCGAAGTCGGTTGTGATTGATAATGCGTTTGACTGGGGCGACTCGCACCGTCCCAAAACGCCGCTGCACAGCTCGATCATTTACGAGCTGCACACGAAAGGCTTCACGAAATTAAACCCGGAAATCCCGGAGGAGTTGCGCGGCACCTATGCCGGGCTCGGGAGCGAACCGTCCATCAAGTATCTCAAGGACCTCGGCGTCACCGCGGTCGAGCTCCTCCCGACCCAGGCTTTTATCAACGATAAGGTGCTGGTCGATCGCGGCCTAACGAATTACTGGGGTTATAACACGATCGGTTTCTTCGCGCCCGACACCAAATATTCGAGCAGCGGCATCACCGGCGAGCAGGTCGATGAGTTCAAACAAATGGTGAAGAACCTCCACCAGGCGGGCCTCGAAGTGATCCTGGACGTGGTCTACAACCATACCGCCGAAGGAAATCATCTCGGCCCAACGCTGAGCTTTCGCGGGATCGATAACCAGGCTTACTACCGTCTCTCGCCGGAAGATCCGCGCTTCTACATGGACTTCACCGGCACGGGCAACACCTTTAACTTGCTCCATCCGCGCACTCTCCAACTCGTGATGGATAGCCTGCGCTATTGGGTGCTCGAAATGCACGTGGATGGTTTTCGATTCGACCTCGCCTCTACTCTCGCGCGCGATGCGACCGGAGTGAATAAGCTCAGCGCTTTCTTCGAGATCATTCACCAGGATCCGGTCCTCTCGCAGGTGAAGCTAATCGCGGAACCCTGGGACGTTGGCGAAGGCGGTTATCAAGTCGGCAACTTCCCGATTCTGTGGGCGGAGTGGAACGGCAAATATCGCGACGCCATCCGCAGTTTCTGGAAAGGCGATGAAGGCAAAATCGGCGAGATCGCCTACCGGCTGACGGGCAGCCCCGATCTCTATCAGATGAGCGGGCGCCGCCCCTACGCGAGCGTCAACTTCATTACCGCGCACGACGGCTTTACCCTAAACGACCTCGTCAGCTACAACGACAAACACAACGAAGCCAACGGCGAAGAAAACCGCGACGGCGACAATAACAATCACTCCTGGAATCACGGCGTCGAGGGCCCGAGCGACGACCCCGAAGTCAACCAGCTCCGTCTTCAGCAGCTCCGAAATTTCCTGGTTACGCTCTTCCTCTCTCAGGGCGTGCCGATGCTCACCGCAGGGGATGAACGAGGTCGCACCCAGCAGGGGAATAACAACGCTTATTGCCAGGATAACGAGATCAGTTGGCTCGATTGGGAACTTGACGGAAGAAAACAGGGCCTCCTCGATTTCACCAAAAAACTGATCCAGCTTCGGCACGATCACGCCGTCTTTCGGCGTCCAAAATTCTTCCAGGGTCGCCGGATTCGCGGCTCCGAAATTCGCGACGTGATGTGGTTCAACCCCGGTGGCAATGAAATGACCGACGAAGAATGGAACTCGCCGTTCGTCCGCTGTCTCGGGATGCTCCTCAGCGGCGACACCATCGACGTGCAGACTTTCCAAGGCGAGTTGATCCGGGACGACACTTTCCTGCTGCTGATCAATGCGCACCACGAATCCATCGCGTTCGTCCTCCCTGGTCAGAAAGATGTCGCGTGGCAATTGATCATCGACACGACGTCGGAGAAAGGCTTCTGCGATGATCCGAAGGCGTTAGTCTCTGGAGACGAAGCCGAGGTCCAAGCTCGTGCCACCATGCTGTTCAAACTGACAACCGGTTCCACCGCGCAAGCGCGCCACGAATCTTGGAAAAAGCGGCAATTCGCCGCGCCTCACAATGGCGAGAGCAAACCGGCTGCTGAAGCAGAGAAGAAGGAAAACTCAGAAGCTGAGGGAACAGCGGTCACTTCATCCAAACCGAAATCGTAGCGGCACCTTCCCGCTGACATCACCGCTCAAAGTGAGCGCAAAGCGTCTTCCGCGCGCGAATTTGTTGAGACACCTATGACACCGACATCACTTATCATCGTAGCGGATCGCGGCAGCTTAAAAGCTTATCGAGTCAATGACACCCCGACCCGCGGCGCCAGATTGCAACTCATACAAGCTTTCGACATCACGGACGCGCATCAGCGATACGACGAGAAATTAACCGATCAGGCCGGGAGCTTTCCCGTCGGCGACGGTAACTCGACGCACGCCAGTTCCATCGCCGAACACACCACTCTCGAGACCGAAACCGACCGTCGCATTCAGAAGCAGCTCGCCGAGCACATCACTGACATTGTGCAGCGCGAGAAGCCTCAGGGTTGGTCGTTTGCCGCGCCCCCCGCGATTCATTCTGCAATCACCGAACTCCTCCCGCCGCCGATCCGGAATCGCGTCGTCGAACATGTTAAAAGTGATCTTGTGAAAATCGAGCCGCCGAAATTGTCCGCGCACTTTCGTTCGCTTCAGCCGCTCTGATCGGGGACCAAAGAAGATGCACCTACCAATTGAAATTTCGTATCGGGGCGTGGAGAAGACGGACCAACTCGATCAACTTATTCGCAGCAAAGCCGAGCGGCTCGATCACTTCTGCGACCACATCAGCCGCTGCGACGTGGTCGTCGAGCATCCGAACCAAGCTCAACATAATGGCAACCCGTTTCGCGTTCGCATCGACGTCACGGTGCCGCCGGGCCACGAGCTGGTTGCCGATGAAAAACAGGGTGCGCATGAAATGCATGAGCCGCTCGGCAAAGTGATCAACGATGCCTTTAAGGCGATGGAGCGCCAGCTCAAGACGCTCATGGAAAAGCAGCGGCGGGAATAATTCGGGCGGGCTTTGCGGCCTGTCGAAAAAAATTTAAAAAAGTTGTTGTCATCTCTAGTGGAATAGTAGACTTTCGATTTAAGTCTACTACCGCACTAGAGAATGAACATTTCTAAACGCAGCGAATACGCACTCCGAGCCCTGATCGATCTCGGCATCGCGCAGGAACTCGGTCGGCCCATTTTGCAGGTC